>JAZNMX010000001.1:0-17341 GCA_045579965.1 Faecousia sp.
CGCATGGCAACCTCGGTCTTGCCGAAGCCAACATCGCCGCACAGTAGACGGTCCATGGGAATAGGGGACTCCATATCATGCTTGATCTCGCTGATGCAGCGCAGCTGATCGTCGGTCTCGGGGTAGGGGAAATTGTCCTCAAATTCTTGCTGCCAGGGGGAGTCCGCCGCAAAGGCAAAGCCCTCCTGCCGTTTTCTGGCGGCGTAGAGCTTGATCAACTCGCCGGCCATATCCTTGGCGGCCTTGCGGGCCTTGGTCTTGGTCTTCTGCCAGGCATCGGAGCCGATCTTGTTCAGCTTAACATTGGAATCCTCGCCGCCTCCGCCAATGTATTTGCTCACCAGGTCCAGCTGGGTGGCAGGCACGAACAGGGTATCAGAGCCCTGATAGGCGATTTTGATATAATCCTTGGCAGCGCCATCTACCTTGATCTGTTCCATAGCCACGAAGCGGCCGATGCCGTAGTTTTCATGGACCACCAGGTCGCCGGGGGAAAGATCGGTGAAAGCATTCAGCTTCTGCCGGTTGGTGGCGCTCTTTTTCTGCTTGCGCTTGGGGGCGGATTTGGCCAAAAGCTGGCCCTCCGTCAGGATCACCAGCCGGGAATTGGGATACTCCATGCCAAAAGGCAGTGTACCCTCGGCCAGCAGGATCTGGCCCTCACCGGGCATGGTGGTCAGCGGGATGCACAAAAAGGCGGAAAGATTTTTGCTGCGCAGCATCTCCTGCAGCAGTTCTGCCCGGCGCCGGGTGCCGCAAAGCACCAGACAGCGGAACTCCATTTTTTGATAATGGGCCAGGTCTGTGGCGGCGGTGTCCATGCTGCCGCCGTAGCTGGGCAGCTGCTTGGCGGTCATGGGCAGCAGAATTTTGGGCGGGCAATCCTCGGGGTAGGAGGTGCCGCCAAAGGAATCAAAATATACCACGGTTCTGCCTGTCAGCTGCCGGCAGAAATCCTCCCATTGGAGGGCGTAGTCGCACAGTTCTCCGGCCAGCAGTCCGCTGCTCAGCAGGCTGTCCAGCTGCATACCCAGCTCCTCGGTGCGGCTGCGGGCGGCCCGCTTCAAACTGCCCTGGTCGCAGATAACCAAGGTGGCATCAGAGGGGATATAGTCCATTGCAGAGGCGAATTCCGGATAAATCAGCGCCATATATCGGTCAGATGCCGAATTTTGCACTTCATTTTGGTACTTTTCCAAATCCTTTTCCAAGGTTTGGATCAGCGGCTCGTTCCGGTTTTTCCGCCGGCTTTGCCGGGCGATGAGGTTCTGTAAATCCTGGCATAGACCGGAAAGACCACCGCCGTGGAGACGGGGCTGGGTTTCACCCACCGGCAAAATGACAGCATTTTCGATATTCTCGGTGCGGCGCTGGGTGTCCGGGTCGAAATAGCCCATGGTGTCCAGCTCTTCGCCGAAAAACTCCGCCCGGAAAGGTCGGTCGGCGGCGGGGGAATAAATATCCAGAATGCCGCCGCGAACGGCAAACTGTCCCGGCCCTTCTACCATCACGCAACGGCTGTAGCCGGCGCTGACCAAACGGGAAATCAGCTCCTCCAGCTTATATTCCTTGCCGGTTTCCAGAGAGAATGTTCCGGAAACAAGGGTTTCGGGGGGCATGGTTCGCTGGGAAAGGGCTTCCCAGGATAGAATTTGCAGAGAAGTGTTTCCCTGGTGTAAATCATGCAGTTGCTTCAGCCGCTTTTGCTCCCACGCCCGGGACACCACGGCAGTATCGTAAAGGGTCAGCTCCCGGCTGGGAAGAATGGGGCAGCTTTCCCCCAGGAAGGCACCCAGCTCCTCCTGCAGCTTCCGCGTGGCCATATCGTCCTGGCAGATGACCACGATGGGCGCAGCGGTGTGCTGCCGCAGCCCGGCAATCATGTGGCTGCGGTTGATTTGCCCCATTCCCGTAACGGCTGCGGTTTCCTTTCGGGAAAGACTCTCCAGCAGACTTTGGTATTCGGGAACGGTTTTTAGGAGCGAAAGGAGCATTTGCATCGATTTTTCCTCCACGTGACAATGCGGAAAGGGGGAAAATACCCCCTTTCCGTGGTGATTCGACTGTTTACGGCTGACTGCCGTTATAGCGGTTGGCTGCTTCGTAAAGCCCTTGGTCTATTATGCAAAGGGCTGCGTCGGCAGCTCTTTCCGCGGCGGACAGGAGCGCCTTTTCATCGGCAGCGGAGAAGCCGGACAGCACCCAATCTGCCAAATCCTGCTCCTGGTTGGGCTTGGCGCCTACGCCAATTTTGACCCTTGGGAAGTCCTGACTGCCCAGCTCGGCAATGATGGACTTAATCCCGTTGTGCCCGCCGGCGGAGCCGTCCTTGCGAAGACGCAGCCGCCCGGGGGGCAGGGAAATATCATCAAACAGAACAATAATCCGCTGGGGCGGAATGTGGAAGTATGCGCTCAGCTGCACCACAGACCGGCCGGAAAGGTTCATAAAGGTCTGGGGCTTCAGCAGAAACAGCTTCGTTCCTTTGTAGTTTACTTGGCAGTACAGTCCCTGAAACTTCAGCTTGTCAACCTTGCAGCCCAGCTTTTCGCTGAGGAAGTCCATAGCCCGCCAGCCTGCGTTGTGACGGGTGCGCTCGTACTCCTTGCCGGGGTTGCCAAGGCCCACAATCAGCCAGCTTTCGGCTTTCTTTCCAAACACGGCTTAAAACAGATCGGCAATGGAAGTGCCGCCGTGAACGTGCTCGATTGCCCGGGCAAAGATGGGCGCCACATCCAGCTGTTTAATCTTGCCGCTGGGGGTGTTGCCGGTGACGGGCACGGTATTGTGGAATACGATTTCCTGAATGGGGCTGGCTTCGATCCGGTCAAAGGCAGGACCGGACAGCACGCCGTGGGTAGCGCAGGCGTATACTTCCTTGGCACCGCCAACCTCTACCAGCGCCTTGGCGGCGTTGCACAGAGAGCCGGCAGTATCCACCATATCGTCGTAAAGGATGCAGGTCTTGCCCCGGACATCGCCGATGACATTCATAACCTCGCACTCGTTGGCCTTCTGGCGGCGCTTATCCACAATGGCAAGACCCATGTGGACCTTGGCGGCAAAGGCACGGGCGCGGCCCACAGAGCCGACGTCGGGGGAAACCACAACAAATTCATCGTGGTTGTACTTGCCCTCGGGGAACTTGTTCAGATAGTATTTCACAAAAGTGGGGTTGCCCAGCAGATGATCCAGAGGAATGTCGAAGAAGCCCTGAATCTGGGCGGCATGGAGGTCCATGGTCAGAACCCGGTCAGCGCCGGCGGCGGCGATCATATTGGCCACCAGCTTTGCGGAGATGGGATCGCGGCTCTTGGCCTTGCGGTCCTGACGGGCGTAGCCAAAGTAGGGGATGACTGCGGTAATCCGGCCGGCAGATGCACGGCGGCAGGCGTCAATCATCACCAGCAGCTCCATCAGATGATCGTTGACGGGCTTGCAGGTAGAGTTGATAAGGAACACGTCGGCGCCGCGGACAGTTTCGTTCAGGGAGACGGAGATTTCACCGTCGGCAAAGGTTTTGACCTCGCTCTTGCCCATGGGAATGCCCAGCTTGTCGCAGATTGTCTGGGCGAACTCCGGGTTGGAGTTGCCGGTAAAGACCATAATGTTATCACCGTAAGCAATCATCTGGAATACCTCTCTTTAATCTGTTTCTTTCGTGTTTGGCAATTTAGAACATACCGCATTCATTATAGCACTTCCGGGGACCAAAATGCAACACCCATTGATGGAAAATACCGCCTAAAAAACGGAAAAAATTTCCCCCTCCTTCGGCAAAAACCACAAGGAGGGGGGAGAGCAAGGGGATTATTACTTACCCATACCGCAATTCATTTGGGATATAAGAACTGGATTTAAAGTTGACAGCAGTATCCCAATAGCCGTGGGAAAAAACAACAGGAAGGTTGCCGGAAGTGCGGCTGATAAGCAAATAATGGTCTATGACAAAGAGTTTGTACTGGCCGTTTATCAGATATCCGCAGGTTTCTGTGGCATACACTTCAGCCAGCTCCCAAGCGTTGACCTTGTATACGCTGACATAGGAGAATAGGAGCGTACAGGATTTTGCTTGGATAGCCTCCCGGTGCTTCTCCAAATCCGGGGTGATGAGCTCGTAGGCCATGGGCAGTTGGTCAGATTCTCCCCGGAGGAATGCCAGCCGCTGGGTAAAATAGGCTTTTGTGGCAATTCTGGCGCACTCCTCGTCAATGTCGTCTGGGTCCTTTACGGGTACGGGTTCTGTTACAGCTACGAAGCCCAAATTGGAAAGAACGATCCAGCGATTTTC
The DNA here is from genome assembly GCA_045579965.1 of Faecousia sp. Classification (GTDB taxonomy): domain Bacteria; phylum Bacillota; class Clostridia; order Oscillospirales; family Oscillospiraceae; genus Faecousia. The sequence continues at coordinate 4,292 of JAZNMX010000001.1, forward strand.
GACAAATTGGAGGGTGACAGATTGGGGCGTTTGATGATTGATGGATATATAGTCGATTCGAACGGTATCCGCGGGCAGTACTTCGCCGCCGATGACACGCAGGTCAACAATTCCAAAAGCGTCACCCGGATTCCAGTAATAGCGCCCGGTTTTCTCCCAGTACCGGAAATTGTCCAGTCCTTTCTTGTGGGATTCTTCCAGAGAAGTGTTGAAGTATTTGGCAAGCACCGCATCCATGCGCTCCGGCGGCAATACATAAGGCTTTGCATTGGCACCGAAATGGGCACGCTCCTCTTCGGTTAGTTCGTTCAACTCTCTGCTAATGCCGTTGTAGAACAGGCAGGATAAATCAATATCCCGAGGGTCGGAGAAGAGACAGGATAAAGCCTGTTGGAAGAAGTTCTGCTCCGGTCCGCTACGGGTTGTGAACATCAGCTGAAACTGACCAAGCTCCTCCTTGGTTAGCTCAGAGCCGGGCTCTGCGGAGGGAACCGGGGGAATGACCGGTGGGTCGTCAGGTCGGTTTTTTCCGGAGACATTGGATAGGATGCGAACGCCCTTGGATGTGTATTGCAGGGTAATGTACCAGTCATAGGTAGTTTTGTATTCAGAAAAGCCGGCGTCCTGATAAGCCCCGGGGGCGTAATAGCACAGCCGGATGGTATCCGGTGCAATCAACTCGCCAAAGCCTATGCTGATATTGTGGCTGTTGTTGCGGAAGAAGGGGGCAGTCAGCAGGTAATAGCAGCCGGTTTTTTCCCAATATTCAAACCGGTCCAGTCCCACCTTGTTGGATTCTTCCAAAGTGATGCCGAAGTACCGGGTTAGCACATCGTCCATCTCTTCCGGGGTGAAGCGATAATACTGCCCTGGAGTATGTTCTGCCAGCTTATCGGCAAAATGTGCCATTTCCTCAGCAGTCATTGTGGATGGAGGATCGAAAATGCCGCTGCTGAAAAGCCAGTACAAATTGACATTTTCGGGGCAATCAAAGACAGTAAGCGTTGCCATATTGAAGAAATTCTGCTCAATTCCGTTGGTGGAGGCGGATAGCAATTCCTTGTAGGGATTCAACGCCTCTTTACTCAGTCGAACGCCCATGATTTCGTCGGGAAGAGGCGGGATGGGAATATCAGCAGGCAGGTTAGAGAGAATTCTATAAACGCCATTCCCCAATTTGAGGGTCATCACACAGTTTTCCACTTCCCGGTACTTTGTTTTGTAGAAAACCTGAATCGTTCCGTTTTTTTCTTTGATTTTGATGACGGTGATATAGTCGTTCCATTGTACATCGCTGGCGAACGTGTAATAGGAGTCAGTTGTATCCCAGTAGAGCAGGTCTTGTTTGCCTTTCTCGTCAATGTCGTCCAGGGTGATGCCGAAATACGTATGCACCGCGGTGTTTAGCTCCGCGGACCCCATCCGGTTGGCATCCTTGTTGGCGAGGAGGGGGTCAATGGAGCGGAAATGGGCAAGCTCTTCTTCGGTCAATACATAATTGGTGCTGGCGTAAATCCCGTTGTACAGCAGATTCTTCCAATTCAGTTCCTTGGGGTTAGAGAAATATTGCAGGGTTGCGATGTTATAAAAGTTTTTTGGGCCGACATACGGTCTGGCGGTTAATAAAGATTGGAAGTATTGGATTTCATCCGGTTCCGTAGGAGTGGTGGCGCCGGTTGACGAAGGGACTACAGAGGAAGAAGGCCCGGAGGACAGCTGAGGGTCTTGTGTTGGGGAGAAAAGTGTCGTTAAAGCGTCCCAACTGAGAATAAGGGCGATTATGGCGGCTATTGCTACTGCCGCATAGGGAATCCACTTTCGGCGTTCCGAGTTCAGTTGGGACTCGGTCATGACCTGCTCCGGCGGGATGTCCGCAGGCGGAGCGGGTGGAGGGAGAGTGGGAATGTCCCAATCGGAGTGAAAGACGGCGGCGCCGCAATCGGGGCAAAAGGGCGTATGGGAGTCCAGCTCTTTGCCGCATTTGTCACAAATATGTTTTGTCATAGCGTTCACCCTTTCTTTTGCGGATTGGGGGGCAGTATACTAAGGAAAGAATTTCCATTTGGCTCAATACCAAAATAACATAAAATGGAACAAATGTCGATTACAAAACGGTTACAGTTTGGGACAAAAAGATTACAATTTCGTAACAAATCGGAACATTTCGGTATCAAGGGGCATCCCGAAATTATGTTTGAAATAATACTTGTAGTCAGGATGGAAATGTGGTATAATACCCAGAACATCAAAAGACGACAGGAGGCCGCAATGAACGATCAAATTATCATTCAGGGTGCCAGAGAAAACAACTTAAAAAATGTCAATCTGACCATACCCAGAGACAAGCTGATTGTCTTTACCGGCCTGTCCGGTTCCGGCAAATCCAGCCTTGCCTTTGATACCATTTACGCCGAGGGTCAGCGCCGGTATGTGGAGAGCCTGAGCTCCTACGCCCGGCAGTTTTTGGGACAGATGGACAAGCCGGATGTGGACAGCATTGACGGGCTTTCTCCTGCCATTTCCATCGACCAGAAAACCACTTCCAAAAACCCCCGCTCCACCGTGGGTACGGTAACGGAAATTTACGATTACCTCCGGCTTTTGTGGGCCCGGGTGGGCATTCCCCATTGTCCCAAGTGCGGCAAGGAAATCGCCCGCCAGACCATCGACCAGATTGTGGACCGGGTGGAGGGTTTGGGAGAGGGGAAGCGGTTTTTGATTCTTTCTCCCGTGATTCGCGGAAAAAAGGGCGAGCACCAAAAGGTGTTTGAGGACGCCCGGAAGCAGGGCTTTGCCCGGGTTCGGGTGGACGGAATCCTCTACGATTTGGCAGAGGAGATTTTCCCGGAAAAGAATAAAAAGCATACGGTAGAACTGGTGGTGGACCGCCTTGTGCTGAAGGAGGGTTTGCGCCGCCGGCTCACCGATTCCATTGAAACCGCCTGCGCCCATTCCGGCGGTCTGGTGATTATTCACCTGCCGGATACCGGTGAGGAATTGAGCTTTTCCCAGAATTACGCCTGCGAGGACTGCGGTATCAGCCTGACGGACTTAGAGCCCAGAATGTTCTCCTTTAACAATCCGGCGGGGGCGTGCCCTCACTGTACCGGTCTGGGCTTTCAGCTGGTGGCAGACCCGGACCTGGTGATTCCCGACAAGAGCAAGTCCATTCTGGACGGCGCAATCCAGGTCAACGGCTGGAACAGCGTCCGGACAGATTCTGTATTCCGGATGTATTTTGAGGCGCTGGCCCAGAAGTATCACTTTTCTCTTACGGTTCCGGTGAATCAGCTGTCCAAGGAAGCCATGGATGTGATTCTCTATGGCACCGGCGGAGAAAAACTGCGGATGACCTACAATCGGGGCAACGGCATGGGCGTGCTGGAGCAGCCCTTTGAGGGCATTATGAACAATGTCGCCCGCCGGTATCGGGAGACCCAGTCCGATGCCGCCCGAAAGGAATTGGAAGAATGTATGGCAACCGCACCTTGCCCCCACTGTGAGGGCAAGCGGCTGTCGGATATTGCCCGGGCGGTGACCGTTGGCGGCATTGGCATTATGGAATTTTGCGCCATGAGCATTAAGCAGGAGCTTGCCTTTATGGATTCTCTCCGCTTAGAGGGCAATATGGCGGTGGTGGCGGAGCAGATTGTTCGGGAGATTCAGTCCCGGCTGCGTTTTTTGACGGATGTGGGACTTTCCTATCTGACGCTGAACCGGTCTGCCGGTACGCTGTCCGGCGGCGAGAGCCAGCGAATTCGTCTGGCGACCCAAATCGGATCTTCTCTCATGGGCGTTCTGTATATTCTGGACGAGCCCTCCATCGGTCTGCATCAGCGGGATAACGACAAACTGCTGGCAACGCTGAAGCACCTGCGGGATATTGGCAACACCCTGATTGTGGTGGAGCATGATGAGGATACCATGCGCGCTGCGGACTACATTGTGGATGTGGGCCCCGGTGCCGGCAGTCACGGCGGTGAAATTGTAGCAATGGGCAGCCTTGCAGATATTGTCGCCTGTCCCCAATCGGTGACCGGTCAGTATTTGTCCGGGGTGAAGAAGATTCCTGTTCCCAGCCAAAGACGGAAGGGAAACGGTAAAGCATTGACCGTTCAGGGCGCTACAGAAAACAACCTGAAGGATATCGATGTATCCATCCCTCTGGGTACGCTGACCTGCGTGACCGGTGTGTCCGGCTCCGGCAAGTCCAGTCTGGTGGGAGAGGTACTGAATAAAACCCTGCTGGGACGGCTGAATCACGCCCGGGTTCGCCCCGGTGCCTGCCGGTGTGTGGAGGGTTTGGAGCATCTGGACAAGGTGATTGACATTGACCAGAGCCCCATCGGCAGAACCCCCCGGTCCAATCCTGCTACCTATACGGGCTTGTTTAACGACATCCGGGATTTGTTCGCATCTACCAACGATGCGAAAATCCGGGGCTACGGGCCCGGTCGGTTCAGCTTTAATGTCAAGGGCGGCCGGTGTGAGGCTTGCTGTGGTGACGGTTTGGTAAAAATCGAGATGCACTTTTTGGCGGATGTGTATGTGCCCTGCGAGGTTTGCCGGGGCGCCCGGTACAATCGGGAAACCCTGGAGGTGCTGTACAAGGGGAAGAATATCTCCCAGGTGCTGGATATGACAGCGGAGGAGGCGGTGGAGTTCTTTGAAAATTTGCCGAAAATCCGCAGAAAAGCCCAGACTCTGGTTGAGGTTGGCCTGGGCTATGTGAAGCTGGGCCAGTCCAGCACCACCCTCTCCGGCGGCGAGGCACAGCGGGTAAAGCTGGCAACGGAATTGGCAAGAGTATCCACCGGTAGAACCATTTATGTTCTGGACGAGCCCACCACGGGTTTGCATGCCGCGGATGTCCACAAGCTGATTGAGGTGCTTCAGCGGCTGGTGGATGCGGGCAATACGGTGCTGGTGATTGAGCACAATCTGGATGTGATTAAAACCGCAGATTATATCATTGACCTGGGCCCTGAAGGGGGCGACGGCGGCGGTACGGTGGTTGCCAGCGGCACGCCGGAGGAAGTGGCGGCCACGGAAGGCAGCTATACCGGACAGTATTTGAAAGCCTATCTGTAAAAAAACCTGACCCGCGAAGCGGGTCAGGCGGATAGATTAATTGCTTTTTTCCGGGGAGAACAGCTCCGGCGGCAAATGATCGGAAAGCTCCAAAAGCCGGTGATCCCAGCCTCCGGCATAGTCCACGGAAATCACCGATGCGCGAACCATGGGATCGGAATCCTGCCGGATGGCAAGGGTCATGGTGATCCGGGTGCCTTCTCCCTCCGGCTGGTCAATCAGCACTGTGCCGCCATGGGCGGTGGCAGCGGAGCGAATCAGCACCATGCCAAGACCGATGCCGAAACGGCTGTCTTCAATTCCGGGGAGACGCTGAAAGTGGTTGTACACATTCCCCTGAAGATTGCCGGGGATTCCGGCACCGCTGTCCTGAACCGTCAGGTACAGCATTCGCTCCTTGCGGGTCAAACGGGCACGAACGTTGCCCCCCTTGGGGGTGAATTTCAGTGCGTTGGACAAGATGTTGCCCACGGCCCGCTCCAGCTTTTCCGCATCTACAAGGCAAAATACACTGCCGGGCAGATTCTCAAAGGTCAGTGTGATGCCGGCATGCTGAATCAGCTGGGCATTGGCGGCAAACAGCTCCTCCATAATGGCCCGGATATCCCGGATTTCCAGCCGGGGTGCGTTTCCCTGACTGTAGCGGTAGGCATCGGACATGTTGCTGACAATCCGCAGCATTTGGTACAAACCCTTATTGATTCGGGCTACCTGCTCATGAGAGGTGGAATCTTCTGTTTCCTCCATAAGGGGGAACAGTCGGTCGGCAACCGACATTACATTGGACAATGGCGTGCGCAGCACCTGAGCGGCCAGAGCCATGGCCTGCAGCTCGGAGGCGTCTTCCTCCTGCTCCAGCAGGAACAGATCCAGATCCTGCCGGCGGCTTACAGATGCACCAAAGGAAACGCCTTCCAGCTTTAAGGTCAGATACAGACAACCGTCAGACAGCTGGGCATATTCATCCTTGCCGGTTTCCAGCAGGTCAGCGATGGCGCTGCCCACGGTGACGGAGTTTTGCACCGCAGCCGCATTGGCATCGGTGACCACACCGTTTGTTACCAGAAAGGCGGGGGTGGGTATCTCGTGCAGCAAAAGGGCGCTGCTTTGTGGTATATTCATAATGCGCCTCCTTGGGTATAGCATGTGCAGTTTTTGGGAAAAATCTCCGGAAGAATTCCGGCAAAATCCTACAATTAGTATTTTAACGAATAAAGTCGAAAATAGCAAGAATAATCGTGTATGAGGTGAAAAATATGTCAATCCATGATGAACACCGTAAAAGATTAAGAGAACGATTCCGCGAGGAGGGGCTGGACGGCTTTACGGAGGTGCAGGTACTGGAACTGCTGCTGTTTTACTGCCTTCCCCGGAAGGATACCAATCCTATTGCGCATGCTCTTATAGATCAGTACGGGAGTCTTGCTCAGGTGATGGAAACGCCTGCGGATGAGCTGAAAAATGCGTCTGGCATAGGAGAGGCATCGGCTACATTTCTCGCCTTGATTCACGCCTTCGACCGGCAATACCAGAAAAGTAAGGTGAAGAACAACCAGGTTCTTCCCACCATTGACGATTGCGGCGAATATCTGATGTCCTGCTTTAAGAATCAGAGAAATGAAACGGTGTATCTGCTCTGTCTGGATTCCAAATGCAAATTGCTGCGCTGCAAGAAGGTAGGCGAGGGGAGCATCAACTCTGCATCGGTGCCCATTCGACGGCTTGTGGAGATTGCCTTGGGTTACGGCGCCGTTTCGGTGGTGGTAGCCCACAATCACCCCGGCGGTCTGGCGATTCCATCTGCCGAGGATCAGCTGACTACCCGGCGGATTGCCCAGGCGCTGGATGCGGTGGAAATTCGCTTGATAGACCATATTATTGTGGCGGATGATGATTTCATTTCTTTGGCTCAGTCGGGTCTGTATAACCCCGACAGCAACTTTACTTTGGTGTAAGCTATGGACCAATTTCAACTGATATCGGATTACAAGCCATCTGGCGACCAGCCCGCTGCCATCGAGGGGCTGGTTAACGGTGTGAACTGGGGTCTGCGGGAGCAGACGCTGCTGGGCGTTACCGGCTCGGGCAAGACCTTTACCATGGCGTCGGTGATTGAAAAGCTGAACCGCCCAACCTTGGTTCTGGCCCACAACAAGACGTTGGCAGCCCAGCTTTGCAGCGAATTCCGGGAGTTTTTTCCCAATAACGCGGTGGAGTATTTTATATCCTACTATGATTACTATCAGCCCGAGGCATATATCGCCCACACGGATACCTATATCGAGAAGGACGCATCTGTAAATGAGGAAATCGACCGCCTGCGTCACAGCGCCACCTCTGCGCTGTTTGAGCGGCGGGATGTGATTGTTGTCAGCTCCGTCAGTTGTCTGTACGGCCTGGGTGACCCCATCGACTATAAGAGCATGGTGATTTCCCTAAGGGTGGGGCAGGAATACCCCCTGGACAACATTCTTAGGAAACTGACAGAAATCCGCTATGAGCGCAACGATTTGGATTTCTCCAGAAACAAGTTCCGCCTCCGGGGAGATACCTTGGAGGTGTACCCTGCCTACTGGTCCGGCAAGGCGATTCGCATTGAGTTCTTCGGCGATGAAATTGACCGGATTTCGGAAATCAACGCGGTATCCGGTGTGGCGGAGCGGTATTTGGACCATGTTGCCATTTATCCTGCCAGCCATTATGTGGCGTCCCGGGAAAAGCTTCAGCGGGCCATGCTGGAGATTCAAAAAGAATGTGATGAGCAGGTGGCGTGGTTTCGCGCCCACGATAAGCTGATTGAAGCCCAGCGGATTGCCCAGCGGACAGCCTACGACCTGGAAATGCTGACGGAAATCGGCTTTTGCAACGGCATTGAAAACTATTCCCGGGTGATTCAGGGGCGTGCGCCCGGTACACCGCCTACCACTTTGCTGGACTATTTCCCCGAGGATTTCCTTCTGTTCGTGGACGAAAGCCATGTGACACTGCCCCAGTGCCGCGCCATGTATGCCGGTGACCGCAGCCGTAAGGATGCGCTGGTCAATTACGGTTTCCGGCTGCCGTCGGCTTACGACAACCGCCCCCTGAACTTCGCAGAATTTGACAGTAAGCTGAACCAGGTGATTTATGTGTCTGCAACGCCGGCGGATTACGAGAAAGAGCGCTCCGGTCAGACGGTGGAGCAGGTGATTCGCCCCACGGGCCTGCTGGATCCGGAGGTGGAGGTGCGTCCCATCGCCGGCCAGATTGACGACCTCATTGGGGAAATCAATCGGCGAACCGCCAGAAATGAGCGGGTTCTGGTAACGACGCTAACCAAGAAAATGGCGGAGGACTTAACTGCTTATTTGCAAAAGGCGGGCATTAAGGTTCGCTATATGCACTCGGACATCGGCGCTATGGAGCGAATGGAAATCATCCGGGATTTGCGGATGGCAAAATTCGATGTTCTGGTGGGTATTAACCTGCTGAGAGAGGGCTTGGACTTGCCTGAGGTGAGTCTGGTTGCCATTTTGGATGCGGACAAGGAAGGCTTCCTCCGCAGTGAAACCAGTCTGATTCAGACCATCGGCCGGGCTGCCAGAAATGCAGGCGGACGGGTGATTATGTACGCCGACACCGTGACGGATTCCATGCAGCGGGCTATGGACGAAACCGCCCGCCGCCGGGAAATCCAGAGCGCCTACAATGAAGCAAACGGCATTGTTCCCAAGACGGTTATCAAGTCCGTCCGGGATTTGATTGAAATCTCTTCTCCCACCGCCGAGCGCAGAGGCAGAAGCGGCGTAAAGATGACCAAGGCGGAGAAAGAGCGGGAAATTGCCCGTCTGGAAAAACAGATGAAGGAAGCTGCCAAGATGATGGAGTACGAATACGCCGCAGTACTGCGTGACCAGATTATTGAGCTTCGGGGCAACGGAACATGAAAAAATCCTCCGGTTTTCACCGGAGGATTTTTGATTTGTGATTACTCAGCAGTATTGCGAGCAGCCAGATCACGGGTCATGGTATCCAGGGTCTTCTTGTCCAGATTGTAGATCACGGCAATGCCGATGAACTGCAGGACAGCGGAGAATAGGTACAGACCGGCTACCAGCCAGCACATATTGTGAGAGGTCTGTGCAGACTGGGCAATAGTGCCCTTGCTTGCTTCGTAGCCCAAAAGGCCCATGGTAAACATGACAACAGAAGGTCCGATGCCCTGTGCCAGCTTACGGAAGAAGCTGTGGATGGAGTAGACAGTGCCTTCTTCACGGGTGCCGAATTTCCACTCGTTGTAATCGATGGCGTCGCCCATCATAGCCCAGGAAACACAGGTATACACACCCATGCCTACGCCGAAGAACACCAAACCGAGAAGGTAAACGATCAGTGCGGTGTCGGGATTGCCGATGGTGGGGAAGATCAGCATAATGCCGCTGCCTACCAAGGAAACGATGGTGCCGACTACAGAAGCTTCCTTCTTGCCGTACTTGTTGACGATCTTGGTGATGAAGGGCATGAAGAAGAACATGGGCAGGAAGCCAATCAGCTGGATCAGACCGGACAAGGATGCCTTGTTAAAGTAGGTGGCAAACATGATGGTATTTGCAGTAGATGCGGAGTTCATACCCAGGAACATACCCATGGCAGCCAGGGTAGCGCCAACGGCGGGGCGATTCTTCATGAAGTTGCCAAAGGACTTGACAATGTTGAACTTTTCGCCGGTCTCGTTGGTCTTGATAGAGTTCTCATCCACACGAATGGTAATGCTTTTCAGCATGAAGTGGAAGCAAATAAAGCCGATAACACCCATGATCAGGGCGACCCAGAACATGCGCTCACCCAGTAGGATCTCAACCTGCTTGCCGGTTTCGGGGCTAAGGATGGGATCGCCGATATTGTAAGCTTCGCCGGTGAGGGGATTGGAAAGGAATTGCTCCTTGGTGAAGCCCTTGGGAATTACGATCTTATCCAGGAAGGAGTCGGTGCCGTCATAGAAAACCTTATTCCAAATCAGCATGTGCAGCAGCACCATGGGCAGAATATTGCCGATCATGGAGCCAATGGAACGCCAGGTGGACAGCTGCGCACGCTCAGCATGGTCCTCGCTGATCAGGCTAAGCATAGAGCCGTAGGGAACATTGGCAACGGTGTAGAATGCGTCCCAAATGATGTAGCCGAGAACATACAGAACTGCCTTGACAACGACAGGTGCATTGGGGAAGGGCAGAAAGATAGCAGCGCCGCCAACCAGCAGACCGCAGGAACCAACGAAAATATACTGCTTGAATTTGCCATGCTTGTACTGATGCTTGTCGTTATCGATCATAGAGCCGATCAGCGGATCGTTGACAGCATCCCAAATCTGCACCAGCAAAAGAAGAATGGAGAGCAGACCGGTTTCCAGCATCATAAATACCAGCCAGAAAGTCTGCACTGTGCCCTTCAGGGCGAAGCTCATGTTGCAGCCTAAGTCACCGGCTGCATAAGCGACCTTGTCGCGCATGCCGAACTTGCGGTAGCCGTTGGCATCTAAGGTCACGGGTTTTTTAGCCATAAAAATCCTCCTAAATTTGTGGGACAAGCCCACTTTCGTACATCGTATATTATAAAACAAAAACAGCAAACTAACGAGGGGACAAAACGGAAGATGTGTGACAGTTGGCGCTGATTTTGCCCTTTGCCTTTTGTCCATAATCCACAAAACGGTTGAAAAAATTTTTAGATTTGGTATAATCAAGGAGAAAGGAAGTGAGGCCCTTGTATAAGCTGTGCAAAACCGAACAGTCTGCCCGGCGTCAGCGTAGGCTGGAGGAGGGCTTACTTTCCCTCATGCTGCAAAAACCTTATGAGGAAATCACCATCCGTGAGCTGTGCGATACCCTTATGATTCCCCGAAAGTCCTTTTACCGATATTTTTCCGGAAAAGACGGTGCGCTCTATGCTTTGATTGACCATACACTGATGGACTATGAAAGTTTTACCGGACCCTATCGCACCGGTCAGCAGCGAACCTTGGAATCGGATATGCATCGGTTTTTCCTGTTTTGGGAGGGAAAGAGGTCGTTGCTGGATGCCTTGGCTCGCAGCGGCATGAGCAGTATACTTTTGGAACGGTCCGTTCATCATGCGATGGAAGAAGCCGCAGGCCTTCAGCGGTTCCTGCCCGTGGACAGCCGGGAAATGGGCAGGCATGTCATTATGTTTGGTGTTTGCGGGCTGATGACCATGGCGCTGAACTGGCATCGTACGGGCTACGAAGAAAGCCCGGAGCGTCTGGCCCAGATTGCGGCCCGGCTGTTGAGCACACCGCTGTTTCCCAATGTGGAAACCAATTTCTAAATACAAAACCGGAGCTTTGCGCTCCGGTTTTTATATGCAGAATCAGCCGCGGGTAAGTGCGCCAACGATAAATATGACAATCAGAAGCGCGGCGGTCATTAAAAAGACGTAGGGCAGATACTCTTCTTTGATGATATCCATCTTGGTTCTGCGCTTTTTGCGACGGGGATTTGCTTGCTGCTGTTCCATATCCATGCCTGCCTTTTCGTAAACTGCAGTTATTATACTATGAAAGAATGTATTTTGTCAAACTGTGTTCTTGCTTTTTCCTGCTCAATTCGATATAATGACAAAAAATACGAAAAGGAGCGATACGCCGTGGCAAAAAAGAAATGGGGCGACCGGAAGGACGGTATCTGGCTGAAGGATATCCCTGCAATGAATCGGATTATGGCCCCCTTGATGCCCAATCGGGCAGATAATGAGGCGCATATCAGCATCGATATTGACATTCGACCCATCACGGCCTACCTGGAAAAGCTGAACGCAGGCAGAACCGAGGATAAGTATACTTTTTTCCATATCATCAGCGCGGCGATTGGCAAGGCGTTTGTGCTGCGTCCGAAAATGAACCGGTTTATCTGCAACAATAAGATGTACCAGCGCCGGGATATCTCCGTTGCCTTTACTGTAAAAAAGCAGTTCAGCGATCACGCCGAGGAGGCGCTGGCGTTTTTTACCTATGATCCCAAGGAGACGCTGGAAAGCTACCACGGGAAAATCATGAAGGTAATCCACCAGACCAAAAGCTACGAGGAAAAGGACACCTCCACCGGTGCCATGGATATTGTGTGCAAGCTGCCCCAGTTTATGATCAACGCCATTGTCAAGACGGTGTTGTGGCTGGATAAGCACGGGTGGGCGCCGGAGTTTTTGATTGGCAGCGATCCCAACCATGCTGCGATTTTTCTGAGCAATCTGGGCTCCATCGGCTTGCCGGGAGGTTACCACCATCTGGTCAACTGGGGTACCAACTCCTGCTTTGTGGTAGTGGGCAAGAAGTATATGAAGATGGAATATGACAAAGAGGGCGATGGGGATTTGCATGAGGTGATTCCCCTGGGAATTACCCTGGATGAGCGCATTGCCGACGGCTACTATTACTCCGGGACGGTAGCGTTGGTAAAGGAACTGCTGGAGCATCCCCAACTGCTGGAACTGCCGGCGGATACACCTGTGGAATATGCCATCAAGCGGTAAAACTTCCTTGACAAAGGAACAAACCGGAAGTATAATTTAGCTGCGGTGAATGCCGCAGCCTATGGGCTTGTAGCGCAGTTGGGAGCGCACCACATTCGCATTGTGGGGGTCGAGGGTTCGAATCCCTTCAAGTCCACCAAAGAAAAAGCCACCCGATAGGGTGGCTTTTTCTTTGGTATGGTATTCACGCAGAGGGGATTCGAACGATAAAATGCAACAGTCCGGTGGACTGTTGCTTGCCGACGGCTAGACGGCGGCAACACCATGATTAAACGAATCTCCTCGAGTCCACCAAAGAAAAGCCACCCTTTCGGGTGGCTTTCTTTTTTATTCTGGTGAATTATACTATCAAGTGCAACACTTGTAGAAAATAGAAGAAGTTCATACAGATCTCTGGTAGAATAGAGTTACCACACACCAAACACCGAAAGGAGA
>JAZNMX010000002.1:0-2955 GCA_045579965.1 Faecousia sp.
GGCCAAGCGGTCTTAGGAAGACAAGGTAGAGAGTCAACTCCTTGGCTCACAGAACGACATGGCTACGATCCGACTTGGATAGAATGTTTTTTTCTCTCCCACCGTCAAAAATCAGAGATTTTTGCCACCTCTCTCATCAGAGGGAGGCTTTTTGCTGCAAACCAAAACGCCCTCCCGATGGGAGGGCGTTTTCTTTATGATTTTCCTTTGCGCCAGAATACCCACCATTCTGCAAGCATACACACCGGCAACGCAGCAAAAATATCCACCACCGAGTGCTGCTTCACGAACGCCACCGACAGGCACACCAGAATTACCAGCACCACCACCGCGGTTTTCCAAGCCCAGTTTACCTGCTTTTCTCGCAGCCAAACCGAGGCAATGCCCAGGGAGTAGGCCACATGCAGCGACGGACACACATTGGTATTGGTATCAAAGCTGTACAACAGACCCACAACTTCCGTCAAAAAATTCTCCCGGGGAAACACCTCCGGCCGCAGATCCTGCCGGTTGGGAAACAGCACATAGATGAGCATCGCCACCGCCTGGGTAATGATAATATAGGTGGAAAGCTGCCGAAAGCCTTGAATGTTATACAGCGCAAACCACAAAAGCGACACCACAATCAAGCCGTACCACAGCACATAGGGAATGATAAACCACTCACAAAACGGAATCCAGTCATCCAAGACGCTGTGAACCGCATAGCAGTTTTCTGCCGGAATCAGATTCTCCGTCAAAAAATAGGCAGCGAAATATACGAGCCAACCGAACAGCAGCTTCAAATGGGAAAACTCCGGCCGGTTCAGTCGGGAAAACCGAAATTCCCGATAGTTTACCACCGGTTTTTTCATACCCGTTCCTCCTCTCGGTTTTTCGGATACAAGCACTTGGGAATGTTCCGATAGGGCACAACCGTATGTATGGGCAGTCCTTGGGCAAGCCCGGTAATTTGTTCCGTCAACGCTGTACAGATTCTCTGCCGCTGCTGCTCCATGGGCTGCTCCGGCAAAAATTCCACCGGTTTTCCCAGATACATCGCCTTTAAATTGGGCGCGATGTACAAGGGCACAAAGGAAAGGGCTTTTCCGGTTTTCTTATGGTACAGCCGTGCCACATCCACAAATTTGTCCTGAAATTCGGAGAGTATTGGGTTGCAGGGTACATCATGCTCTGGAAAAATTACCACATTTGCCCCCTCCTCCAGCCGTTTTACGGTATTCTTGAAGGTGGATACAATGCGTCCGTCCCGATACACGCCGATGGTATTGGCATTATTGAAAATGCACACCGAAAGCGGGGCAATGATATAGCTCAGCAGCTTATAAAACGGGCGGCTGAGCCTGCCCTTTTGCGACCAGAAATCCTGATAGGCATATGCAGGAACCTCTTTCAGGTGCATCATCTCTCCGGCGCACCATGTGTAATGCATCCCGGGGAAATACAGTTCACTGGCAATGGGTCCATGGAGCTGGCTGTGGTTTCCCACCACCACACAAGGCTCATTCGGCAGATTTTCCTGCCCATATACGGCAATCTTCGAGTACAGAAGGCGCACCAGACCCTTAATAGGCGGATAAAGCCAGGGTGCGGTCCTTTTTTTGCTGGGCAAAGTAACACATTCCTCTCAACAGATAATGGAATTATTATCCGCCACAAATGTGAACGATATTAGAATTTTTCGTAAACACCTGAAAAATTTTTAAACGCCCTGCCAAACGGCAGGGCGTTTTCTTTATCCTTGCACTCCCAGAGAAAGCTCCACGGCTGCTTGATTTTGCGCGTACCAGGCGTTGGCCTCAGAGAGTCCCTCCCCCACCAGACCCATGGTCCGGTTGTAGGAGTTTTCGCATTTGGAAAGCAGGCTGTCCGTCAGGGAAAGCTCGCTTTGCCAGGCCTCTTTCTCATGGGAAAGGGGGAGAATGGTATACATTCGCTTGCCCAAATCGTCATCCCAGTAGCGGTGAATCCAGGTAGGCAGCACGTCCGCTTTTTCCACCAGCACCGTGCCGTCGGAATACTTGGCAAAGGTGACCTGGAACAGCATGCCGTCCTCGGTTTCCACCGGGAACTTGCCCTCTATGTAGTAGATATTCGCCACGGCATTGCCGGTAGAATAAAGGCAGACGGTTTTTTGGTTGGGGTCTGTTTCGCTGGTGAGAAAGCTCACCGGCTGAATCACATGGGCGTGGTTGCCCACAATCACATCGATGCCCAGATTGCACAGCTGCTGGGCAATCTTTTTCTGGGTGGAGTTGGGATAGCTCTGGTACTCATCACCCCAGTGGATAAACAGCACCGTGGCTTCCGCGCCGTTCGCCTTCATTTCCGCCAGTTCACCGGCAAGCTTTTCGTAAAAGCTGTCCAGCTTGCTGTAGCTGAAGGAATTCACCAACTTGGAATCGGCGGCACTCAGGTTAATGCCGTTCAGGGCCACCTTGCCCGCATCGTCCTGCTTGGTGTTGTAGGTATAGCAAATCAAACCGAGATTGATTCCGTTTACATTCTGAATCAGATAGTTGGGCCGGTCTTCTTCCAAACGGGTGCCGATATAGCTAAGTTCCCGGTCAAGAACGGTCTGCTGGGTGCGGATAAAGCCGGTGTGCCCGGTGTCGTAGCTGTGGTTGTTGGCGGTGAGCAGGGTATCAAAGCCCGCAGCCTTCAGCGCATCCACAATGGCGTCCGGGGCATTGAAGCAGGGATACCCCTTGTAGGCAAAGCCGTTATCGTCGCCGCAGAGGGTAACCTCCAGATTGGCAGCTGCCCAGTCCACCTGCCCGGCGTAGTTTTTGAAATATTTGAAGATATTATCGTAATTATAGGTATTGGTTGCGCTGTCCAGGCCGGACTGAATCACCAAATCGTGAAGGAGGATATCCCCGGTAGCGCCTAAGGTTGCGGTGGACACCTTGGTCACCGGCGGCTCGGTGGGCTGGGTGGGGGGCTGAGTAGGCG
>JAZNMX010000003.1:0-34407 GCA_045579965.1 Faecousia sp.
ACTGTTGCATTTAATTTTTCGAATCTCCGCGGACAAAAATAGAGCCACCCGAATGGGTGGCTCTATTTTTGGTGACCCGCCGGAGATTCGAACTCCGGACCCACTGCTTAAAAGGCAGTTGCTCTGCCAGCTGAGCTAGCGGATCATATGGCTGGGATGGCAGGATTTGAACCTACGAATGCCAGAGTCAAAGTCTGGTGCCTTACCGCTTGGCGACATCCCAATCGACTCTTTGCCCAGAATTGGACACAGCTAGCATTATAGCATAGCTTTCCCCGTTTTGCAATAACTTTTTTCCGGGTTTTTGGCGCTCTGGGCAGGGAATCCGCCCAGAGCGTGTCAATCATTCAAATTCAATACCGCTGCTGTTGGCCATCACAAAGCCAACCATCATATCCACGCCCACCCGGAAACAACCGGGGTCAATATCAAACCGATCGTTGTGAAGCGGGGGCGCAGATACACAACCTACAGGTCTTGTGCCCAGCCGGAACTGAATGCAGGGCTTTTGTCTGCTCAGATAGCCAAAGTCCTCTCCGCCAAGGGTTCTTGTCCCTTTGAGGACATTTTCCGGGCCAACCGCCTTTTCAGCTACACGGCGAAGCTTTTGCACCATCACCGGATGATTCTTCACATAGGGAAGAAATTTACCCCTTTCAAAGGTGCCCCGTCCGCCTGCCATAGCTGCTGTCTGTTCCACGATCTGGCCCAATCTTTGCTCCAATTTTTCGCTGATACTATCCTCGTGGGCCCGGGCGCTTCCGTACACTTCCACATAGTCGCAGATCACATTATTTGTCTCGCCGCCGTGAATGGAGCCAATGTTCAGCAGTCGCGGCGTGGTGGGAGAAAATTCCTTGGCAACCATGACTTCCATTGCCTGAATCGCCTGCACCGCCATCAGCACCGCATCCACGCCGGATTGCTGCTGGGAAGCATGGGATGTTTTTCCGTAGAACTTAGCCCGGAAACCCATACTGTTGGCGCCCTGATCGCCCTCGTTGATTTCCACTGTGCCAACGTCAATGGATGGATATACATGGAGCGCTACACAGCAATCCACTTCCTCCATTACGCCGTTTTCTGCAAGGATTTTACAACCCGGCTCTTCATACTCCTCTGCAGGTGTAAACAGCAGCATAACCCGGCAGTTTATCATATCCCGCTGTGCCATCAGCTGTCTGGCAACCGCCAAGAGAATCGCCGTGTGCGCATCATGCCCGCAGGCATGCATCTTCCCTTCGTGTTGGGAGCGGTAGGGCACATCATTGGCCTCCTGAATGGGAAGCGCATCCATGTCTGCCCGCAAACCGATGGTAAACCCGGTCTTATCACCATTTATGGTGGCGACAATACTGCTCTTTCCCCACTGCTGGGTATATGGGATACCCATATCCTCCAGTTCACGACGGACAATCCCCAGGGTCTTCGGCAGATCAAATCCGATCTCCGGGCACTGGTGCAGTTCCTCCCGCAGCTGTCTGGCGTACATTGCATAGTCCATCAGAATCTCTCCCTCTTTCTATTGCCGTAATTCTACCGGATTTTCCCGGATATGCTCATCCAAAATCCGTCCTGCCAGCAGAACGAATCTGGCGCAGGGGCGCTGGGCATAGAAATCCGCGGTTCTGGGGCTGGGTTTGGGGTCAGCCGGGGGATTGTCCAGCAATTCCCGGCAGACGATACTCCCCGCATCCTCCCGAAATTCCCCCGCCAGCTTCTGAACCAGGGCATAATGGGCCTTCTTCTGCTCATCATCCTGGGGGTCAGCATAGCCATACAGAACCCCTGCCGCCAGCAGCATACCGCTCACCGCGCCGCAGACCTCCCGCATTCTGCCCATGCCGCCGCCCAAGGAGGAGGCAATCCGGGCAGAGTCGGTTTCCGAAATACCGGTCACATCGGAAAATGCCATAAACACTGCCTGGGCGCAGTTATATCCTTTCAAAAACAGCTCCGCCGCTTTCATTCCATGATCCATATCACATTACCTCTACTGCTGTTTTTTCCACAATCATCAGCTTTTCATACCGCTGCATATAGCTTTGGAAGCCGGCAACATCGGCGCTGTCCGGCCCGATTGTCACGCTGGATACCTTGCAGAACACCCGATTGGAAAGGTATTCCTCCAGACTTTCTCCCGGCTGCCGGTTAACGCAGTAAGCGGTCAGCAGCGCCATGCCGTAAGGCCCGCCCTCGCCGGCGGTTTCCATGCAGGTTACCGGCGCATTGCAGGCCGCCGCCATATACCGCTGTCCCACCACCGGAGTTTTGAACAAACCGCCGTGGCCGGTGAGAGAGTCAATCTTTACATCCTCCCGGGAAAGAATGTCCATACCCAGTTTCAGCGTCGCCATAGTCGCATACAGGGTCGCCCGGAAGAAATTGGCCAGGTTAAACTTTGCCCCCGGCGTTCTCACCACCATGGGTACGCCGGCATCCAAATGGGTAATCCCCTCGCCTGCCATATAGTTGCAGACCACCACGCCGCCGCAGTCCGCATCCCCCTCCAGGCTCTTTTCATAGAGCTTGGTGTAGCTTTCTCCGTCTGCGGTTTCGCCGCCCATGAGCCCAACCGTCTCCTTCAGCACCGATACCCAGGCATTGGAATCGTTGGTGCAGTTATTGCAGTGGACCATGGCAACCGCCTTGCCGCTGGGGGTGGTAACCAGATCGATTTCTTCGTAAACCTTGCTCAGAGGCTTTTCCAGCACCACCATGGCAAAAATGGAAGTGCCTGCGGAGATGTTGCCGGTTCTGGGGGCTACGGCATTGGTAGCGGTCATGCCGGTGCCGGCATCCCCCTCCGGGGGCGCCATGGGAATCCCGGGCTGAAGCAATCCGTCCAGCAGTTTCGCACCTTCTTCAGTCAGCACACCGGCAGCTTCCCCTGCCGGCAGGGCCTTGGGGAACACTTCCCGCAGTTTTTTATGAAAGCCCCGCTTTTCAAACAGCGCGTCCACGGCATCCACCATGCTCTGGCAATAATCCAGCTTCTCCGAATCCACGGGGAACATACCCGATGCTTCGCCCATGCCCACCGCATCGACACCGGTGAGCAAATAATGGACATAGCCTGCCAGAGTGGTCACATGGGCAATTTTTCCCACATGCGCTTCCCCGTTGAGAATTGCCTGATACAGATGGGCAATGCTCCACCGCTGGGGAATGTTGAAGTCCAGCGCCTGGGTCAGCTCCGCTGCCGCCTGGGCGGTGACGGTATTCTGCCAGGTACGGAAGGGCACCAACAGATTCCAGTTTTCGTCAAAGACGAGGTAGCCGTGCATCATGCCGGAAATGCCTGCCGCCACCACCGATTCCCGGTTTTCGATTCCGGCAAGGGCCTGCTTCAAGCCCACAAAAACCTGGTCCAAATCATAGGTCCAGATTCCGTTTTCATAGCGGCTTTTCCATGTGAAATCACCGGAGGAGACCGGCTTATGATTCTCGTCCAGGGCTACCGCCTTAATTCGGGTAGACCCCAATTCAATTCCCAAAATCCGTTTTTCTGCCATGTTGATGCCGCCTTTCCCAGATTTATTGGGGTAAGTATTGCTCCCATTGATAGCTTTCGCCTGTCAGCTCAAAGGCTTTGCGGATGCCCGTACAGATTCTGCGGAGCTTTTCTGCCATGGCAGGGGAGGTAAAGTATGCTTCATTGCCCGGCAGGCAGGCGTATTCCAGAATCCGCGCCCGGTCTTCAATGGCAAAGCTCATGGAGTACATATCGATGAAATATCGGTTTTCCGGGTCCAGATACGCATCATCCTCCCGGAGCTGATTGGTAATGTAGTCATTGTCATACCGGAAGCCCTCGGGATTGAGGGTGTTCCATTCGTAATAAGCGGTGCAGGTGGAGAGAATCCGGGTTTCAATCAAATGACTGACGCCGTGATAAAATGCCCGCTCCAAATCCTCCCACAGCGCAAGGGCCAGGTATGCCTTGCCCTCCAGCTGATACTGAATGCTGGATGCGGAGGCCAGCGTTCCCTGGCTGGATTCGCCGTGGATACCCCGAACCAGCACAATCTGCAGTTTTTCCCCTGTCCACTGGGTCGCCCGGGTGAAGAAGTCATGGGGGAACAGGTTCATTGCCTGTCGCAGCTCCATAAGACCCTGCTGGTACACATGGGGAACAAATTCCGTCTCATAGCGATAGCTTTCCCAGGGCACAACGGAAGCAGGCTCTTTCTGCCACAAAATCTCCACAGACCAGGTCTCTTCTATTTCGGAAACCAAGGTCTCCAGCGCCGCCAGCCCCACTTTGTCCGGTTTCTCCCGGGTATGGAAGGGGCGGGTATATACGGTCTCATCATAGGCGGGCGTTGCCTCCGGATTCCACTGGTACAGCGTACCGTCATGAGAAAACCACACGCTGCCTCTGCCGGCGCAAATGCCCGTAACGGAATCCATATCCGGCAGGGTCAGAATCCCCACCTTTTTGCCGGTGGTCATGTTATAGTACACCATGGTCAGACCGTCCGCATTCTGGGTCATGTGCACCAGGGCGTTATCTTCAATCAGCGGATACACCTGCTCTCCGGCGGGGAAGAACAGACTCTGGGGTACCTTCTCCCCTTCTCCGTAAATACAGGCCTGGAGCGAGCCCATCTGCATCCGATATGCATACCGTTTTCCGGTTGACATAATGTCGTAAGCTTGGGTGTGTTGATAATCTGTGTTTCCGTTTTCCGTACGGATCAGCTGATAGGTTTTGGTCCCGTTGGTGTTTTCCGTGACGCAGCTGAGGTATGCGCCCTCCATCACAATGCCGGTTAGGCTGTGACCGGTTCCGCTGAGGGTTTTCAAGGTTGTGGCCGCGCCGGTGCGCAGGTCCAGAACCCGAATATTCCCACCGTCACAGAAATACAGCCGGTTCCACTGGGGATCAACGCAGGCATTGCCGGGAATTTCCTCCGTCAAATGCAGCCGCCCCACCTCCAGCAGGGTATTGCCCAAAAAGACCACCGTGTTCTCCTGGGAACTATAGTAGCACACGCCCTTGTCGCTTACCTGAACCTGCCCGCTTTCCGGCAGAGGCAGTCCGGGTGCCGCCACTGTAGTCACCGGTGTCAAATTCTCTCCAGAGAGGAGCGTCAGAGAATCCGCGCCAAAAAGCAGATAGTCCTCCCCCATCACAGCCAGCGTCCGGTAGTCAAGCTCCCCCAGGGGGTAGCTTCTCAATGCGCCCTGGCTGTCAACGCCAACGGAGTGGGTGGGGTCATACAAGCCGGGTGGGTCGGTTTCCGTGGGCTCCGGTTCATTTCCTGCGCAGCCGCTGAACAAAAGCAGCGCCGCCAGAATCCATATCCAAACCTTCATGTTACTGTCTCCTTGCCAAGGTATAATCATCCCCCTGACGGTAGTAGGGGCAGTGGTGATTGCCACCGGTAAAGAAGCGGTAAACCTCGTCCTCGTCCAAATCCATCATGCAGTAGTATTCGTCGTACTCTTCGTCGTAGTCAAAATACCAGCAGGTATCGCACTGGCTAAATTCCATACATTAACCTCCCTGACTTTCCAGATAGGCCTCCACAGCAAAGGGTTTCAATTTTTCATCCTTGCGAAGATACAACGGGTGGTGGGGATGCCCTTTCTTGGTGACCGCACCGGCGCAGTACCACTTGGCGCCGTATTCATAGCCTGCCGCCACCATATCCCCAAGGCACTTGGGGAGATAATCCCGTTTTTCAATGATTGCGCCCCAGGCCGCCCAAACCGCAGGCTTTTCCGAAATGGAAAGCACATAGCGAAATGCCGCCAGGTTTTCCCGATGGAGCGCCTCATTGCACTGTTTCTCCATGGCGTCCGGATTGGTGGCGCGCTGGGCATAGACATTGAACATAATAAAGCTGTCAAAGCCGTTGCCAAGGGCAATCCGCTCTACAGACTTCAGAGTATTATCCAAATTCCCCGGCTCTGCCGTAGAGGGGTTAATGCCAATGCAAATCAAAGGATTCTTCCCTCGGGTTCCCAATATGTACCGGTATTCCGAATAAAAATTAGGGGCATACAGCCATTTTTCCACATCGTAACGGTCATTGGGCTGATCCGCCGCGGCCAGGGCCTGGGCAAAGGTCACCAGCTCCAATTCTGCCGTTGTTCCCTTGGGTATGTGCATTATGTGTCCTCCCTACCCGGAAACCAGCAGCTGTTCCGGGGGTCATAAAAGCTGCACTGAGCCGGGTCAATCTCTTTCTGACGGCACCACGCGGCAAAGGCATGGTCCAAAAAATCATATACGCCGGGCATAGCCGACTGCAGCTGAAGGGCTTTTCCGTCCTCGGTCTGCAGTTCAATCACCAGCTGGCCGTAGCTTTGATACAGCTGCTGGCAGCAAATTTCCCGGTAGTGATACACCCGGTTTTTTCTGCCGAAACCGGAAACCAAAAAGGTGTCGGTATCGTAAAACACGCCGAAGCTCATATAGTAAGCAACCAGCCCTGCGCCCATCAGCACCACGATAATGCCGCCGGTAAGCATCAGCCAGCCCTCGCCCCATCCGGCAAACATCGCCGCCACGCCCAAAATCGTCAGCAGCAGGCCAATGGAGCCGTATTTCTTATTCAGCCGCACCGCTGTTCCGCTTTTGTGCTGAGCCTGGCTGCGAAAAAGCTTGGCAAAGCCCTTGTCTACCAGGTAGCAAACGCCGAACACCGCCGCTGCCAACAAAATAACCGCAATCCATTCCATATTGTTTCCTCACGCCCACAGAACCAAGTCCACGGGGATATCAAACTCCTCGGTTTCCAGCTTCTGAAGCAACTGAAAATCGTAGCACAGCGCCACCGTGGGGTGGCTCGGCTCGGCTGCCAGAAATTTATCGTAAAAACCGCCGCCGTAGCCGATTCGGTGTCCTTGAGAATCAAAGGCCAAACCCGGCATCAGCACCAAGGCATGGGGGTCATCCGCCACCGGGCCGTCGGCAATGGGCTCGAGAATTCCCATGTCGCTCTTTTCTACCTGAGACAAATCCTCCATAAAAATGAACCGCATTTCCTCTCCGTAGACCTTGGGCACAGCTACCCGCTTGCCATCCTTCAGCGCCTGCTCCAGCATGGGGGTAGTGCGCACCTCTTGGTTGTAAGGAAGATACCCGTACACGGTTTTCGCATTCCGATAGGCTTCGCAGCTGAGAAACTGCTGTGCCAGAAGATTGCTTTTTTCTTCAATTTGCGACGGGGTCATCTCCCGCTTTTTCTCCCGAATCCATGCTCTGAGCGCCTTCTTGTCCATCCGGTGCCTCCTTGTTTTTCTCGTGGCGGAACATCCGAAACCACAATAAAATCGCCAGCTGTCCGGGGATTCCCAGCAGGAACACCCGCCAGACACTTACCTTTGCCAAAATCAGCAGCGTCATATAAAGGCTCAGCAAAACGCCCCACATCATGGTGCTGATCAGCGCCCGGTTCCACCGGAAATCGTGCCATGCCGAACGCAGACTCAGCGCCACAATGGCATCTGCGGGAACAGCATAGAAAAATGCCAGCCAGCTGTTTTTGACGCCGATGCTGGACAGCACCACATACAATAGCAGCGCCACAAACCAAACCAGGAGCGAGGAAAGCCGGAGAATGATCCGCTTATCCGCCTTCCGCTTCAGGGTTTTCTCCACCACCCGACCCATGGCCTGCTGTACTGCGCCGGTTTCCTCCGGCAGGGCGTTGGGGTCTGCCACCAGTTCGTTGACGGTAATCTCAAACTGCTCTGCCAGCTGAACCAGGGTCTGCACATCCGGCATAGAATCGCCCCGTTCCCATTTGGATACCGCCTTGTCCGAATAATTCAGCCGCTGGGCAAGTCCCGCCTGGGTCATCCCCAGGCGCTTGCGATATACGGCAATATTTTTACCAATCAATTTCTTCAGCTTTTCGCCGTCCATAATGTCCCTCCAAGGTATATTCTCTAATATTATACCAAATCTTTCCGCCTTTTTCAAGTAGGCCGACTCCCTTGCGGATTTTCCTATCTCCGGATTACAACCAAAAGGCAGTCGCCCACTATGGGCGACTGCCTTTTTCCTTTATGCTTGGCAATTATTTTAGCTTCTGCAATTTGGCGGTATTGGCAATCACAATCAGTTCCATGCCCTTTTCCAGGGGGAGGTTGGGGTCTACCGCTGTATCGATCTGACCGGCCTTGCGAATGGCCACCACATTGATGGAGTATTTCTTCCGCAGGCTCAGCTCCATCAGAGTTTTGCCCACCCATTCATCCCGTATATTGATTTCCACCATGGAAACCTCATCGGACAGCTCGATCATCTCGGAAAAACCGGAGGTGAGCAGATTTCTGGCAAGGCGCACGCCGGATTCTTTCTCCGGGAAAATCACCTTATCCGCACCTACCCGGCTGAAAATCTTTTGATGCATCTCGTTTCCGCATTTGACAATGACGGTTTCCACGCCGGCCTCTTTGCAAAGGGTAATTGCCATAACGCTGGCCTCCAGATTGCTGGCCATGGCGATAATCACCACATCCACATTGGAAATACCCAGTCTTTTGATGGCTTCCGGTTCGGTAATATCGGCGCACTTGCAGACAGGAATGGTTTCAATGGCGTTGTTGACATTATTTTGGTCAATATCAACGGCGATTACCTCCGCGCCGTTGTTGAGCAGTTCTTCCGCGACCGCTCTTCCATATCTGCCAAGGCCAAACACAGCATAGGTTTTACTGATACTCATAATGCGACACCCCTCTTACCCTACATTGACATCTTCAATGGGATTTCTGACAATCTTTTGATTTTCTTTTTTGCGGTTAAATGCCACGGCAAGGGATATGGGACCCACTCTGCCGAGATACATGGTTACGATAATGATCAGCTTTCCGGCAACCCCCAACAACGCTGTCAGATTTCTGGTAAGACCCACAGTTGCCGTGGCACTGACAGTTTCATAAATCACATCCAGCGCAGGGGCATCGGTAACCACAGAAAGCAAAACTGCGGAAACAAACGAGATAATAAAGGACATGCAGGTAACGGCAGCCGCTTTGCTCACCGCCTGGGTCGTCAGCCGTCTTCCGAACAGCTCTGTGTCTTCTTTGTTGCGAACCGTAGAAAACGCCGATGCCACCAAAATGGCAAAGGTTACGGTTTTGATACCGCCGGCTGTTCCTACGGGGCTGCCGCCGATAAACATCAGAAGCAGGGATACAATAGAAGACGCATTTGTCAGATTCTCCTGGGGCACTGTTGCAAAACCCGCCGTTCTCGTTGTAACCGACTGAAATACAGATGCCTGGATTTTCTCCCAGAGGGTGTAATCCTTCATGGTTTGGGGATTGCTGTATTCAAAGGCAAAAATCAGAACCGCGCCCACAAATATGAGAATTAAGGTTGCGGAAATTGCGATTTTACTGTGGAGGGTCAGATCCCGGAAAAACTTCACCTTTTTCCTGGATGAGCGTCTGATCACCCGAAGGACATCCCACCAAACGATATATCCGATACCGCCTACAACAATCAATCCGCAGGTAACGGCATTGACAATGGGGTTGTGCACGAAATTACAAAGGCTGTTATCCGCAATGATATCGATACCGGCATTGCAGAATGCAGAAACGGCGGTAAATACCGAAATCCAGATTCCTTTCGCACCAAACTCCGGCACGAACACGCTCATATACAGCGCCGCTCCCACCGCTTCTACAACAAAGGTTCCCGCCACCACCCGTTTTACAAAACGGACAAGTCCGGAAAGAGAATTTAAGTTAAAGGCATCCTGCAAAAGCAGTCTGTCTCCGATTCCCATCTTCTTGTGCAGGAGGATCATCAAGCCGGACATAATCGTAATAACGCCCAGGCCACCGATTTGAATCAATATCAAAATAACCGCCTGCCCGAAAATGCTCCAGGAGGAAACCGTGGGCATTACCACCAAGCCGGTCACACAGGTGGAGGTGGTTGCCGTAAACAGCGCATCCAGGAAAGGCACAGCCTTTCCGTCCGCAGCGCTGATGGGCAGCGCAAGCAAGAGCGCACCAACGAGTATCACCAGCAGGAAGCTGAGCAGAATCATATGGGTTGTGGATACCGAAATCCTTCGTTTTCTCATAAATCAAGCACCTTAAATAACACTCTTTTTTCATTATAAGTCTCCTGCGGTCAAATTGCAAGGAATTCTTAATCCAACGCCTTTCCTCCTCATTTTGCCCACAACAAAATATTTTCTTCTGCTTAGTAGAAATATTCCGAATTATCTGTTATGATATACTCAGTATGCAATCGGGAGAGATTTTTATGGAGCGTATGATTTATCAGCAGACCAAGGCTGTGATTGAAGAACTGGGCGAGAAGGCCAATCTGAATGCCGGCAGCGTGGTTGTGGTGGGCTGTTCCACCAGCGAGGTGCTGGGCTGCAAAATCGGCACCAATTCCAATCCGGATACCGCAAAGGAAATATTTGACGCACTCCAGGATTATGCCAAAGCCCATGGGACTTACCTTGCCATTCAGTGCTGTGAGCATTTAAACCGGGCAATTATTATTGAACGCTCAGCCGTACCCGGCGCAGAGATTGTAAATGTGGTACCCCAGCCCAAAGCCGGTGGTTCTCTGGCTACTGCCGCCTACGCCGGTTTTGCCGACCCGGTGGCCGTAGAGACCATTCAGGCAGATGCCGGCATTGACATCGGCTTTACGCTGATTGGTATGCACTTAAAAAAGGTCGCCGTACCCGTCCGGCTGGAGCACAACCGAATCGGCGAGGCAAGAATTGTTGCTGCCCGTACCCGACCCAGGTTTATCGGCGGCGCCAGAGCCATTTACAACGAAGAACTCCTGTAATCCGGGTTGACTGCAAAAACGATTGAGGCGACGACAATGAAAATCATCGATATTCACACCCATATTTATCCCGACGAAATTGCCCAAAAGGCCACCGATAGTGTCAAAGCCTTCTACGGCATTGGCGACGAAAGCATGGACGGCACGGAAGGTTTGCTTTTGCGCCGGGGCAAAGAAGCGGGCATTTCTCAATTCGTCATCCTGCCGGTGGCGATTCGTGCAGATAGAGTTCAGCATATCAACGACTTTATCCTGCAGCGGGCAAAGGAAAATAACTGCTTCATCCCCTTCGGCACGGTTCACGCCGCCATGGAGGGCCTTGTTGAGGAAACGGAGCGGCTGCTCGCCGCCGGGGTCAAGGGCATCAAAATGCACCCCGACTCTCAACGCTTCGCCATTGACGACCCCCGGCTGTTTCCCCTGTATGAAACCATCCGGGGGCGCATCCCTGTGATGCTGCATATGGGGGACCTGCGGTATAACTACTCCCACCCTGTGAAATTGCGCAGAATACTGGATATGTTTCCGGGGCTGGATGCCATTGCTGCCCACTTTGGCGGCTACAGCATGTATGAGACTGCCCGGGAGCAGCTGCTGGATACAAACTGCATTATGGATATTTCCAGTTCTATGATGTTTATGGAGCCGGGTGTTCCGGAAAAGTATATCAATATCTACGGCGCAGAGCGCATGGCCTACGGCTCTGACTACCCGATGTTTGATCCCGTGGGAGAAGTGGAGCACCTGATGCGGCTGCGTTTGACTGATGAGCAAAAGGAACAGATCGCCTGGAAAACCGCCCACCGATTCTTAAAGCTATAAAAAAAGGCGCGTTGCAAAACGCGTCCTTTTTGTTACCCACAGAGAAATATCCGTTTGACGGCGAGATGATTACCGCACCCGTAGGGGGTGTTTGTCAAACCGGAATTGGATAGGATCAAGACGAAAAGGGTACGTTTTGCAACGTACCCTTTGACTTTTATTTACCCACCTTGACGCGCCAGCCCAAAGTGTCGGGCAGCTTGCCGGTCTGGATGCCGGTGATGGTCTCATAGAGCTTCATGCTCAGTTCGCCGGTAGAACCGTCGCCGATGGTCATCACTTCGTTCTTGTAGCGCAGCTTGCCCACAGGGGAGATGACAGCAGCTGTGCCGGTGCCGAACACTTCTTCCAAAGTGCCGTCCTTCTGGGCCTGGAGCAGCTCCTCGGCGGAGATCTTCCGCTCCTGCACATCATAACCCCAAGCCTTGCAAAGCTGGATGGTGGAATCCCGGGTGATACCGGGGAGGATAGAGCCGCTGAGGGCGGGGGTGACCACCTTGCCGTCGATCTTGAAGAAGATGTTCATAGCGCCGACTTCTTCAATGTATTTGCGCTCCACGCCATCCAGCCACAGAACCTGAGAATAGCCTGCATCGTGGGCCTTCTGCTGGGCGATCAGGCTGGCAGCGTAGTTACCGCCGGTCTTGGCAAAGCCGATACCGCCGCGAACGGCACGGACATACTCGTCTTCGATCCAGATGCCCACGGGGGCGAGACCGCTTTCGTAGTACGCGCCGCTGGGAGACAGAATGACCATAAACAGATAGGTCTTGGAGGGGGCAACGCCCAGGAATTCATCGGTGGCGATAATGAAAGGACGGATGTACAAGGAAGTACCGGGCTCTGTGGGGATCCAGTCACGATCCACATCTACCACAGCGCTGACGGCCTGCACAAAGTCCTCAATGGGCAGCTGCGGGATCACCAGACGGTCGTTGGTGGCGTTGGTGCGCTTGGCATTCATATCCGGACGGAACAGAAACACCTCGCCGTTTTCGTTTTTGTAAGCCTTCAGGCCCTCGAACATTTCCTGGCCGTAATGGTAGACCATAGCAGCCGGGGAGAGGGAGATGTTGTGGAAAGGCTCGATCCGGGGATCGTGCCAGCCCTTGCCCTCGGTGTAGTTCATAACGAACATATGATCCGTAAAGATCTTACCGAAGCCTAATTTCTGACCCGGCAGGGGTTTTGCCTGCGGCTGGGTGGTTTTGGTAATTTTAATATCCAGCATGGTTATCGCGCTCCTTAGTAATCATAGCCGGCCTGGAGAGCCTGGCAGTTGGCGTCAATGAGGTTTGCCTTCTTGGCAGGGATGAATGCTTCCAGGGTTTCCCTGCTGCCGGCATAGGAAACGGCATCGCACTCTTTCATTACCTTACCCATCAGCACCATATTGGCAAGGGTGGTAAAACCGGCATTCTTGGCGATCTGGGTGGCGGGGATGTAGTGTACCTTTACATCGGTGCGCTCCACCTTGGCGTCGATGAGGGTGGAATCGATAAAGATCTGTCCGCCGGGAGCCACGGAATCCACAAACTTCAGCAAGGAAGGCAGATTCATTGCCACCAGAACATCGGGGGTAGTGATAATGGGAGAGCCCACGGGAGTATCGGAAATGACAACGCTGCAGTTGGCAGTGCCGCCACGCATTTCCGGTCCGTAAGAGGGCAGCCAGGAAACCTGCAAATCTTCCATCAGCCCCTTGTAGGCCAAAAACTTACCGGCAAACAAAACGCCCTGACCACCGAAGCCTGCAATGAGAATCTGTGTCGTTTTCATCTCACTTGCCCTCCTTTGCAGCTGTGCGGTCCTTGTAAACACCGATGGGATAGTAAGGCAGCATATCGCTTTCCACCCACTCCAGCGCCTTCTGAGGGGTCATGCCCCAGTTGGTAGGACAAGCAGAAACCACTTCCACCAGGGAGAAGCCCTTGCCGTCAATCTGGTTCTGGAACGCCTTCTTGATGGCCTTCTTGGCCGCGTTGACATTTTTCACATTGTTCACTGCCACACGGGCGATGTACTCCGGGCCTTCCAGGGTGGAGAGCATCTCGCACACCTTGATGGGCCAGCCGCAGTGATTCACATCACGGCCATAGGGAGAAGTCTGGGTCACCTGACCGGGCAGGCTGGTGGGGGCCATCTGACCGCCGGTCATGCCGTAAATGGCATTGTTGACGAAGATTACGGTGATATTTTCATTTCTTGCGGCGCTGTGAACGGTTTCCGCCATGCCGATGGAGGCCAGGTCGCCGTCACCCTGGTAGGTGAACACCACATTTTCCGGGCGGCAGCGCTTGATGCCGGTGGCAACCGCCGGGGCTCTGCCGTGGGCCGCTTCAATCATGTCGCAGTTAAAGTAATCGTATGCCATAACGGCGCAGCCTACGGGAGCAACGCCAATGGTCTTTCCTTCGATTTCCAGTTCGTCCATGACCTCAGCCACCAGGCGGTGAATGATGCCGTGGGGTCAGCCGGGGCAGTAATGCAGCGGCACATCTGCCAAAGACTTGGGCTTTTCAAATACAACTGCCATATTAAGTCTCTCCTTTCTGGGCCTTGCGGATGCTTTCCAGCACCTCGTCAGGGCTGGGAATCATACCGCCGCAGCGGCTGCAAAGGGATACGGGTTTCTTGCACTGGGTTGCCAGGCGAATATCCTCAATCATCTGGCCCATATTCAGCTCCACGCTGATGAAGCTCTTTACTTTCTCTGCTGCGGCAGCCAGGGGCTTTACGGGGAAGGGCCACAGAGTGATAGGACGGATCAGGCCCACCTTAATGCCCTCATTCCGGGCGGCAACCACGGCGTTCTTTGCCACACGGGATGCTATACCGAAGGCTACCACGCAATACTCGGCATCCTCCATCATGTACTCTTCCCACATGGCTTCGTTTCTTTCAACCAGCTCGTAACGCTTATAGCGCTCAATGTTCTTGATTTCCAGCTCGTCGGGCTTCAGATACAGAGAGTTTACCACATTGTGCTTTCTTTCGCCGTTGGTGCCGGTGAGCGCCCAGGGCTTTTCGTAGGCTTCAATCTCGGCATCCTCAAAGGAGATGGGCTCCATCATCTGACCGATGGTGCCGTCCGCCAGAATCATAGCGGTCATCAGATACTTGTCTGCCAGGTTAAAGCCCTTAATGGTCAGGCTTGCCATTTCCTGCACCGAGGCAGGAGCCAGCACGATCATCCGGTAGTCACCGTGACCGCCGCCCTTGGTTGCCTGGAAGTAATCGGACTGGGAGGGCTGAATGCCGCCCAAGCCGGGGCCGCCACGCTGGACATTGACCACCAGAGCGGGAATATCCGAGCCTGCAATGTAGCTCAAGCCCTCGGCCTTGAGGGAGATTCCGGGACTGGAGGAGGAGGTCATAACCCGCATGCCCGTGGCAGCAGCGCCATAGACCATGTTGATCGACGCAATCTCACTCTCCGCCTGGAGGAATACACCGCCGATTTTGGGCATTTTCTTGGCCATGTAGGCGGCGATTTCCGTCTGGGGCGTAATCGGATAACCGAAATAGTGACGGCAACCGGCACGAATCGCAGCCTCTGCGATGGCTTCGTTGCCCTTCATAAGTACTCTTTCTGCCATAACGCGCCTCCTTATTTCTCAACCGTAATGATACAGTCCGGGCACATGGTTGCGCAGAACGCACAGCCGATGCACTTTTCCGGAGTGACCATTTGGGCCGGGGAATAGCCTTTCTTGTTAATGGTGTCTGTGGAGATTGCCAAACACTTCTTCGGGCAGGCATCTACGCACAGACCGCAGCCCTTACACAAATCCGTGTTGAAGGTGACATTTGCCATGTTATTTCCTCCTTATATTTCAGGGATATCGAAATATTTATCCTGCAGCTGCAGGGGAAATACCGTTTCCAGCTTCCCTGCCAGTTCCCGGGCAACTTTCCTTTCGGCGCTGTGAAACCAGATGGGCAAGGCGCTTAGGGTGCTGAGTTGGTTTACATAATCCAGAGAGTGTAGCACCGTTTCGGCGGTGGTCTCCGTACCCAGGTTGGTGTTGTTGACGATGTGGGTAAACCGCAGGCCGCAGGCGGCTTCGATTTCCCCCATCACTTCCAGCGCATCCTCCGGCGTACGGGTCAGGGGGCGGCAGAAATTGGCCACGAAGACCATGCGGTAGTCCTGCTCCTGCAAAATGGCGGGCACATACCGGCCCAGGGCATATGCGCCCCGGTCGTCGCCGCCGATGTCTGCCACGGCGTAGCTTTCTTTATCCTGCACCAGCCGGTAGGCCTCTGCAGGCAGCGCCGGCAGGTCCACATTGGAATTGGCATATTGGGGGCTGATTAAATCCACCCCCGCCGCCTCCAGCCAATCGGCACTGTCTTTCGTTCGGAAATAGGGATTGACGATATCCAAATCGCCGATACAGACCTTTTTCCCTTCCTTTGCCAACAGCAGCGCATAGTTTACGGCGATGTTGGTCTTGCCGCTGCCGTAATGGCCGGCAAATAAGGTCAATCGTTTATGTTCCATAATTACAACTTCTTGCGGATAATTTTGCCGCTGGTGGTCTTGGGCAGGCTCTCCTTAAATTCCACAATCCGGGGGTACTTATAGGGGGCGGTGCGGCTCTTTACGTAGTTCTGAATTTCTTTCTTCAGCGCGTCAGTACCTTCGGTTCCCTGCACCAGCACAATGCTGGCCTTGACCACCTGTCCCCGAACCTCATCGGGAGCAGCGGACACGCCGCATTCCAGCACATAGGGAAGCTCCATGATGACATTTTCAATTTCAAAGGGTCCGATCCGGTAGCCGGAGGACTTAATCACATCGTCGGCACGGCCCACGT
This sequence comes from Faecousia sp., assembly GCA_045579965.1. Lineage (GTDB taxonomy): Bacteria > Bacillota > Clostridia > Oscillospirales > Oscillospiraceae > Faecousia. Next base: position 16,438 of record JAZNMX010000003.1, read on the forward strand.
ACCAGTAGAAGCCGTCCTCGTCCATCCAGGCCAAATCACCGGTATGGTAGAAGCCGTCCCGCCAGTTTTCCGCGGTAGCCTCGTCGTTGCCCTCGTAGGCATAGGCAAGACCGCAGGGCAGGCCCTGAGAGATATCCACACAGATTTCGCCGGTTTCGCCCCGGTCAACGGGGTTACCGTCGCTATCCAGCAGCTGCACCTTATAAAGGGCCACCGGCTTGCCCATAGAGCCCAGCTTGTGGGCAGAGCCCACCAGATTGCCGATCATCAGGGTGCTTTCAGACTGACCGAAGCCTTCCATAATATCCAGCCCCGTTGCATTCTGGAACTGGCGGTAGACCTCCGGATTCAGCGCCTCACCGGCGGTGGACGCATGGACAATGGAAGAAAGGTCAAACCGGCTCAAATCCTGCTTGGCAAGCATCCGGTACATGGTAGGCGGCGCGCAGAAGGTGGTAATTCCATATTCTGCAAACTTGGGCAGGATCTTCTCCGCATCAAAGCGGTCAAAGTCATAGACAAAGAGGCCGGCTTCACACAGCCACTGGCCGTAGAGCTTGCCCCACATGGACTTTGCCCAACCGGTATCGGAAATGGTCAGGTGCAGGCCGTCGGGACGGACGCCGTGCCAGTACTTGGCGGTAATGAAATGACCCAGAGGGTATTTATAGTTATGGGCAGCCAGCTTGGGATAGCCGGAGGTGCCGGAGGTGAAGAACATGAGCATGGGGTCTGAGCCGCAGGGGGCATCCTCTGCCCGGGCAAAGCGACTGCTGAACATGGTGTATTCTTCGTTAAAGTCACGCCAGCCTTCCCGCTTGCCGTTCACCAGAATCTTGTGGGTCAGGCCGGGATTCTGCTTTGCGGCCTCGTCCACCGCATCGGCAACCTCTCCGTCCGCGGTACAAAGAATAGCACGGACATCTGCCGCCTGAAACCGGTAGGCAAAGTCCTTGGCAAGGAGCTGGTTGGTAGCGGGAATGGCGATTGCGCCCAGCTTGTGCAGACCCAGAACGGCAAACCAGAACTGGTAGTGGCGCTTGAGCACCAGCATGACCCGGTCTCCCCGCTTGATGCCCAGGGATTTAAAGTAGTTGGCCGCTCTGGCGGATTCCTTCTTCATATCCTGGAAGGTAAACTGACGCTCGGTGCCGTCCTCGGAAATATGGAGCATGGCACGGCGGTCCGGCTTCTCCCGACCCAGCTTATCAATCACATCAAAGGCAAAATTAAACTTATCTTCATTTTGAAAGTCAATGGCAACCAGATTTCCCTTATCGTCTTCGGTGGGGATAATGAAATCATGGTAAACACGGCGCTGGGTATCCTCCGGGGCGCGACGGGTTTCATTGGTCTTCTCCGCCGCCTCCTCACCCTCACGGGCTGCGGAATTGCTCAGCACAATGGCATAGAAGGCGCAATCCTCGCCGTCCACAGCAATCATGCCGTGGGGGGTGGAGGAATCGTAGTAGATACAGTCGCCGGCATGGAGCACTTCCGTGTTGCCGCCGATCTGGATCTTCATGTGGCCACGGATGACAATGTCGCACTCCTGCCCCTCGTGGGTCACCAGTTCAATCTGTTCGGATTCCCCACCGGGGCGGTATGCCAGCTCCATGTACAGCGGCAGGGCAATACGGTTGCGGAAGTCCGGGGCCAGGTTGTAGCCGATCATATGGTGGGCTTCTTCAATCCGCTGTCCTTCCCCTTTGCGAGTTAGCGCGTAGGAACGCAGCTTGGGGCTGCGGCCTTCCAGCAGGTCGCTGAAGTCCACGCCGAAAATCAGTACACAACGGTATAGAAATGCAATGCTCAGATTCCGGTTGCCTGCCTCGCACTGCTCATATTCTTCTACGCTGATACCGGTGCGCTGGGCCATTTCCTCCACAGAAAAACCGGTAATCAGACGCAGTTCCCGGATACGGCCGGCAATCTGTCTGATCTTATCTTCCATTTCAGTCAAATTCTGTTCCATAGTGTACCTCTCTCATTTTCAAAAACGGGCACTTTATTATACTAAAAACAGTAAAACCTTGTCAACAGCGGTCTCCCATTTTTCGCAGGAAATTCTCCGCCCGGATTACAGCTTATTGCGCTGGATCTTACCGGAAATGGTCTTGGGCAGTTCCTTGCGGAACTCCACGATCCGGGGATACTTGTAAGGCGCAGTATGGGTCTTGACATAGTTCTGGATTTCCTTTTTCAGTTCCTCCGTACCCTCTACCCCGTTTACCAGCACGATGCAGGCCTTGACCACCTGACCCCGAACCTCATCCGGGGCGGCGCAGACACCGCATTCCAGCACATAGGGCAGCTCCATAATGGTGGATTCAATCTCAAAGGGACCAATCCGATAGCCGGAGGACTTGATCACATCGTCCGCACGACCCACATACCAGTAGTAGCCGTCCTCATCCCGCCATGCCACATCACCGGTGTGGTACATGCCGTCATGCCACACAGCATCGGTTGCCTCCTGATTCCGGTAGTAGCCCAAAAATACGCCGCAGGCAGGCTTGGGATCGGTACGAATCACGATTTCACCGTTCACACCGTCTCCCACACTCTTGCCGTCGGCATCCACAATGTCGATGCCGTAACCGGGAATGGGCTTGCCCATAGCACCGGGCTTGATGGCAGCGCCGTAGAGATTGGCAATGCCCAGGGTCATTTCGGTCTGACCGAAGCCCTCGTGGATGCGAAGGCCGGTAGCCTTCTCGAACTGATAGAACACTTCCGGATTCAATGCTTCGCCGGCAGTGGTTGCGTGATGGATAGAAGATAGGTCAAACTTGCTCAAATCCTGCTTGATGAGCATACGGTACATAGTGGGCGGGGCGCAGAAGGTGGTGATATTGTACTTTGCGAACATGGGCAGGATCTTTTCCGCATCAAAGCGGACGAAATCATACACAAATACCGCACCCTCACACAGCCACTGGCCATAGAGCTTGCCCCACAGCGCCTTGCCCCATCCGGTTTCGGAGATAGTAAAATGCAGACCGTCCCGCTCGCACTGATGCCAGTACTTTGCAGTCACATAGTGGCCCAGGGCGTACTTGTACGAATGGGTGGCAATCTTGGGGTAGCCGGTGGTGCCGGAGGTAAAGAGCATCAGCATGGGGTCTGAGCCGCAGGGGGCATCCTCCGTCCGCTCAAAGCGGCGGCTGAACAGCTTATACTCTTCGTTGAAGTTGTGCCAGCCCTCCCGGCTACCGCCTACCAGAAGCTTGGTCAGGCGCATACCTGCCGCCTTTTCCGCCATATCCACTTCGCTTGCGGTATTGCCGTCGGCGGTACACAAAATGGCGCTGACATCTGCAGCCTGGAATCGGTAGACAAAGTCATGCTCCATCAGCTGATTGGTGGCGGGAATGGCGATGGCACCCAGCTTATGCAGACCCAGAATGGCAAACCAGAACTGATAGTGGCGCTTCAGCACCAGCATGACCCGGTCGCCCCGCTTGATACCCAGGGATTTGAAGTAGTTGGCGCTCTGGGAGGAGGCGTCCTTCATGTCCTTAAAGGTGAAGCGGCGATCGGTCATATCATCGGCAACATGAACCATCGCCAGCTTTTCCGGCTCCCGGCGGGCGATGGCATCCACGGTATCAAAGGCAAAGTTGTAGCTTTCCTCATCGGAGAAGGTCAAACCCTCAAACACACCGTTTTCGTCTTCCCTGGCATTGACAAAGGTATTGCACAGCAGCTTCTGCTTGGGCTTTCCCTTGCTGCTCTGGCCGATATACAGGGGCTGGTCGGTGGTATCGGAAGCCATAATCATGGACAGGAATACGCAGTCCTGGCCGTCGATAGCAATCATGCCGTGGGGGGTAGAAGATCTATAGAAAATGCTGTCACCTTCCCGGAGGATTTCCTCGTGGTCGCCAACCTTAATGCGCATAGCGCCCTTGATGACCATATCAAATTCCTGGCCGGTATGGGTGGTGGTATGAATGGGCTTATCCTGCAGCTCCTCAGAATACTGGTATGTAACCCAGTAGGGCGTCGCCAGCTTCTGGCGGAACATGGGCGCCATGTCCTGAATGGTAATGCCATCCTCGCTGGCAGTAACCAGTCCCTTGCCCCGGCGGGTAACGGTATAGCCGGACAGCTTGGCGCTGCGGCCCTCCAGCAGAACCGTGATTTCAATGCCGAAAATCTTGGCGCACTTATGCAGGAAGGTAAAGGGCAAATCCACCGTTCCGGTTTCGTACTGACGGTAAAGCTCCTCGGTTACCTCCGTCTGCTGGGCCATCATCTGGGAGCTGTAGCCCAAAATTTCCCGCATACCTCTGATACGGGTAGCAATATCCATAAGCTGTGTGGAACTGTTGGCATTGGTCATGGTAAAACTCCTTCCTGTCAACAAAAATGGTAGAAAAAACGCCCCAAGAACCTTTCGTTCTTGAGACGAGCAAATCAAACCCGCGGTACCACTCAAATTGCAGCATACGCTGCCCCTTCACGCTCCAATAAGCGCTATCCCTTAACGCGGGCTTACGGAAGCACCTGGCAAACGCTCGGAGCTTCAGCTCGGAAGTGATGGGTCGATGGCGTCTTTGTATCAGCTTTCACCAGCCGCTGACTCTCTGAAAACCGGACTGCCGGACCGTCTTCGTCATAGCTTTTCCATATTGAGAACATTCTATCATGTCCACAGGCGAAAGTCAAATGTCTTTTGCGCAAAGAACAACGTCTTTTTCCAGTCAGATTTTGTTGAAAACATACAAAAATGTATTTCTCCCGCCCCCGCTATTGACAACATGGGCCGATTGTGCTTAAATATAGGCAATATTCTTATTATATTGTAACAAAGACTTTGACGGAAAATTCGCTTCATTCCGAAGCTTCAGAGAGCCGGCGGGCGGTGTGAGCCGGTGCGGTGGAATTTTGCGATCTGATTCCCGAGTCGGTCTTGTGAAAGCCGCGGCAAGTAATGAGACCCGGGTGCCCCCGTTACAGGGATAGGACTTGTTTGAGTCCGATGAGTGATTCCCCCTCCGGGGAATAAGCAGGGTGGTACCGCGAATGTAAATTCGTCCCTGAGATCAGCTGATCTCAGGGATTTTTCATTTTGATGTTTGAAGGAGCTGGGCATTATGAATCGAATCAATCTGGCTGATGTAACCATGAAGCAGGTGGCAGACGGCTTCAGTCTGTCCTTTAAGGAGAAGATTGAGCTTGCCAAACTGCTGGATAAACTGGGTGTTTCCGTCATTGAACTGGAGGGCATTCGCAGCGAGCGCATCGACAGCTTAAGAATCAAGTCCATCGCCGCGGCAGTGGCAAACAGCATAGTTGCGGTTCCCGTTGCCCTGACGCCGGAAGGCCCTGCCCAGGTCTGGGGAGCGCTGCAGCAGGCAAAGTTCCCCCGGCTGCAGGTTTGCGGTGCAGTCAGCGCCGTTCAGATGGAGTATCTGTTCCATAAAAAGCCTGCCGCTATGCAGACAGCTATCGCAGATACGGTTACGGCCTGCAAGGCTTTGTGTGGCGATGTGGAATTCCTGGCCGATGACGCCAGCCGGGCAGACCCGGACTTCCTTGCCCAGACGGTGAAAGCCGCCATCGCTGCCGGTGCTACTACCGTTACCCTGTGCGACACCGCAGGCTCTATGCTGCCGGCAGAGTTTTCCCAGTTTGTGAAGAATCTCTATGCAGCCGCCCCGGAATTAAAGACCGTGCGGGTGGGCGTTTCCTGCTACAATGCTTTGTCTATTGCAGAGGCCTGCGCCATTGCGGCCATCGGCGAGGGCGTTACGGAAATCAAGGCATCCGCCTACCCCATTGATACCGCCAGCCTTGCCGTTCTTGCCCGGCTGCTGGCCGCCCGGGGCGACAGCATGGGCGTTTTCAGCTCGGTTCAGACCACCCAGCTGAGCTGGATTATGGAGCGAATCAACCAGATCTGCCACGCAGGCAAAGCCAAGGGCGCTGCCCTTTCCCCTGTCCAGACGGATGCGGACAGTTACCTCACCGCCCACGACGATGTCACAGCGGTGGAAAAGGCAGCCAATCAGCTGGGGTATGATCTGTCCGAGGAGGACTGTGTAAAGGTATTCGACGCCTTCCGGCAGATTGCCGCCAAGAAAGAGCGGGTCAGCTCCAAGGAACTGGACGCCATTATCGCCTCCGCTGCAATGCAGGTACCCCCCACCTACAAGCTGGATACCTTTGTGATTACCTCCGGCAACACCATTTCCTCCACCGCCCATATCAAGCTGACCAGGCATGGTCAGCCTATGGAAGGTGTATCCATCGGCGATGGTCCCATTGATGCCGCTTTTGTTGCCATTGAACGTATCACCGGCTGCCATTATGAACTGGACGATTTCCAGCTCCAGGCGGTAACCGAGGGCCGGGAGGCCATGGGTCAGACGGTGGTAAAGCTGCGCAGCGGCGGAAAGGTCTATTCCGGCAAGGGCATTTCCACGGATATTGTGGCAGCGGGCATCCACGCCTACTTAAGCGCCCTGAACAAGATCGTCTATGAGGAGGAAGAAGCATGAAGCTTTCTTTTTCAACACGAGGCTGGCCCAACTTAAGCTGGGATGAGATGGTGGAAACTGCCCTGGAAATGGGCTTTTCCGGCATTGAGGTATATAATCTTCCCAAGTTTGACAGCCTGCTTTCCAAGGGCGGCCCGTTTCACAAGTATCAAACCGCGGCGACTGCCCGGGATCTGCGGGAAAAGAAGCTGACGATTCCCTGCTTTGATACCTCCTGCGACCTTTCTACAGATTCCAATGCGGCAGCATATCTGGAAACGCTCATGGAAGTGGCCCACAACGCCCGTGTAAATTGCGTAGTAGCCTGCGCACTGCAAGACTGCGAGGAAGCCGTTTCCCATGCTCTGGGTCAACTGGTGCCCATTGCGGAGCGGCTGGGCGTGTCTCTGCTGCTGAAGACCAGCGGCATTTATGCCGACACAGCAAGGCTGCGGGCCATGCTGGACCGGTTTGCCAGCGACAACTTAGGCGCATTGTGGGATGTTCACCACCCCTATCGGGACTTTGGGGAGAGCGGCGACGCTACCATCAAGAATCTGGGCGCCTATGTGCGCCATGTCCACCTGCGGGACTCCGATGACGCAGGCGTCTACCAGCTCATCGGCGAAGGCACCATGCCCATTGCCGATGTCATGCGGGCCCTTTCCAGTGTAAATTATGACGGCTTTATTTCTCTGGAATGGAAGCCGGAGTGGCTGGAGGATTTGCAGGACCCGGAGATTATTTTCCCCTACTTTGTCAATTACATGGCCCGGTTTCACTCCACCCGGGGCATGAAGAAAAAGCTCTACCCCAACCACGACGGCACGGGTCAGTACATCTGGAAAAAGGATGAGCTGATCAACCTCACCTTCCCTCAGGTTCTGGACCGGGTAGCGGAAGAATTCCCGGACCAGTACTGCTTTAAGTACACCACTCTGGACTACACCCGGACCTACGCCCAGTTCCGGGAGGATGTGGACCGGTTTGCCAGAGCTCTGGTTTCCATGGGCGTTAAGGCCGGCTCCAAGGTGGCCATCTGGGCAACCAATGTGCCTGCCTGGTTTATCACCTTCTGGGCAACCACCAGAATCGGCGCCGTGCTGGTTACCGTGAATACCGCCTATAAGATTCACGAGGCGGAATATCTGCTGCGCCAGTCCGATACCCATACCCTGGTGATGATTGACAGCTGTTTGGATTCCAACTACGCACAGATTATCAATGAACTCTGCCCGGAAATTTCCTCCACCAGGGCCGGCGATCCTCTCCACTGCAAACGCCTGCCCTTCCTGCGCAACGTCATTACCGTGGGCTTCCAGCAGCCCGGCTGCCTGACTTTTGAGCAGGCAATGGCACGGTATGAACTGGTGAGCCGGGAGCGGGTAGCCCAGATGGCTGCCGCCGTACGCCCGGACGATGTGTGCAATATGCAGTACACCTCCGGCACCACCGGCTTCCCCAAGGGCGTTATGCTCACCCATTACAATGTGGTCAACAACGGCAAATGTATCGGTGACCGGATGGGATTGTCCACCGCTGACCGGATGATGATCCAGGTCCCCATGTTCCATTGCTTCGGCATGACCCTCTCCATGACCTCCTCCATGACCCATGGCGCAACCATGTGTCCCATGCCCTATTTCTCCGCAACCTCTTCTCTGGCATGTATCAATCAGGAGAAAATTACGGCATTCAACGGCGTACCCACCATGTTCATCGCCATGTTCAATCACCCGGATTACCGCAAAACCGACTTTTCCCATATGCGTACCGGTATTATGGCAGGCGCAGGCTGTCCTCCCGAGCTGATGCGCCGGGCGGCGCGCCCCGATGAAATGAATATGTACGGCATCGTCAGCGTCTACGGCCAGACAGAATGCGCCCCCGGCAACACCATGAGCGCCTGGACAGATTCTCTGGAAGTGCGCACCGATACGGTGGGCTACGCTTTCCCCCATGTGCAGTGCAAGATTATAGACCCGGAGACCGGTGAAGAAGTAGGCCCCGGGGTCAACGGCGAATTCTGCGCCAAGGGCTACAACACCATGAAGGGCTACTACAAAATGCCCCAGGCCACGGCGGATACCGTGGATGCCGAGGGCTGGCTCCATTCCGGGGATCTTGCCTGCCGGGACGAAGACGGCAATTACCGGATTACCGGCAGACTGAAGGACATGATTATCCGGGGCGGTGAGAACATCTATCCCAAGGAGATTGAGGAATTTATCTACACCCACCCCCAGACGAAGGATGTTCAGGTCATTGGCGTGCCGGACAAAAAGTATGGCGAGGAAATCATGGCCTGCATCATTTTGAAAGAGCCCGGCTCTGTGACGGTGGAGGAAATGTCTGATTATATCAAGGCCAGCATGGCGCGGCATAAGGTTCCCAAATACATTGAGTTTGTGGACAGTTTCCCCATGAATGCCGCAGGCAAAATTCTCAAGTACAAAATGCGCGCGGATGCCGCCGAACGCTTAGGCCTTACCGGCGACGGTTCCGATACCGCAGGCAACCCCGGCAAATAACAGAAGCCTCCCTTTCCATACGGAGAGGGAGGGTTTTTCCTATATTATTCCTGACGGTTTTGCTTGCGCAGTTCCCGGCGTTTTTGAGCGGCGTCCCATTCTTTCTGCTGCTCCTGAGTTTCGATGGCAAGGCCGGGGACTTCCTGAGGCCGTCCTTTGCAATCGATGGCGATCATAACGATATACGCCTGGTTGATGACTTCCCGGCGGCCGTCCAGGGTTTCCCGGAAGGTATCTACCCGGACTTCCATAGAAGTTTTTCCCACGCAGGTAACCCAGCCCCGCAAAACAATCATATCCCCCGTATAGGCCGGGGAACGGAACTGCAGATTGTCAATGGCCGCTGTCGTTACCGTGCTGCCGCAATGGCGAATTGCCACAATGCCGGCAAGCTCATCAATCCACTTCAGCAGCTGGCCCCCAAAGAGTCTTCCGTAATGGTTAATATGCGCCGGGCAAATCAAATACTGCTGCTCGGTCAGGGAATCTTCTACTCTCTTTGTCTGTCTCATAGCCCTGCTCCTTTTTGTGGTCTGATAAAATTGTATGTAATCGGATGAATTTTGTCAAGTCACCTGTTTTTTGTTGGGTGCGATATCCGGGCGCTACAACCTCAGCAAGGAAAGATTGGTGCCGGTTTGTTGAATATTTGTTGGATCTGTGGTACAATCCGTTGGACAGGTTTGAATTTGACATAGGAGGTTACCCATATGAAAAAAGTATTATCCTTACTTTTCATGCTCTCTTTTGCGTTATCCCTTGCGGCTTGTGGTAGCAACTCCGAGATAAAGGAAATATCCTGTGATGAGATTATAAAAGCGTATGAGGACGCTGGATACTATGTAACCCACGGTGAGCATAAAAATGAAGCAGAAAGTTCGCAGCTTTGCTACATAAAAGCAAACACATCTGCAGATTCCGACAGCGACTATATTTACTTTATTACTTGTTTCACCGAGGAACAAGCAGAAGATGCCCACAAAATTGATAAATACAATCTTGTAATATGGTTGTATGCTGCCGTAAGCGGTGAAAGCCGATGGCTTAAATCTGGAACTTACGGAAAAATAGAATACAGTTATTACAACCCCGAATTAATAGAGCCATTCAACAAACTCATTCAATAAAAACAGCGCAAACGAAAATTAATTCGTAATTGAATGCTTCCAATATATCGAACAGAAAAGCAGGGGTAGATCAAAACCGGGTGGTTTTCTGTACTTTTTGGGTTGCGGAGGCAGGAGACGATAGTGCCTGACCGGTAGATTCTCGGTGTTACTTCTGCAGCCCGGTTTGCGGTTCCCTATATTTTCGGCGGCGGTCAAAGCCGCCTTGAAAATATAGACCGCTGCACTGCGCGCCCCTCCCTTCTTCCGCCCCCGGCGGCGGTCGGGCCGCTTACCCAACGAGCTACGCTCGCCGGCCTCATAACCCGGAGGTGATAGCTGCGAAGCATGCTATCATAACCAAAAAAGAACACCACCGTTAGGTGGTGTTCTTTTTTGGTTGCGGAGGCAGGACTCGAACCTACGACCTCCGGGTTATGAGCCCGCAACGAACTGTAAAGTATCGTATTTTATCATCATATATCGTCCTATATCCTGCACTTTTCTGCCTTATTTGAAACTTATTGTGGTATATCGTTTGGGATCGTTTTATATCGTGTGACCCAAAATTGACCCAAAAATCCCGACTCAGCTAAAGTATGTCTTAACAGCCTCCTTATCACCCGCAACCATCAAATCCAAGATGTTAATGCAATGCTGACGCTCCTTCTTTGTCAACATCATGTAATCCGCTGCCTGAGAAAAATCCCACTCGTTTACGATCATGTAATTATTGATTTGCTTAAGAAGCTCCGTATATTTTTCTATCATACAACACCTCCAAAGTTGTGTAATCCATCTAATCACCTGGCGCCTACCCTTCTGCATCTAGTTCCCGCATGAGATGCGCACCGTATTGTAGGCCGTCTAGAAAAGCTTTGCGCTCATATTCCGAGCATAACCGACAGCAGAGGTTAAACACTGCGTTATTCTCTTTCAGTGGCCGTGTACACAAAAAATTCTCTAACTCTTTAAAGCCCTCAGCAACACCTGGTGGATCTGTTTCATGTGACTCAGCGTATGCCTGGTATAATTGGTCCAGTACCGTCTCAAATTCATCGTCCCCCAAATTTAAGGGGTGCGAGTGGATGTAGCGATCTAATTGTGCGGCAATAGACTTCATCAAAAACCTCCTCATAAGATTTGCAATCGCGGTTGGTGTATCACCTCCAATCAATCTTCTTTGTCTCCTATATATGTTCTCCTTTCTCCGTAATCACATTTTGTGGTTTTGTACTAATATTATAATAAAATACGGGAAAATCGTCAAACTCACGGATATAATTGTTGCTTTTTTGCACAATATGCCGTCCTAATTTGTCTAACTTCCCTCGGAGAAACTGTGCACATTCTCCAATCCGTCAAAAAATAATTTTGTAAACTTTTTATGAACAAGATGTCATGTACATTTTTTAGTTTGCGTCTCCAAAAGAGGCTGCTCATTGCATGAAGCGGTGTACCGCTGCGATTGCGCCGTCTACAAATTCGGGACGGTGCGTGTTGCCGCAATGATGGTTTCACTAATTCGGTTACATTTTAGTCTGGCAGAAACAGCAACCTTCTTTAGATACATTCCAATCAGCGTCAGACAAATACTCAGGTCTGCATAATAAAAACGGCGGAGAAATTCTCCGCCGTATGCTGTATCATTTTCCAATTTCGTAATTGCATTTTATAAAGTTCCAGCTACCAATACGAAAACTATTGCTTTCCAAAGAATGTTCCAGGGGACGGATTTCTATGAAGACGTCGGTCACCATCACAAGTAATTTCTGATCGTCCTTTTCTATCAAATAAAATGCTTTGTCTGTATTCTTCACCCGATCCAACGGATTTGACCGACAGTCCGGTGCTGTATCCATATGTAGTTCCAGATTGGCAACATCCTTCCGTCCAAGCAAAGGATAGATTGTTGCATCTGGGAATTTATCCCGCACAACCCGGTCCTTTTTGACCTTGCTGCAGCCATAGCCGTAAGCAGCAAGGTTATACGGTTCTCTAATGACCAGTTCGTCTACAGTCTCCGCCTCATCCAACAGATGGTCTACGCTGACATTCAGAAGCCGTGCCAAGACCTTCAGGTTCCCCACATCCGGCAAGCCTTTATCTGTTTCCCATTTGGCGATAGCGGATCGGGATACGGACATTTTTTCCGCCAGCTGCTCTTGTGACAATCCGCATTTTCGTCTGGCTTCTCTGATTTTTTCGCCCAGAGTCATTTTCTCTACCTCCTCTCGGCTTAACTTTTACCATCTTACCGAACTTTTTACAAAAAATCAACAAAATACCATAAACAATCCTGTTACGAACCGTAACGGTCACAAACAATCCCTTGACAGCGCGGTAAGGCGGTGCTATGATACTGGTAAATTATGAAAGAAAGGAGCAATTAGATATGTTGATGAATGTTACTATGTTCCATACCGGAAGTATTGCTCCTTTACTGTCAGTATAGGCTTTTGCTTTGCTGCGTTTTCTAAGGGTGCAGGCTTCCGCCTGCGCCCTTTTTTCATGCCCAAAATTAAGAAACGGAGAACAAAAATGAAGAAGAAGCAAACGATTTCCCTGCTGTGGCGCTTTTTGAAAGGTGCCAAGCGTTATTTTCTAATTACAATTTTAGCTGCCGGCATCACCGCTCTGGCGGATATGCTGCAGCCCCAAATCATTCGTGCCGCTGTAGACTGTGCTCTGGGCGGCGAAGAAGGAGACTTCCCGGCCTTTGTAATGGAATTGGTAGACCGCATCGGCGGTTTTGCCTACCTGGGTCAGCATCTTTGGATCATGGCTCTGGCTGTACTGGCAGTTGCGTTGGTACAGGTGGTATCTCAGTATGCCTTCCGTGTGTACAATACCAAAGCATCGGAAACTCTGGTAAAGACCATGCGGGATCAACTGTTTTCCCACATCCAGCACTTGCCCTTCTCCTGGCATATGAAGAATCGCACCGGCGACATCATTCAGCGCTGCACCTCGGATATTGACACCACCAAAAACTTTTTGTCCGAGCAGCTGACCGCCATATTCCGCATCGCGTTATTGCTCATTCTATCCATCACCTTTATGCTCTCTATGCACCCTTTGCTGACGCTGATTGCGTTGATCCCCACCCCGATCATCATCGTGTATTCCTTCCACTTCCACAATCAGGTCCATGACGGGTTTGAAGCCTGCGACGAAAGCGAGGGCAAGCTTTCTGCTATGGCGCAGGAAAACCTGACCGGTGTTCGGGTGGTTCGTGCCTTTGGTCAGGAGCGCTCTGAGATCGAGAAGTTTGGAAAACAGAACGACCACTATACTTCTCTGTGGGAGAAGATGGGCAAAACCTTGTCCCGGTTTTGGAGTATTTCGGATATTCTTTCCGGCGTTCAGATCATGCTTGTTGTGATTTTCGGCGCGTACTTTTGCATCCGTGGAAATCTGCACAGCGGTGAATACATTGCCTTTATTTCCTACAACTCCATGATGGTCTGGCCCATTCGCCAGCTGGGCCGGATGATCTCCGAACTGAGTAAAGCAGGCGTATCCATTGATCGGGTGGCGTACATTATGAATTCTCCTGTGGAGCAGGATGCGCCGGATGCCGTGGATGCCCCAATGGACGGCGATATCTGTTTTGAGCATGTCAGCTTCGCTTACGAAAACAGCCCTGAGATCCTCCACGATATTCATTTTACAATGAAAGCAGGCACTACTCTGGGCATTTTGGGTGGCACCGGCAGCGGAAAATCCACGTTGATGCTGCTTCTGGACAAGCTGTATCCCCTGGAGGAGGGCTGCGGAAGAATCACCATCGGCGGCACAGACATTCGCCAGATTCGCACCGCTCATCTGCGGCGCAATATCGGTATGGTGCTTCAAGAACCTTATCTGTTCTCCCGTACCATTGCAGAAAACATCGGTATCGCATCACCCGAACTGGATATGGAGGCGATCCGTGCTGCGGCTCAGGCTGCCGCCCTGGACGAATCCATTACCTCCTTCACCGCCGGTTACGATACCATGGTTGGCGAGCGAGGTGTGACCCTTTCCGGCGGACAAAAGCAGCGTGCCGCCATTGCCCGTATGTTGGTGAACGATACCCCCATTATGATCTTTGACGATTCTCTGTCCGCCGTGGATACCCAAACAGATGCCAAGATTCGCAAGTCTATTCAACAGCGCTTCGGCAAAGCCAGTGTGATCCTGATTTCCCACCGTATCACCACCTTGTCGGCAGCCGACAAGATCATTGTGCTGGATGGCGGACGCATTGCGGAAGAGGGCACCCACGACGAACTGAAAACCGCCGGAGGTATCTATCAGAAAATCTACGAAGCCCAAAGCGGCATTCAGGAGGTGACCGAGTAATGCCAAAGCAAAAGAACAAACATCTGAAATTCTTTGGAATCGGAAGGATCACCCCCTACCTTTCCAAACTGAAAAAGCTGATCGCTGCCATGGTCTTCTTCGGCCTGACAGGAAGCTTAACGGACATCATCCTGCCCCTGTTTCAGCGGTACGCCCTGGATCATTATGTAGGGCTGGGCGTATTCGACACCATTGCGATATTTGTAGTGCTGTACCTGTTGACCATTCTGGTTGCGGCCGTATCCAACTACATTTCCTGCGCTTTGGCCATTATCATCGAAATGCGCACCAACCGGGAATTGCGGCAGCTGGGCTTCAACCATCTGCAGACCCTGTCCTTCTCGTATTTCAACCAAAACAGTGTTGGTTACATCCATGCCCGGCTTATGAGTGACACCTCCCGCATCGGCAGTTTGGTGTCCTGGACACTGGTAGACTGCGTGTGGCGTATGAGCTATCTGATCGGTGCCATCGTGGTGATGATCGTTTTGAACCCGAAGCTGGCGGCGATGGTTCTGTCCATTTTGCCGCTATTGACGGTGCTTTATGCCATTTTCCAGAAGCGGCTGATCGGCGTCAACCGGGAGGTGCGGGAAATCAACTCCCAAATCACCAGCAATTTCAACGAGGGTATTACCGGTGCCAAAACCATCAAATCTCTGGGGATTGAGGAGAAGATTGAATCCCGTTTCACAGAGGAAACCCAGAATATGCGAAAAAAGAGCGTTCAGGCTTCCCGACTTCGGGGCTTGTTCGCCGGTACGATGAATCTGGCATCCAGTGTTGCCCTGGCCATCGTGCTGTGGAAAGGCGGCTACATTGCCACAGAAGAACTGGGTACTTTCTCTGTCTTTATGTCCTACGCGCAGGGCATGATGGAACCCCTGCGGTGGCTGGTGGACATTATTTCCGATCTGATTACCACCCAAGTCAACATTGAGCGTTTCACAGATCTGCTGGCGGTAAAATCCGATGTGGTGGACACACCGGAGGTGGTGGAAAAGTACGGCGATATGCTTAATCCCAAAAAGGAGAACTGGGAAGAACTGCGAGGTGACATCGAATTCAAGGATGTGACTTTTCAGTATCCCGATGGTGACGAAACGGTTTTGGAGCATTTCTCTTTGAAGGTTCCCTTCGGCTCACACTTAGCCATTGTTGGCGAAACCGGTGCGGGCAAATCCACCTTGGTCAACTTGGTATGCCGGTTCTATGAGCCCACTCAAGGTCAGGTGCTGATTGACGGCAAGGATGCTCGGGAGCGTAGCCAACTCTGGCTCCATTCTTCCATCGGCTATGTGCTGCAAACGCCTCACCTGTTTTCCGGCACAGTGCGGGAAAACCTGCTGATGGGCAATCCCAACGCAACCGAGGATCAAATTTGGCAGGCGATCCGCGCCGTTTCCGCGGAGGATGTCATCGCCCACCAGGAAAAGGGCTTGGACACCGATGTGGGCGAGGGCGGCGACCTGCTCTCCACCGGCGAGAAGCAGCTGATTTCCTTTGCCCGGGCCATTTTGGCAAATCCAAAAATCTTGATTCTGGACGAGGCTACTGCATCCGTGGACACCCTTACCGAGGCTAAGATCCAATCCGCGCTGGAAGGTGTCACTGCAGGCCGCACCTGTTTAATGATTGCCCACCGGCTCTCTACCGTACGGAACGCTGACATGATCCTGGTAGTCAAAAATGGCCGGATTGTGGAGCAAGGTACCCACTCTGAGCTACTGAAGCTTCACGGCTATTATTACGAACTGTACACCCGCCAGTACGAAGACGAAACCACCGCGAAGATTCTTGCATAATTCTAATAAAAAACGTGAAACCAGTTGGGTTTATACTCAACTGGTTTCACGTTTTATTTTGTTCAAGTAATTAGCTTTTTGGACGTCCCACAAAAAGCAAATGGTTACTCATGCCCAGGAATTCAGGTTTCTCACAAATGTAGAAATGATAACGCAGATATTGCTGATAGGAAGCCTCGTCCAAACCATTGACGAGGTCTTGAAGAAGTTCGCTGGCCCCATCGGATGCAACCTCATGGATAATCTGAATACCAGCGTTGCCAAGAAGCTCTCTGCAATGGTCAGGGGTATGGAACACAAAGGGGAAATCGTCTAAACGGAAGGCCTCTTTGTTGTAGTCTCCGTTCATTAGGTAATCATCCTGACACTGCTGCATGGTCAGGATTACTATGTCGTTTGAGATGAACGCAAAGAAGATCTTTCCGTCCGGTTTGCATACCCGCTTCACTTCCTCTATGCACTGAAGTTTATCTTTTTCCTCATGTAGATGATACAGAGGACCGAACAGAAGCACAACATCAAAAGAGTTGCTGTCATACAGGCTCAGATCCAGAGCATTGCCCTTAACCAAGTCAATCTGATCATCATCAGTCATCTTCGCCCGGAAGGCTGCAATGTTCGCATCCGCAAGCTCCAATGCAGATACATGATAGCCCTTTCGGGCAAAGTAAAGGCTATATTCTCCGGCACCGGCACCCACATCAAGGATCTTCGCACCCGGGGTCAAATACTTCTCAATATATCGAACTGTCGTTAAGAACTCCACTCTGGCCGCGTTGGATTTATTCAGACGACTATCTTCATCATAGCGCCGATAGACCTCCTGAACCAGTTCCGCATCATCGGTATAAGCGATACCTTCTGCAAAGTGTCTGGGCTTTTTCCACTCACTGCGCAGGATCGCATACTGAGCTGCATCACAGATACCTTGGTTGTTGCGATCACAGGCCCGATGTGTGCCTTCGTACTTCATGCCACACTTCCTCATGACGCCACCGGAATGAGGGTTATTGGGGTCATGTCTGGCTGCCACACGGTTCATTCCGACTTCCGTAAAAAGATACTCGATAACAGCAGTCAACGCCTCTGTCATAATGCCCTGATGCCACCAGCGACTTCCAATACAGTAGCCGATTTCAGCTTCTTCCACTCGGTCGCTCTGACGAACCACACTGATGGAGCCGATCGGCTCTCCAATTTCTTTCAGCACGATCATCCACTGGTAGTAACTGTCCTTTTCATATTCCTGAAGCCAGCTCCCAATCACCATTTCAGATACGGCAATGCTGCCGTGGGCAGGCCAAGTCAGATATTTCGTGACTTCCGGATCGGATGCCCAGTTGCGGAACATCGGCTCGGCATCCTCCCAGCGAGCTTGTCGCAGAATAAGCCTGGGGGTCTCAATTGTTTGGGTTCCTTTATGTGTCTGCATCGCAATATCAGTCCTTTCTGAAAATATCCAGGGTGTGGTTGGAATAGCCAACCAGATCAATCCGCTCACAGGTGGCGAAATGATACCGCAGATACAGCTGGAATGTTTCTTCGTCCATCTCATCCAGCGTCTTTCTCATGTGATTTGCATAGCCATCGGTAGCGAGAAAATGCAGTTGTGTTACATTGAAGTGGCTGCGTAATGCATCGATGTCCTCCTTGCGATGCAGTTCAAACAAATCCCAGGGTCTGGAGAAGGTCT
>JAZNMX010000004.1:0-36741 GCA_045579965.1 Faecousia sp.
GTGCTTTGGGATGTAGGTTGGGTTGCCTCAGTGGTGGGCGGGGTGGTTGGCTGGGTGGCAGGTGCAGTGGTAGGCGGAGTGGTTGGCTGGGTTTCATCAGGCTGCTGGGCATAGCCCGCGGTTGCCTCCAGCACTTTCCAGTACAGATCCTCGTCCAGATATTCCACCCACGCGTGGGCATCCTTTGCAGTTACGGTGGTCCGCACGCCGGCAATGGGGTCTACCATATACCCCGTGACATAACGGGCAGGAATGCCCGCCGCCCGGAGCAGCACCGCAGCGGCGGTGGCGTAATGGGTGCAGTAGCCGGTGTCGCTTTCTTCTAAAAACCACAGGGCAAAATCCGGCTCGTTCTGGGGCATTCTCTGGGTGTCCAGACTGTACCGGGCGGAATGCTCCACGAAGTCGCGGATGATTTCTGCCTTTTGGGACAAGGAAAGCCCGTCTAGGTGTAACGATTCCAGGATGGCCTGCGCCTTCTCCCGGGTGTAATCGGGCAGCTGCAGATGGTAACGCAATGCCTCGTCCAAAGAGGTGGCGAGGGAGTATACATTGTAAGAAAAACTGGGAACATGGTAGGAAACGGTGTAGGCAGAGGTGTCGGACACCTGCTGCTGCCAGGGGCTCAGGCCGAAGCGCTGGGTAGTGCCCATGTCTTTGCCGTAATAGGGAACATAGAGAAGGGGCTGGGGAGCCCGGGGTGAAATGGTAAGCGTCTTTGTCAGCATGGAGGTGGGCCAGTAGGGGTCGGGGGTTTCCTCTGTGTTGGCATGCCAGCTCAGACCGTCGTAAATGTCCAGCGCCTGCCCACGAAGATAGAGCCGCTGAAAGCTGTTGGATAATACATCCAGCACAGCATTGGTTTGGGCTTGCTTCGGTCCTACGGCGGTTAAGTCCATGGTCATATAGGGGAGGGAAGAAACCTCAAAACCGGGGAGAACCGGCAGGGGCGTTCCCGTACCTTCCTGAAATCCCAACCACTGAATCAAGCTGTGGAGGGGAGCAGATTGGTTTACATAATTCTCCGGGGTGACAATGCAGAACATTAGACACGATGCAAGAAGAACCGGAATCAGCAGAAGTGCGGTGAGCCGTGGGACTTGGTTCGGGCTGTGCCGGCGGGAAAACTGGGTCAAAAGCAGCAGCACAAGACCTGCCACCAGTAAACCCAAACAGAAGGTGGCGGGAACGGTATCCGTTACCACGCAGCAAAGGGCAAGGGGCAGCAAGCTGCCAACCAGAGAAATCCACAGCCATTTCGGTCGGGAAATGCCCCAAAGGGTGCAGGCGGATACGATGCAGCCCAGCAGAACGATGCCCCAGGTGATGTCGGCTTCGGCGGGAGCGGCCTCACTCCAATATACCGTGCCCCAGCCGTAGGCGCTGTTATAAAAGGTGCTGAGTTGATACAATAGGCTCTCCAGCTGTAGGGAAAAGGTGTCTATGTGGGCGGTGAGCATTGCCATCAGTCCGGTGAGAATCAGCAGCCACCAGCCGCCTTTTTTTCGGGATAAAATCAGGCAGATGAAAGCGGTGCAGGCGCTGATTCCGGCAATAATCCAAAAAGCGGATGCCCGCTCCGTCAGACGAAAAGCGGTGAGCAGGCAGTACACGCCGGAAAGACTCATCAGCAGGCTCTCAAAAAAGCCTATGAGGAGCGCATATCGCAGCTTAGCTTTCACGGTCATCACCTCCGATATGGTAATGCCATGCCGAGCCGAAATTCTGCAGACGGACAGACCCGTCTTCCACCTGAGGTTTGCCCAGCAGCAAATCCAGGGTGTCCAGCAGTTCGGTTTCGGTTACGATGGGGGCTGTGACCATGCCCTCGCCGGTAAGCGCCCAGAGAGTGAAGGGCAGACTCCGGTCCAGCAGGTACATGCCCAGCCACAGCAGCTGACCCAGGAGGCGGTCCGGATTCCCCTTCAGGTCCAAAGACACCACAGCCCGGCTGCGCAGGGGAACCATAGGCTCGCGAATCATCAGCTGTCCCATTTTGGCGGTAAGCTTCCAGTGAACCTGGTTCATGCTGTCACCGGGACGGTAGAGCCGAAGCTCATGGTTTTCCGAAAAGCCGCCGCCGGCTTTGGGACGCCAGGCGGTGGAAAAATGCCGCTGCAGGGAGGCCGGCTCCGGCATGGGTACCGGCACCGGGCGGAGGAAGATATGCATTTGCTTTCCGTTTTTTGTGGGGATACCGAAGAACCCCAGATAGTCGTAAACCCGGCAGCCCTTCCAGCAGCAGTCCAGCCGGCCCGCACGGTCGGTGGGCAGGGCGTCGCCGTCGCGTAACAGCCACGCATCCCCGGTCAGCCGGCGCTGAACAGCCATTTGAAAGCGCACCGGCGGCATGGGGAGGGGGCAGCGAATCCGGACGGTCAGCTTTCGGTCAGCGCCCAGAGGTAGATACCCGGGGCAATCCCAGGAAAGCTTCGCTGTCAGCATGGCGGGCAGACTCACCGCGAGCGACAGCACAGGCAGCCAAAGCACCGCTTGCAGCAGCAGCCAGGCCAGCCAGCCCTGATAGGCGGCGTAAAAGCCCAGGACACCTGCCAGGGAGGCCAGGTACAAAGTCCAGCTCTTTTTCATAGGCTTATCGGGTAGTGGGGGCGGGAATCTGATGTAAAATATTCGTCAGTAAATGCCGCACATCTGCGGTTTCCTCCGCCTTGGGAGTCAGCAGCAGCCGGTGGGCAACGGTTTTTAAGAATACTTCCTGCACATCCCCGGGGGTCACGTAATCTCTGCCCCGCAGCTGGGCAACGGCCTTGGCCACCGCCGTAACGGACAGCGTGGCACGGGGGCTGGCGCCCCGGAGGATATCCGGATGGTGACGGGTGGCGTCCATCAGCTGCACGATGTATTCCGCCACCTGTTCGCTGACATAGGTAGCGCTCACCAGTTCCTGCAGGATCTGAAGCTGGGTGGTGTCCAGCAATTTGGTCAGCTTGTCCATGGGGTTGGCGCCCTGCCGACCTAAGAGCATGGCTTTCTCATCTGTCATGTTGGGATAGCCCAGGCTCATGCGGATGGTAAACCGGTCCAGCTGGCTGTCCGGCAGCAGCTGGGTACCGGCAGCGCCGGTGGGGTTCTGGGTGGCGATGACAGTAAAGGGCTGGGGAAGCTTGTGGGCAACACCGTCTACCGTTACCTGACCTTCTTCCATTGCCTCCAGAAGGGCGGACTGGGTCCGGGAGGTGGCCCGGTTCAATTCGTCCGCCAGGAACAGATTGCACAGCACAGCGCCGGGCTGATAAACCAGCTTGCCGGTCAGCTTATCCGGCACACTGTAGCCGGTCACATCGGAGGGAAGTACGTCCGGGGTGAACTGAACACGGCCGCAGGTTAAGCCCAGCACTCTGGAAAAAGCGACAGCCATGGTGGTCTTACCCACGCCGGGAATATCCTCAAGCAGGATATGTCCTTTTGCCAGCATAACGGCAAGCACCCACAAAAGCGCCTGGTCCTTGCCCACAATCACCTGCCGCACTTGGGCAATGACCCGCTGGGCCTGCTCCATTACAGAAGTTTCCGCTGTTTTCATCGTTTACGCCTCCCAATGTAAGGTATGCTGAAATTATAGTATATTTACCAGAAAAATGCAATAGAACACCAATGATTCCACCCCGCTATTTTTTCAAATCTGCCAGTTGCAAAATGGAGAAAAAGAGGATATGATATATACGTGAAAACATATCTTTCTTTCCAACAGAGAGGAATGCTGCCATGTATCGTCAGGAAGCTGCAGAAGAATACCAGCAGGCGCTGAAAGCCGGGCTTAAGGAGCAGAAAGCACTGCTCGCTGCGGGCCTGGATCCTTATCCTGCCGTGTTGGATACGATACTGGGCAATTACAGCGATTTTACCCCCAAGTTTGCAGGCGTTCTGGAGATCCCTGCGGACCGGATTGTGGGTGTAAAATCCGCCGGGCGGATTGCTGCGTTTACTGCCGGATTTCAGCCCTTGCTGGATCCGGAGACCGAGTTTGCATCCAAATGGATGAATCTGTGTCAGGCCCACCTTTCCGAGGGTATTCAGGATCCCATTGAATGCTTTGAGTATCTGGGCAATTTCTATGTTCAGGAGGGTAACAAACGGGTCAGCGTGCTGCGTCATTTCGGTGCGCCCCGGATTCTGGCATCGGTACGCCGGATTTTGCCCCAGCCCTCCGACGAGCCCCGGATTCGGGCGTATTATGAGTTTTTGGATTTTTATCAGGTTTCCGGGCTGTATCAGCCTCAGTTCCGCCGCCCGGGTGACTATGCCAAGCTGCTGAGCGCTCTGGAAAAAGACCCGGATCAGCCCTGGACAGAAGAGGAGAAGAGAACCTTTTCCGCTTACTATCAGTATTTTCGGGATGCACTGTCTGTATTGGGCGGTGATTCTCAGAATTTGCTGCCGGAGGAAGCGCTGCTGCTGTGGCTGGAGGTATATCCCTACAAGGATTTGGGAGCTCTCTCCGCCCCGGAGTTGAAGAAAACCATTGTGTCTCTGAAGGACGATTTGCTGACACTGTGTCAGGAGCAGCCGGTAGAGGTTAAAACCGAAGCCGACGATGCCGAGGACCAGGGTGGTATTCTGGATTGGCTGCTGTCCAGCACACTCAGCCATGTGAATGTGGCCTTTGTGCATCCCATGGATATTACCACCAGCACCTGGGCCGCCGGCCATGATCAAGGCAGAAAGTATCTGGAAGAAGTGCTGGGGGATAAGGTTGCCGTCCGCAGCTATTTCCATGCGGATACTCCGGAGCAGGCAGAGCTGCTGCTGGAGCAGGCGGTGGCAGAGGGAGCCAATGTGGTGTTTACCACGACGCCGCCTTTGCGTATTCCCACACTCCGGCTGGCGGTGAAGTACCCCAAGGTGCACTTCCTGAATTGCTCCGTGGATACGCCCTATTCCAGTATCCGTACCTACTACGGCAGAATTTACGAGGCAAAGTTTATTACGGGCGCCATTGCCGGCGCGATGGCAAATGACGACCGGATCGGCTATATCGGTTCTTATCCGATTTTCGGCGTACCGGCTTCCATCAATGCCTTTGCCCTGGGCGCACAGATGACTAATCCCCGGGCGAAGATTCAGCTGCGCTGGTCTTGCTTGCCCGGTACACCCCAGACGCAGTTCCTGCGAGAGGGTATCCGGGTGATATCCAACCGGGATGTGCCCACACAGAATAAGGCATATTTGAATTTCTGTAACTATGGCACCTATCAGCTGGATGACGACGGGCGTTTGGAGCCCTTGGCATCACCCTGCTGGGTTTGGGGAAAACTTTATGAAAAAATAATTCGGTCCGTTCTGGACGGGACCTGGGACAAGAATAAGGACAGTCATCGGGCGGTGAATTACTGGTGGGGAATGCGCAGCGGAGCGATTGATGTTACCCTTTCCGATCTGCTGCCTCCCGGTACAGCGGCTTTGGCGCAGACCTTGCGCAGCGCCCTGCAAGCCGGTACGCTGGATCCCTTCCGCCGGAAAATCGTGGCCCAGAACGGTCAGATTATGAATGACGGCAGCCGGGAGTTTACAGCCGAGGAGCTGCTGCATATGGATTGGCTTTGCGACAATGTGGAGGGTTCGATTCCCCGGTTCGATGAGATTCTTCCCATTGCCCAGCCCATGGTTCGGGCACTTGGTATCTATCGGGACACCATCCCACCGGAGAAAGAAGGGATTGGATGAAAATTCTTATTGTTTCCGACGAGGAAAGTCCTGCCTTGTGGGACACCGCCACAAAAGACAACCTTCGCCAGTATGACCTCATACTCTCCTGCGGAGATTTGAAGGCGGACTATCTTTCCTTTTTGGTGACCCTTGCCCGCTGTCCGTTGCTGTATGTCCACGGTAATCACGATACCGGTTATGACCGGAAGCCGCCTTTGGGCTGTGATTGCATAGATGACAAAATCGTGGAGTATAACGGCATCCGAATTTTGGGTTTGGGTGGCTGTCGGCAGTACCATCCCGGGCAATTTCAGTATACCGAGCAGGAAATGCGACGCAGAATCCGCCGCCTGAGATTTCCGTTGTGGAGAACCCGTGGCGTGGATATTGTGGTAACCCATGCCTGCGTGTCAGGGATTGGGGATGCTCCCGACCCGGCGCACCGGGGATTTGAAGCATTTTTGCCCCTGCTCCGAAAGTACCAGCCTAAATACTGGCTGCACGGGCATGTCCATTTGCGCTACGGCCCCGACCGGACCAGAATCCGAACCTGGGGGAATACCACAGTAATCAATGCCTCGGAGCGGTATG
This sequence comes from Faecousia sp., assembly GCA_045579965.1. Taxonomy (GTDB): domain Bacteria; phylum Bacillota; class Clostridia; order Oscillospirales; family Oscillospiraceae; genus Faecousia. The sequence continues at coordinate 6,259 of JAZNMX010000004.1, forward strand.
TGCTGGAGATTCCCGAGGGCGCATATAAGCCCAGGCACAGAAACCGGCTGCTTTGGCGCAACGGCGCACCGAAGCTTCCGGAGGAAACCCTGAGCGTAGAGGATCATTCCGGGTGGTAGGAAGAAAGGACTGATTGTTATTTTCAGCGGTTACAGTCCCCAGACGGTGGATTTTCTCTGGGGTATTCGTATGAACAACAACCGGGAGTGGTTCTTACAGCATAAGCAGGAATATGTGGACCATTTGTATGAACCCACCAAAGCGTTGGGCAAGCATATTTTTGAGCCGTTTCTGGATAAGTCCGGTACGCTGGTAAAGGTGAGCCGGATCTATCGGGATGCAAGGCTGCACCACCCTCTGCCTTATAAGGAAAGCCTGTGGATTTGCATTCGGCAGGATGTGGAGTGGTGGGCAGAAAACCCCTGCCTGTTTTTTGAAATCAATCCCGAGGGGATTGACTACGGCTTCATCTTCTGGAAACCCCAGCCCGCCCGGATGAAAGCCTTCCGCCAGAACCTGGCGAAAGATACGGAGGCGTTTCTGAACATGATTGCCGGGGTGGAGGCGGACACCGGCATGGAGATTACCGCCAATCCGTACAAGCACCCTGAGAAGTGCTTAGATCCCCGGCTGGAGCGGTTTTATCTCTGGCGGGACAAGCTGGAATGCATCGTCCATGAGGATTTCAGCGAGGACACCTTTGGCCCTCAGCTGGGCGACCGGGTTCGGGATTTTCTGCAAAAGCTGATCCCCCTATACGACTATTTCTGCCTGAACCAGATAGAAAAGGAGCAAAGAATATGAAAAACACCATCTTTCAGGGCATTGCCACCGCATTGGTGACTCCCATGACCGCTACCGGCGTAGACTACGACGCTCTGGCCCGGCTGATCGACTTCCAGCTGGAAAACGGAATCCATGCCCTTGTGGCGGTGGGCACCACCGGTGAAAGCGCTACTTTGACACCCCAGGAGCGCAAAGAGGTGATTCGCTTTACCGTAGAGCGGGTGGCGGGCCGTGTCCCCGTGATTGCCGGCACTGGCACCAACAACACCGAACATGTGCTGGAATATACCCACAGTGCCTGCGGCGACGGCGCCGATGGCGTACTGGTGGTCACACCTTACTATAACAAGGCAACCCAGTCCGGTCTGCTTGCCCATTTTACTGCTGTGGCAGATGCAGCGGAAAAACCGGTGATTCTTTACAATGTTCCTTCCCGTACCGGCTGCAATCTGCTGCCGGAAACGGTGGCGAAGCTGGCGGAGCATGATAACATTGCCGCCATCAAGGAAGCCAGCGGCAATATGAGCCAGGTGGTGGAGATCATCGCCCGGTGCGGCGACAAGCTGGATGTCTATTCCGGCGAGGATGCCCTGACCGTTTCCATGATGGCGATGGGCGGTGCGGGCTGCATCAGCGTGCTGTCCAATGTGGTGCCCGGGCTTGCCTCCCAGATGGCAGACTTGGCCCTTGCCGGTAACTTCGCCGAGGCGGCCAAGCTGCAGTGCCGGCTGCTGCCGCTGATCAACGCCCTCTTCAGTCAGGTCAACCCCATTCCTGCCAAGGCGGCGGTGTCCGCTATGGGCTTTGGCACGGAGCATCTGCGCCTGCCGCTGACCCCCATGGAAGAGCCCTTCCGCAGCAATCTGCTGGCCGAGATGAGAAAGCTGGGGATTACCGTATGAGAGCGATTTTGTGCGGCGCCAACGGCGCTATGGGCAAGCTGATTGACGGTATTCTTGCCGATGAGGTTGTTGGTCGTGTCAGCATTGACGGAGAAAACGGTGTCTGCAAGACCTTTGAAGAGCTGGGAAGCGTGGGCGGCGATATGATTATCGATTTTTCCCACCACACCGCGGTGGCCCAGGTACTTTCCTATGCCAAGGCCAACGGCTGTGCCGCCGTCATCGGTACCACCGGTCATACACCGGAGGAAAAGGAACTGATTTATGCTGCGGCCCAGGAAATTCCTGTGTTTTTCAGCGGCAATATGAGTTTGGGTATTGCGGTGCTGTGCCGCCTTGCCAAGGTGGCAGCAGGCTTTTTCCCGGAGGCGGATATTGAGATTGTGGAAACCCACCACAACCGGAAAGTGGATGCCCCCAGCGGCACCGCTTTGATGCTGTATAACGCCATCAAGGAGGTGCGTCCCCAGGCAACCGCCAACTGCGGCCGGGCAGGGGAGGGCAAGCGTACTGCCGACGAAATCGGAATTTCCTCTCTGCGGCTGGGCAATGTGGTGGGTGTCCATGAGGTCTACATTCACACCCCCACCCAGAGCCTGCAGCTGCGCCACGAGGCCATTACCCGGGGCATGCTGGCGGAAGGCGCGGTGGATGCCGCCAAATTCCTGTCAGGCAAGCCCAAGGGACTTTACAACATGAACCATTTGCTGGAGGAAGCGTAATGCGGGTTTTCTATATGAACGGCGCCGGCAACGACTTTATGGTGGTGGACGGACGGGGTCAGAAAATGGACTACGCCCCCCTTGCCGTAAAGTTATGTAAACTTACCGGTGCCGACGGGTTCATGGCAGTGGACCATTCCGACTGCGCGGATTTTCGCCTGCATTTTTACAATTCCGACGGCTCCCGGGGCGAGATGTGCGGCAACGGCGCCCGGTGCATCTGCCGGTTTGCCTATGACCAGGGTCTTGCTGGCGAGACTATGACGGTTCAGACCGATGCCGGCCTGGTGCACGGCACCCGGCTGTCGGAGAGCCGGTATCGGATTGCCCTGAATCTGCCCACTGTTCTGGACTTAAACCGGAAAGACGGGGTATCCTATGTAGAGCTGGGAAATCCCGGTCTTCCCCACGGCGTCCTGGAAATCCCCGGTCTTACATGGGAGATGGCAGAAGATCTCCGCTCCAAGGCAAAGGCGCTGCGGTATGATGCCGCGTTTCCCAAGGGTGCAAACATCAATCTTTACACCTGGCTGGACGAAACCACGGTCCGGATACTTACCTTTGAGCGGGGTGTGGAGGACTACACCCTTGCCTGCGGAACCGGCTCCGGCGCCACAGCGGCGGTGCTGTGGGCCCAGGGCAAGCTGCCCGGCGGCGTACTGACGGTGAAAAACAAGGGCGGTGACCTGACCGTGACGGTAGAAGCGGAACAAGGAAACATCACCGGCCTGCTGCTGGAAGGACCTACGGAAGTGGTTCAAGTTTACGAAGTATAAAAATATCCCCGGATTTCCGGGGATATTTTGTGTTTTATGGGGGAACGCTAGGGGAAAGAGGAGGGAAGACCCGTGAAACAGGAAGAAAAGAAGCCCATAACCTGGGAGGTTGCTGACCCCAAGCCCCCGGTGGTCAATTCCGGCAGAATGGAAAACCGGAAGCAGAACAAATAACAAGGCCTTCCCCTTGAGGGGAAGGTGCCCCCGAAGGGGGCGGATGAGGTGGAGTCAAAACAACACCTCATCAGTCATGGCTCGCTGTGCTCCCTATGACAGCACAGAGTTATGGTGTGCTTGCCACTGGCAAGCATTTATTTAGATGCACGTCGTGCTTGTCCTCCAGGAGAAGTCTTATATCAAAAAGACCCGCCGGCGGCGGGTCTTTTTTGGTGTTATTCTTCCCAGTTGTGCCAGATGTTCTGCACATCGTCATCCTCTTCCATGATGTCGATGAGCTTTTCCATCAGCTTGATATGATCTTCGCTTTCCAGCTTCTGATAGTTCTGGGGAACCATTTCAATCTGGGCGGAGGCAAAGGTATAGTTCTTGGCAGCCATGGCGTCGGCAACGGCGTTGAAATCGTCGGGCAGGGTGTAGATGGTAAAGCAGTCTTCCTCGGCCTCGAAATCGTCTGCGCCGCAGTCCATAGCGTCCATCATGACGGTATCCTCGTCATAGTCGCCGTCTTCGTTGTCGATCACCAGCACGCCCTTCTTGTCGAAGGACCAGCTGACACAGCCGGAGGCACCCAGATTGCCGCCGAACTTATCAAAGTGGTGGCGCATGGAGCCTGCGGTACGGTTGCGGTTGTCGGTCATGGTTTCTACGATGACCGCAACACCGCCGGGGCCGTAGCCTTCATAGGTGATGGATTCGTAGTTGTCGCCGCCGCCGGCACCGGCAGCCTTTTCTAAGCAACGCTTGATGTTGTCGTTGGGCATGTTGGCGGCCTTTGCCTTGGTAATGACGGTGGCAAGGCGGGAGTTGTTGGCAGGGTCGGTAATACCGCCGCCCTCCTTCACTGCCACAATCAGCTCCTTGGCGATTTTGGTAAAGGCGGCAGCGCGCTTGGCATCCTGCGCACCCTTGGTTTTTTGAATATTATGCCATTTGGAATGTCCGGACATACATATCTTCCTTCCGTTGATGTAAATAAATTCGCTTTATTCTAGCAGATGCGCGGATAAAAATCAATAGAATTTCATGCAATCCTGGTGTTTTTCGGAGATTTTCACGGTAATCTCCGGGAATGCTGCCCGCAGCTTTTGGGCAAGAACGGACATCACCGGGTTTTCCGTATAGAAATGGCCCGCGTCAATCAGGCTTAAGCCTTGCTCATAAGCATCCCACCATTCATTGTACTTGGCGTCGGCAGTGACGAAGGCATCGCAGCCGGCTTTCACAGCGTCAAACAGCATGCCGCTGCAGCCGCCGCCGCCCACACAGACCTTGCGGATGTCCTTTCCACCGTCGGTGTAGCGCAGAATAGGCGTGCCAAGGACGGTTTTGACCCGGTTTAAGAACTGGGGCAGACTGCAGCTGTCCACAGTTCCGGCGCGAAGCACACCCTCGCTGCCGATGGTTTCGATATTGCGCAGGCCCAGCAGCTCTGCCAGAACATCGTTGACGCCCCCGGCGGCACAGTCCAGATTGGTATGGGCGCCGATGGCGCTGATGCCGTGACGGCACAGATTCATCAGTCCCCGGGTAATGGCGGCATCGTCGGTGACCATAGGGAAGGGCCGGAAAATCAGAGGATGGTGGGTAATCAGCAGATCGGCACCCGTGTCCACCGCCTCCTGGCACACATGCTCAAAGGGGTCCAGCGCCAGCAGGATGGTGGTAACACCTTGGCTTCTGCTGCCGCAGCTTAAGCCTACATTATCCCAGTCCATTTTCAGCTCCAGGGGAGCTACGGTCTCCATAAAATCCAGAATGTCCTGTACGGTTGTCATAGGGGTTCCTCCTTTAAAAAGGTGTAGTGATCCGGCAGCGCCTCCAGTTCTTTCAGAGCGGCGACCTCCAGGGGGTCTGCCCGCCCGGCAACGGCCAGGCGTAGCTTGCCAAGGGCGCGGCGGTAATATTCGGCGGTTTCCTTCGTGGGGTTTTCCAGCAGGGCGGGGGAGAAGTGCCACTGACCCGGGGTCAGCGCTTCTGCCGATTCCCGGTCGATTGCCATAACGGTGTATAGAAACCGCCCGTCCCGGAGCACGGATTCCCGGGCAATCCGCCAGCCGTTTTCCGACAGATACCGGCGCAGCATGGGAGTTTTGCTCTGACATTGGAGAATCAGCCGGTAGTTCCCGCTTTGCAGCCAGGGAGCAGCCGTTAAAATGGAAACCGTGGTGTCCGCGCCCACACCGGCGCAGACCAGGGTGTCAAAATCTCTGGGAACGGCGGCAACACCGTCAGAAAGACAGAATTCCATTTTCTCCCGAACGCCGTACTTTTCTGCGTTCCGAAGGGCGCTTTGCAGGGGTTGTTCGTTGATATCGGCGGCAATGGCAGACCGGGCAATGCCGTTTTTCAAAAGCCATATGCTTAAGTATCCGTGGTCGCAGCCGATATCCGCAATCCGGCTGCCGGGGGTAACCAGACTGCAGCAGGCCTGAAGCCGCGGGGAAAGGGGGATGTTCATAGGTGTTCCTCCCGAAAAGAAAGTGCCATCCCCGCAAATTGGGATGGCACAGCGGTTTTAGTTACCCTTCTCAGCCTGGTCAGCCTCGTAAGCCTCCAGGAAGCGGTTCAGCTGAGCCAGGAAGGAGTCGCAGTCGATGTCGTGAACCATGCAGGCTTCCTCCACGGTCTCGCCCCGGGAAGAGGGACAGCCCAGGCAGTGCATGCCGATGGCCAGGAACAGGGGAGCGGCCTGGGGGGCGATGTCCAGAACATCACCGATAATTGTGGTTTTTTCGATTTTAACAGCCATAATATGACCTCCTCTATGTTTCTTGGGATATTATAACCGCTCAGGCAGAAAAAAACAAGAGGGAAATATTTGCGGCAAGGGGCAGATTTTTTCCAATCGCCCCTTTACAAACGGGAAAAAGCCTGCTATAATAGCAAGGCTTTCAAGCAATGCACCGGTGGCTCAATGGATAGAGCATCGGATTCCGGTTCCGAGGGTTGGGGGTTCGAGTCCCTTCCGGTGTACCAAAAAATAAGAGAGGGCATAAAGCCCTCTCTTATTTTTTGCCACCGAAGGGACTCGAAAGATTCAATGCAACAGTCCGGGGGACTGTTGCTTGCCGCCAGCTCGATGGCGGCAACACCTTAGTTGCCGTCCATTCCCGGACGGCAACGCAAACGAGTCCCTTCCGGTGTACCGCCGCCCGTCGGGCGGCAACAATCCCTCAGTCAGCCTATTCGGCTGACAGCTCCCTTTACACAAGGGAGCCTTTGTACCGGTGTACTATGCTGCCATTATTTCTTAGCTTTGCTTGACAAACCAAGGACATAATCTGCAGAAACACCATAGAACGAACAAAGTGCTTTTACATGCCGAATGGGAATCTCTGTTTCGCCGGTTTCGTATCTTCGGTACATGGTTCGACCGATTTTCAAAAGATCGGCGATGTTCTGTTGTGTAAGATCTTTGTCTTCTCGTAAGTTTCTTAATATTTCGTAAGTTTCCATATTATCACCCGACATCATAATAACAGATGACACAAATTTGTGTTGACAAAGACACATATTTGTGTCATTATTTATTTGACACAGAAATGTGCCAAATAAATAACAGGAGTTATAATATGAACCGCTATATTGAAAAGCTAAAATCCTTTCTTGCTGAGCAGGCACCCAATTACACACCTTATGAAGCCAATTCGCTTTTAGAAATTCTGTGTTATTACTATACGAGCAGTAATCCTGTGGACAATGCCGTGATCCGATGCCAATTTAGAGAGTTGAACGATGTTTTGTGCCATTTGTCATTAGCGGAGATTGATGCCGTCTGTTCCATAACCTGCGACCTCTGTGTTGCCCACGAGCGGCAGGCGTTTCTGGATGGCATTCATGTAGGCATGCAGTTGTTTTCGGAGCTTAATGAATTACCAAGCTAAATGCAGGAGATTGCCACGTCGGGCTGAATCAATGTATGATTGCCCCCGGCAATCATGAGTATTTGAGATTCGCTGCGCTCTGCAACACTCCTCGCAATGACATGCGTTTGTCCCAAAACTGATAAGTATAATCGTACATACCAAACACGGCAGGCACTTTTGTGCCTGCCGGTTTTCTTATTCTTCTGTTTCTGCGGGAGCTTCCTTGGGTGCTTTGTCGGCGTTGACATAGGCCATCAGCTCGTCGCCGGAGATGGTTTCCTTTGCCAGCAGATATTCGCTGATTTCGTCCAGCAGCGCCCGGTTCTCGGTTAAGAGCTTGGTAGTGCTGTCCAGAGCCTGGGTCAGCAGCTTCTGCACCTCCTGGTCGATTTTCGCAGCGGTGCTTTCGGAGCAGTCCAGATAGCTCTGGCTGTCCAGATACTGGTGGGCATTGGCGGCGGGAGCCATCAGTCCCAGCGCCTCGCTCATGCCGTACTGGGCAATCATGCTCTTGGCAAGGGCGGTAGCCCGCTGAATGTCGTTGGCAGCGCCGGTGGTCTGCACATGGAATACCACCTGCTCGGCGGCACGGCCGCCTACCAGGGTCTTCAGCTCCGTCATCAGCTCGTCAGCGGTGCTGAGGAACTTTTCTTCCTCCGGCATCTGCATGGTAAAGCCCAGCGCGCCGTTGGTATGGGGAACGATGGTGATTTTGGAAACGGGGACAGAATGCTTTTCCAGAGCGGCTACCAGGGCGTGACCCACCTCGTGGTATGCCACCAGCCGCTTTTCCGTATCGGTGAGCACGGTGTTTTTCTTCTCCGTGCCGGCGATGTCGGTTTCAAAGGAAATCAGCAGGTCTTCCTGGTTCCCAGCCTGCCGACCGTGACTCACCGCCCGCAGGGCGGCTTCGTTCACCAGATTGGCAAGGTCTGCGCCCACCGCGCCGGCGGTTGCCTGGGCCAGCTTTTTCAGGTCCACATCCTCGGCAAGCTTAATCTTCCGGGTGTGTACCTTCAGGGTGTCCAGACGTCCCTGGAGGTTGGGCTTGTCCACAATAATCCGGCGGTCGAACCGGCCGGGCCGGAGCAGCGCCTTGTCCAGAATTTCCGGACGGTTGGTAGCGGCCAGGCACACAATGCCCTTGGTGGAGTCGAAACCGTCGATTTCGCTGAGCAGCTGATTGAGGGTTTGCTCCTGCTCGGAGTTGCCGCCGTAGCGGGCATCCCGAGTACGACCCACGGCATCGATTTCGTCAATGAAAATAATACAGGGGGCGACCTTGGCGGCCTGCTGGAACAAATCCCGGACACGGCTGGCGCCCATACCCACGAACATCTCTACAAAATCCGAACCGGAGATGGAGAAGAAGGGGACATTGGCTTCGCCTGCCACCGCTTTGGCAAGCAGAGTCTTTCCGGTGCCGGGAGAACCTACCAGCAGTGCGCCCTTAGGCAGCTTGGCACCGATCTCGGTGTACTTCTGGGGCTTGTGGAGGAAATCGATAATCTCCTGCAAGGATTCCTTGGCTTCGTCCTGGCCGGCTACATCCCGGAAGGTAACGCCGGTCTGCTTTTCCATATAGACCTTGGCCTTGCTCTTGCCGAAGGACCCCATCATGCCTTCGCCGCTCATGCGTTTGGTGAGCGTGCGCATGACGCCGAAAATCAGGGCGAACATCACCACATAGTAAAGTACCAGAATGATACCGGAGTTATCCTCCACAATCACCTGATTGACCTGAACGCCCATGCTGTCCAGCTGCTCTGCCAGGGCCATCACATTGCCGTTGGGCAGACCCGTAAAGCAGGGCTTTTGCTGACCGGCAGGCTTGGCGGCCTCCTCCCTGGTCAGATAGTACACCCGGTCATAGTGCAGCTCAACCTCCGCCAAATTGCCGCTGTTCATGGCGTCCAGGAAATCGGAGTAGGTGGTCTCCTGATACTGACTGTTGCTGATGGCGTTGTAAATCAGACTGATTGCCAGCACCAAAAGCACGGTGATAATCAGAGCAACCCATATATTTTTGGGGCGCTTACTGTCCCCGGGATTGGGCTTATTTGGCTTTTGATCCATATTGTTCCTCCTAGGCATATTTCTTCATTTTCCCCATCATACCACAAAATACCGGCGGTCGCAATGAAGGAATTGAAAAATTGGCGTAAATTTTCTGTGAATTTACGGCAAAATCCCTGAAGGCGCCCCCGAATGCAAAATTTTGGGTTGTGAAAATCTTTTATCTTTGTTATAATATCCATATTGATGCAATACAGTACAAATCCCGGAAATGAGGATGCTTATGGACTATAGAAATGATAAGCGCCGCCGCGGCGCACCTGAGAGCGCGGTGGAGGAAATCGAAGGTCAGCTGGAGGGCAGAAATGCTTTGACAGAGGCGCTGCGCAGCGGAAGAACCATTGATAAGGTGTTCATTGCTGCAGGTGAGACCGATAAGGGCCTGCAGCGGCTGGCGGCCCAGGCGAAGGAGGCCGGTGCGGTGGTGGTGCCGGTGGACCGGCGAAAGCTGGATGCCATGAGTACCACCCATGCCCATCAGGGCGTGATTACTCTGGCAGCCGCCCATGAATATGCCACCATTGACGATATTTTGCAGACTGCTGCAGATCGGGGTCAAGCACCCTTGATTGTGATTTGCGACGAGCTGACAGACCCCCATAATCTGGGTGCAATTATCCGATCTGCCGAGTGCGCCGGTGCCCATGGCGTCATTATTCCCAAGCGGCGCAGCGTGGGGCTGACCGCTACCGTTGCCAAGGCTTCTGCCGGCGCAGTGGAGTATATGAAGGTGGCGAGAGTGACCAATATCAACGCCGCTATCTCTGAGCTGAAAGAAAAGGGTGTCTGGATTTTCGGCACGGCAGCAGAGGGCTCTGTTCCCATGTACCAGGCGGATTTAAAGGATGCTGCCGGCATTGTCATCGGAAACGAGGGGGCGGGCATGAGCCCTCTGGTACGGAAAAACTGTGATGTAATGGTGCATATTCCCATGCAGGGTCGGATTTCGTCGCTGAATGCATCGGCGGCAGCCTCCATTTTGCTGTATGAGGCAGTCCGCCAGCGTTTGGGATAAGGGAGAACGCTATGGAAGAACAGGAAAGAAAACACGAAGACATTTCTCTGGAGGATATTCTGAAGGAATTCGGTGACGAGCCGGAGCAGGAAAACGCCATTGAGGAAGAGGTCACTCCGGAGGAAACTGCCAATCTGGGAGATACGGTCCGCCTGGATCAGGTAACCCAGGCGGTACACAGTCAAGAGGTTACCCAGGATACTGTGCCGTTCCATATGGATGAAACCCTTCGCTTTACTCTGGAAACGGAAGACGACGAGGTGTATGAAGAATACCGCCCCCTCCCGCCCCAGGAGACGGTAGAGCCCTTTTCCGAGGAATGGGAGCCGGAGTATGAGCAGCCCATGGGAAGGTATGTGCCGATGGAGCCCATTCCCTTCCGTCCCCGTTCCCGGCTGCATGAATTGAAGAAAAAGCTGGTGGAGGGCCCGGAGCGCCGTTACTATGAGCTGTCGGAGCAGGGCGTGGGCAAACTGCAGATTGCCATTTTCCTGAACCTGATTGTGGCGATTCTGGCAGCGGGTTCAACCGCTATGCACGCCATGGGCATGGTGCCGGAGGGGCGTCTGAGGCTGCTGGTATTCTTCCAGTTTCTGTCGCTGCTGCTGTCCGCGCTTTTGGGCAGCTATCAGCTGATGGCGGGACTGTCTGATTTGGTCCGCCGCCGGTTTTCTCTGGATACGCTGCTGCTGTTTTCCTTTGCCGCTTGTCTGGCGGACGGAATTTTATGCCTGCGGTCGGTGCATGTACCCTGCTGCGCGGCATTCAGCTTCAATATGACCATGTCGCTGTGGTCTGCTTACCAAAAGCGAACTACAGAAATGGCGCAAATGGATACCATGCGCAAAGCCACCCGTTTGGACGGCATTGTGGCGGTACCGGATTTTTATGAGGGTCGGCAGGGTTTTTTGCGAAACGAAGGCCAGGTAGAGGACTTTATGGATACCTACCGAATCCCCTCCAAGGCAGAAAAAATCCTGTCGGTATATGCCCTGGTTGCCATGTTTGTCAGCCTGGGGACCGGCATTCTGGCCGGTGTGCTCTACGGAGCCCATTTTGGCATTGCGGCATTCAGCGCCAGCTTGCTGGTGGCGGTGCCGGCAAGTAGCTATATTGCCCTCAGCCGTCCCCATGCGCTGCTGGAGCGGCGGCTTCATAAGCACGGAACGGTGCTGTGCGGCTGGCAGGGGATTGAAAAGCTGAGCCGCAAGGGCGTGTTCCCTCTGCAGGATACAGACATTTTCCCCGTAGGCTCTGCCAAGCTCAACGGTGTAAAATTCTACGGCGACCGGGAACCGGATGAAGTGGTTGCCTATGCCGCGGCGTTGATTTGCGCTGTGGGCGGCGGAATGGAACCGCTGTTCCGTCAGCTGCTGGAAAGCCGCAGCGGCTATCATTACAGCGTGGACACCCTCCGGGGCTACCCCGGCGGCGGTGTAGGCGGCGAAATCAACGGCGAAGCGGTGCTGGCCGGGTCTCTCGGCTTTATGCAGGCCATGGGCGTTGATATGCCCCAGGGGACCCGGGTGAGCCAGGCGGTGTACGTTGCCATTGACGGAAGTCTCAGCGGCGTGTTTGCCATTACCTACACCAAGGTAAAATCCGCAGCCATGGGACTGACTACCCTGTGCGCCTACCGGGGACTGACCCCGGTGATGACCGGCGGCGATTTTATGCTGACGGAAAGCTTTATCCGCAACAAGTTTGGCGTGAACACCCGCCGTATGGTATTCCCCGACCGGGAAACCCGGCAGCAGCTGAGCGAATTTGAAATCCCGGCAGAGGAGGAGATTCCTGCCCTGGCGCTGACCACCCGGGAGGGTCTTGCGGGCATTGCCTATGGCGTCACCGGTGCCCGGGCGCTGCGAAACGCTACCCTGGCAGGCGTGATTGTCCACATGCTGGGCGGTATCGTTGGTCTTGTGATGATGGCGGTTCTGGCGGCAATCGGCGCAGCGGAACTGGTGACCCCGGCCAACATCCTGCTATACGAATTGATTTGGATGATTCCGGGAATTTTGATTACGGAATGGACCAGAGTGGTATAACAAAAGTCCCGACAGCCTTCTCAGGCTGTCTGGTTTTTGTGTGGACTATTGGAATACATACTTTCTCACCGACGAGAAAGTATGCAAAGAGTCGCCGAGGACCTTCCGTATGGTCCTCGGACTCCCCAGACGGCCTAAGGGGGAAGCAAATTGGCTCTAGAAAAACCAGCTGTTCTGCCGCTTCCCCCTTAGGAATCCCTTTGGCCGTTTCGCCTGAAATGTGTTTCGGGTATTCACATACCCAGAAAATACAATTTGACAGACTGAGAGCCCGGGAGCCGTGATTCGCTGTCGGGTTTTTGTGTAGGGTGCTGTAGGTGGGCGGTGAAAACTGTGTGTTTTGCACAGAGAAACAACTGTATGCCGGTGATTTAACACAATTTTGCAATCTCACAAAATTGGGCATTGAAATTCCCTGTTCTTTCGTGTATAATGTCTGTATTGCGGTGCGTTGCACCAAGAGCAAGCGGAATAAAGGAGAATGATTAACCATGTACACAGCCAACGCGATTCGAAACATCTGCCTGCTGGGACACAGCGGCAGTGGCAAGACTGCTCTTGCTGAAAGCTTACTTTACATGACCGGTGCCATTGACCGTATGGGCAAGAATGCCGACGGCAACACCGTTTGTGACTTTGACCCTGAGGAGATTCGCCGTAATATTTCCATTTCCACCTCCGTGGTACCTCTGGAGTATAACAACTGCCGGATTAACCTGCTGGATACCCCCGGTGCCTTTGACTTCTCCGGCGCTGTGATGGAAGCTCTGCGGGCAGCGGACGCAGCCATTCTGGTCTGCTCCGCCAAGGACGGCATTACCGTCGGCTTTGAAAAGGCATGGAAGTACTGCGAAGAGCGGAATATGCCCCGGTTTATTTACATCTCCAAGGTGGACGAGGAAAACTCCGACTACAACGCCACCTTTGATTCTCTGCGGGAAAAGTACGGCAACAAGATTGCCCCCGTGGTTGTTCCCATCTGGGACAGCAGCAAGAAGGTTACCGGCATCATTGACGTGCTGAACAAGCGCGCCTATGAGATGCAGAACCTGAAGCGGGTGGAAATCCAGGTTCCCGAAGATAAGGAGTCCGTCATTCAGGAGTTTAACGACGCACTGAAGGAATCCGTTGCCGAAACCAGCGATGAATTCATGGATAAGTTCTTCGGCGGCGAAGACTTTACCTATGCCGAAATGATCAAGGGCATGCACAAGGGCGTACTGGATCACACGCTGTATCCCGTTCTGTGCGGCTCCGGCATCAACTGCCTGGGCAGCCTCATGCTGATGGATAAGATTATCGACCTGCTGCCCAACCCTGTGGAAGGCAACTACCACAAGGCAACCCTGGCCGACGGCACCACCGAGGAATTCGTGGTATCCCCCGGCGGCGTTCCCTCTGCCTTTGTCTGGAAGACCGTTTCCGACCAGTACGGCAAGTACTCCTTTATTAAGGTTCTGTCCGGCGAAATCACTTCCGACACCACCCTGGTCAACGCCCGTACCGGCGAAACCGAAAAGCTGGGCCGTCTGTACACCATGTGCGGCAAGAAGAACACCGAAGTCAAGGTTCTGTCCTGCGGCGACATCGGCGCCATCGGCAAGATGGACAAGGTAAAGACCGGCGATACCCTGTGTGACCCCCGTAAGGTGGTTTCCCTGAAGGGTATTCCTTACGCACCTGCCTGCTACTCTGTTGCCGTTGTTCCCAAGGTCAAGGGCCAGGAAGACAAAGTCGGCGCAGGCCTGAACCGTTTGAACGAAGAAGACCCCTCCTTCAATCTGGTCAACAATGCCGAAACCAGACAACTGGTGCTGTCCGGTACCGGTGACCAGCAGCTGGATGTGTTGGTTTCCAAGCTGAAGAGCCGCTTTGGCGTGGACGCAGAGCTGATTCCCGCCCGGGTTGCTTACCGGGAGAAGATCAAGAAGAAGGTAGAGGCTCACGGCCGTCACAAGAAGCAGACCGGCGGCAGCGGCCAGTTCGGCGATGTCTGGGTTCGCTTTGAGCCCCAGGAGGAGCAGGACGAGCTGATCTTCGCTGAGGAAGTCTTCGGCGGCTCCGTTCCCAAGAACTTCTATCCCGCTGTTGAAAAGGGTATTCAGGAAGCCGTTCAGAAGGGCCCCCTGGCAGGCTATCCCATGGTTGGCCTGAAGGCCGTTCTGTACGATGGCTCCTACCACCCCGTCGACTCCAACGAAATGGCATTTAAGCTGGCTGCCATCCTTGCCTTCAAGGAAGCTATGCCCAATGCCAACCCTACCCTGCTGGAGCCCATCGGCTCTCTGGCTGTTACCGTCCCCGAAGATTACGTGGGCGATGTGATGGGCGATTTGAGCAAGCGCCGCGGCCGTCCCATGGGCATGAATCCCGACGCTGACGGCAACACCGTCATCGAGGCAGAGGTTCCCATGGCAGAAATGGGCACTTATGCCATCGACCTGCGGGCAATGACCCAGGCCCGTGGCTCCTTCACCCTGAACTTTGAGCGCTACGAGGAAGTGCCCAAGGCAAATCAGGCCAAGATTATTGAGGACGCCAAGAAGGACGAGGAGTAATTTCCAAATATCGGATACCCACCGCTTCGGCGGTGGGTATTTTCTGTTGCGGGGGTTTCTCTTTTGTGGTATACTGTCAGCAAACCCATCATAAGGAGTTTCATATGCTGCCACAGCTTTTTTTACAGAGAATGCAAATCCAGCTGGGGGAGGAGTACCCCGATTTTCTAAAAAGTCTGGAGCGCCCCCGGGCGGTGGCGCTGCGGTTTCAGCCCCAAAAGGGGCCTGCGCCGGCGCTGCCCTGGCTTCAGCAGCCGGTGCCCTGGGAGCCCAACGGCTGGTATTATGATCCCGCAGCCCGACCCGGTCTGCACCCTTACCACGAGGCAGGCGTATACTATCTACAGGAGGCCAGCGCCATGGCACCGGTGCAGCTGCTGGATCCTGGGCCCGGGGAGAAGGTCTGCGATTTGTGCGCCGCCCCCGGCGGCAAGGCGACCCAGATTGCCGGTAGATTGGCAGGGGAGGGGCTGCTGGTTTGCAATGAGTTCAATCCCAAGCGGGCGAAGATTCTTTCCCGGAATATCGAACGGATGGGGATTGCCAATGCCCTGGTTACCAATGAACACCCGGAAAAACTGGCAAAGCATCTGGAAGGCTTTTTCGACCGGGTGCTGATTGACGCGCCCTGCTCCGGAGAGGGTATGTTCCGCAAGGAAGAGGCGGCGGTGACGGACTGGAGCGAGGAAACCGTGCAGATGTGCGCCCGTCGGCAGGGGGAAATTCTGGCTTCCGGCGCAAAGCTTTTGCGCCCCGGCGGACGGCTGGTGTACTCCACCTGCACCTTTGCACCGGAGGAAAACGAAATGGCGGTGGCATCTTTCTTGGAGAGCCACCCGGAATTTGAACCGGAGTATGTGCAGGCCCCGTGGTTTACGGCGGGGGAGAACGGCTCCTTCCGGCTGTGGCCCCATAAGCTTCTGGGCGAGGGACATTTTGCGGCGGTTTTGCGCAAGGTCGGAGGAGAAGAGGCAAGGGGCAGTGACGGTGGCTCGGGCCAGAAGCTGCCCGAGCAGTGGGTGCGGTTCGCCCGGGAACTGGATATTCGCCTGCCCCAGGGAAAGGCAATTTTCTTCGGTCAAAGCCTTTACTGGGCACCCATGGAGCTGCCCCGTTTGCAGGGATTGAAGGTCCTGCGCCCCGGCCTGGAGCTGGGCGAAGTGAAGAAAGACCGGTTTGAACCCGCCCACGCCCTGGCGCTGTGGCTGAGCAGCTGCGCTGTCTGCGCGGACTTCCCGGCGGACAGCCCGGAAATCGCCGCATTTCTTGCAGGAAATGTGATTGCGTCGGAGAAACGGGGCTGGTGTCTGGTAACCGTGGACGGCTATTCTCTGGGCTGGGGCAAGGGGGACGGCACGGTGCTGAAGAACCATTATCCCAAGGGGCTGCGGCGGATGGGATGAAATTATACTTTACATGATCACGGATGTATGGTATAATGAACAGACAGTGAACAACCTTTTATCAACCATTTGCAAGGAGAGGATTATCCTTGGCCCGATATGAAATTCAGGGCGGCTTGCCCTTAAACGGAGCGGTTACCATCAGCGGCGCAAAGAATGCCGCTGTTGCCATTTTGCCGGCAACGCTGTTGGTAAACGGTCCCTGCCGGATTGAAAATGTTCCGGATATTTCCGATGTCCGTATTCTGCTGTCCATCCTGGAGGGCATGGGTGCGCATATTGAAAATCCGGAACCCAGTGTGTACATTATTGATTGCAGCGACGTGCACAACACCCAGCCCGATGGGGAGCTGGTGCGGAAGCTGCGTGCCAGTTATTATTTAATGGGCGCTCTGCTGGGGCGTCACGGAAAAGCCCATGTGGCATTGCCCGGCGGCTGTAATTTTGCCTCCCGTCCCATTGACCAGCATATCAAAGGCTTTGCGGCCCTGGGTGCCGATGTGGAGGAGACCGACGATTACGTGGCGCTGCAGCCCGGTCCCAGGGGCTTGCAGGGCAACCGCATCAGCCTGGATATTGTCAGCGTGGGTGCAACCGTGAATATTATCATTGCCGCAACATTGCTGCCCGGTCAGACCGTGATTGAGAATGCCGCCAAGGAGCCCCACATCGTGGACCTGGCCAACTTCCTCAATACCATGGGTGCCCACATCTCCGGTGCCGGTACCGATACCGTGAAGATTCGGGGTGTAGAAGCCCTTGCCGGCGGTACTTATGCCATTATCCCCGACCAGATTGAGGCCGGTACGTATCTGGCGGCTGTGGCTGCTGCCGGCGGCAATGTTCTGGTTAAGAATGTAATTCCCAAGCATATGGAGTGTATTGCCTCCAAGCTGGCGGAAATGGGTGCAGAGATTACCAATTACGACGATGCCATCCGTATCCGTCGGACAGAGCCTTTGAAGCATACCACGGTGAAGACCAGACCTTACCCCGGTTTCCCTACGGATATGCAGGCTCAGGTTTGTGTGTGTATGTCGCTGGCATCCGGTGTCAGCCGGCTGACGGAGAGCGTTTATGAAACCCGGTTCTTCGGCTACTGCACGGAGCTGGAGAGCATGGGCGCCGATATCCAGATCAACGGGAAGACCGCCATTGTTACCGGTGTCGACAAGATTTACGGCGCCACCGTCAGCGCCAATGACCTGCGGGCAG
The DNA here is from genome assembly GCA_045579965.1 of Faecousia sp. Classification (GTDB taxonomy): domain Bacteria; phylum Bacillota; class Clostridia; order Oscillospirales; family Oscillospiraceae; genus Faecousia. The sequence continues at coordinate 23,806 of JAZNMX010000004.1, forward strand.
GTGCTGCGCTGGTGATTGCCGGACTTGCGGCAGAGGGCGTAACATGGGTGAAGAATATTCACTATGTGGAGCGGGGCTACGAGCAGCTGATTGAAAAGCTGACCGCTTTGGGCGCGGTCATCCGCAGAGTAGAAGACTGATAAAAAGCAGAGGGCGTTTTACCCTCTGCTTTTGACGTTTCTGAGGCTTTTATGTCGGATTTTGGAAAATATGGGCAGTGTTTCAGCACATTATACAAAAAAATAATGCAAAATTTGTGATAACTAGGATTGACTTTTTTTGATGTACAATATATAATTGTGCAGGTGAGTAAGCGGTTGCGCTAATTTCACTGCCGGGGGATGATCCCCCCGTTCTGTTTGTCGCTATTCCGGAAGAGAATACCGGATCAGCATATATTATTTAATTTTCTTTTAGGAGGAAAACAAGAATGAAGAAGATCATTGCAATGCTGCTGGCTTGCATGATGGTCATTGGTATGTTCGCTGCCTGCGCACCTGCCGGCACCAACGACACTACCGCTGCTACCAAGCCCAGCGAAAACAAGCCCGAAGAGATCACCCTGAAGGTCTGGGCTCCTGCCGAAGATCAGGGCGACGAGACCAAGTGGCTGAACATCATGCTGAAGAAGTTTGAAGAAGCTCATCCCGAGTACAAGATTACTTGGCAGGTTGAGGTCTGCAGCGAAGGCGATGCTGCTAAGAATGTGACCGGTGACGTTTCTGCCGCTGCTGACGTTTTCATGTATGCAAACGACCAGCTGGGTACCCTGATTGCAGCCGACGCTCTGGCTAAGCTGGGCGGCGACTACCTGGCTCAGGTTCAGGCTGACAACTCCGCTACCTATGTTAACACCGTTACCTACACCGATGGCGGCGTGTACGGCTTCCCCTACACCCCCAACACCTGGTTCCTGTACTACGACAAGTCCGTCTTCTCCGCTGAGGATGTTAAGTCCCTGGAGACCATGCTGACCAAGGGCGTTGTTGGCTTCCCCGTCGTCAACTCCTGGTACATCGGCGCCTTCTTCTTCGGCGCTGGCGCTTCTCTGTTCGGCGAGCAGGGCGTTGATGCCTCTGCCGGCATGCAGCTGGGTGACAAGGCTGAGGATGTTACCAAGTACCTGGTCAACCTGATGCAGAACCCCAACTTCAAGAACGACGACAACGGCGGTCTGGCTATGCTGACCGAGAAGAAGGTTAACGCTTACTTCTCCGGCTCCTGGGACGCACAGGGCGTTAAGGATGCTCTGGGCGAGAACATGGGCGTTGCTCAGCTGCCCACCTTCACCCTGAACGGTGAGACCTGCCAGATGAAGGCTTTCGCTGGCTCCAAGGCTATCGGCGTTAACAAGCACTCCGCTCATCCCAGGGCTGCTATGCAGCTGGCTGCTTTCCTGTCTTCCGAGGAAGCTCAGCTGAAGCACTACGAGCTGCGCGGCATCATTCCCGCTGCTGCTAAGCTGGCTGAGAATGCTACCATCGCTGCTGATCCCGTGGCTCTGGGCTCCGTTCTGACCATGAACAACACCGCTATCGGCCAGCCCACCATCCCCGAAATGGGCAGCTGGTGGACTCCCGCAGAGACCTTCGGTAAGGCTCTGAACAACGGTGAGATCACTGTAGAGAATGCCAAGGAGCAGGTTAAGCTGTTCCAGGACGCTCTGAACGGCACCGGTCTGTAATTTCAGAAACGGATTCCGCTGAACGAAAAATTGGGCGGCGGCTGGATACAATCTGGCCGCCGCCTTCTTGACCAAAGAATGAGAGGAGACGATCAAGTGTCTAACCATCTGATTCAGGCTGATGCGGCACGGAAGAAAAGCGACGCAAAACGCGCAGGTTCTCTGCTGGACGCGCTGAAAAACGGCGGACCGGTGGTGTGGCTGAGCTGCTTAATCATGGGTCTGGGCAATATTTTTGCCGGACAGTTTATTAAGGGCTTGCTCTTTTTGTGCTTAGAGGCAGCGATGATTGCCTATATGCTCCTGCCTGAGACCGGCGGTCTGGCCTGGCTGAAGCTGATGCCCAGCCTTGGCGACAGACCCACCCAGGAGGTTTGGAACGATGACCTGGGTGTTTACGAATATATTATCGGAGATAATTCCCAGCAGATTCTGTTGTACGGCGTTGCAACATGTGTACTTCTGCTGGCATTTGTGGTTGTTTGGCGGGCGTCTGTTCGAAGCGGCTATCAGGCATTGTCTGTTCGCCGCAGCGGCAAAAAGGCACCCGGCTTTGTAGAGGATCTGAAAGCGCTGCTGGACGGCAATGTCCATAAGCTGCTGATGACGCCCCCCTTTATCTGCCTGCTGATTTTTACCATTGTACCCCTTGTGTATATGATTTCCATGGCGTTCACCAACTACTCCCAGGTGGGTGACCATCTGGTTCTGTTTGACTGGGTAGGACTGAAGAATTTCAGTGCCCTCTTTGATGGGGGTTCTACCGTGGGCAAGCAGTTCTGGAGCGTGTTGGTCTGGACCGTTACATGGGCATTCTTTGCTACCTTCCTAAATTTCTTCCTTGGCACATTCATGGCCATGATTATCAACCGCCCCACCACTCGGCTGAAGGGCCTGTGGCGTACGGTTCTGTCCCTGACCATTGCCGTGCCCCAGTTTGTGTCCTTGCTGGTGATTCGCACTATGTTTAAGGATGAGGGCCTGGTGCACAACATTCTGGAGTCCTTGGGCCTTCTGGCAGAGGGTGAAACCATGAGCATTCTGAAGGAGACCCATTCCGCCAGAGCCTTTGTTATCATCGTCAACCTCTGGGTGGGTATTCCCTATACCGTCATGCAGGTGACCGGTATTCTGAAGAACATTCCCCAGGAGCAGTATGAGGCTGCCCGGATTGACGGCGCGAATGTGGTGCAGCAGTTTATTAAGATTACGCTGCCTTATATGATCTTCGTTCTGACTCCCTATATCATTACCCAGTTCACCGGCAACATCAATAACTTCAATGTTATCTACCTGCTTACCGCCGGCGATCCCATTAAAAACGGCATGTCCGCCGGCGAGACAGACCTGCTGGTTACCTGGCTGTACAAGCTGACCGTGGACAGACGGGAGTACAACATGGGCGCGGTCATCGGTATCTTCACCTTCGTGGTGCTGTCTGTGGTGGCGCTGATTACCTACCGCAATTCTAATTCCTACAAAGACGAGGAGGGATTCAAATAATGGCTGGAAAGAGAACACGCAGTCTTCGCACCAGCAGAATCGTGACCGATACCATCGTGCACATTTTCCTGGTTCTGATCTCCATTGTTTGGCTGATTCCCTTTGTTTGGCTTTTGGGCCGGAGTTTAGGCGTAGGCACGACCGACCGCTTTTTGACCATGAAAGGGTTCTTCCCCAGCCAGTGGGGCATTACCAACTTTATCCGTCTGTTTACGGAAAAGGAAGTCATTAACTTCCCCAAGATGTTCATGAATACACTGATTGTCGCCTGCGGCAGCTGTGTGATTTCCACATTCTTTGTGCTGAGCGTATCCTACTGCACCAGCCGGCTGAAGTGGAAAATGCGTAAGCCTTATATGAACATGGCAATGATTCTCAATCTGTTCCCCGGCTTTATGACGATGGTGGCTGTGTACTTCATTCTCAAGGCCATCGGTCTGACCGAGGGTCCCACCGTGCCTCTGGCGCTGATTATCTGCTTCTCCTCCGGCGCAGGCACCGGCTTCTATGTCATGAAGGGCTATATGGATACCATTCCCAAGGCGCTGGATGAGGCGGCTTACCTGGATGGCGCTACCAAGTGGCAGACCTATATTAAAATTACCCTGCCCCTGTGCAAGCCCATGATTGTTTACCAGGTGATTACCTCCTTTATGGGCCCCTGGGTGGATTTCATGTTTGCCAAGGTGATTTGCCGTGCCCAGTCCGAGTATTTCACCGTGTCCATCGGCCTGTGGAACATGCTGGAGAAGGAATATGTGAACGATTGGTTCACCCGGTTCTGCGCCGGCTCTGTTATGGTGGCGATTCCCATCTCCATCCTGTTTATCTACACCCAGAAGTTCTATCAGGAAGCCATGAGCGGCTCCGTTAAGGGATAATTTATGATCAAAAAGGCGAAGCTTTTCCTTGCGATGGTTCTTGTCTGCGCAACCCTTGCGGGCTGTGCGGGCGGGCAAACCGATACCACCGAGTCCACAGAGGGAAAATCCGCTACGGAGGAAGTTTTGGCACAGATTGCCCAGCTGGGAACCAGCCCCGATGACAATTACCGGGTCTGGTATGAGATTTTCGTATATTCCTACTGCGATTCCGACGGCGACGGCATCGGTGACCTGAACGGCGTGCGCAGCAAGCTGGACGAGCTGGAGGCGCTGGGCGTTAACGGTATCTGGCTGATGCCCATTCACCCCAGTACCAGCTATCATAAGTACAATGTCCGGGATTACTATGCTGTCGACCCGGCCTACGGAACCATGGCAGACTTTGAAGCGCTGATGGCAGAGTGTAACCGGCGGGGCATTCGGGTGATTCTGGATTTGGTGGTGAACCATACCGGTTCCGACCATACCTGGTTCCGCCAGCTGGCAGATTACCTGGCCTTTGTCCCCGGGGATATGCAGTATGTGGATACTGCGGAGTGTCCTTATGTGGATTACTACCACTTGAGCAACGAAAGCAAAAAGGGCTATGCCGCCGTGCCCGGCACGGAGTTTTACTACGAGTGCCAGTTTGCATCCGATATGCCGGATTTGAATCTGGGCAGCGACGCTGTCCGGGAGGAAATCCGCAACATTATGCAGTTCTGGCTCAGTAAAGGCGTGGCAGGCTTCCGGGTGGATGCCGCCAAGGAGTTCTACACCGGCGATACGGAAAAGAACATTGAGGTGCTCAGCTGGCTGCAAACCACCGCCAAGTCCCTGAAAGAGGATGTGTATATGGTGGCAGAGGTGTGGGACAACTTCAACACCGTGGCCAACTATTACAAAAGCGGCTTTACCAGCATCTTCAATTACCCCTTCGGTGATGCCGGCGGACAGATTATCAACACAGTCCGGAGTATGGGAAACAGCAGCGCAGTGTCCGGCTATGCCAAGGCGCTGGAAAAGGCGGACAAGCGGTATCTGGAAAATAATCCGGATTACATCGACGCCCCCTTCCTTTCCAACCATGATGTTGGCCGAATCTTTGGTTTTGGCAGCGGCAAGGAGGAGCGGATTAAGCTGGCAGCAGCTATGAATCTGTTCATGGGCGGCAGCGCCTTCGTCTATTACGGCGAGGAAATCGGCATGCCGGGTTCCGGCAATGACCCCTCCAAGCGGGCGCCTATGTACTGGAATCCGGAGCGCAACGACGGTACCACTCAGCTGCCTCCCGGCTGCACATTGCCCAAGGACTATCCCTTCGGCAGTCTGCAGGAGCAGAAAACCGACGATACTTCCATCTATAACTATTACCGCCAGGCAATCGCCATTCGCAAGGCCCTGCCGGTGATTTCCCACGGAAGAGTTACGGAAGAGGCGGCTCTGAACACGGGCTGCATTAGCGCCCAGAGGAAGACGTGGAATGAGGAAGTTTGCATCATCTTGATGAATGTAAGCACCGAAACAGCCAAGGTCAACCTGGAAGACTACGCCGGGTTCGGTATGGCGGCCCAGCTTGCTGTGGGCGAGGAACGGGCCGGTATGGAGGGGAATATCCTTACCATGCCCGGCTGCAGCGTTGTGGTGCTGACTCCCCAAAAATAAAGAAACCTTCCTGCCGTGTATGCGGCAGGAAGGCTTTTTCCCATCCGATGAAAGGAGAAACAATCATGAGTGAAACCCTTCGTCCCAAACCCCGGGGATTATCCGGCGCCGGACTGCGGTATTTCGGACTTGTGTGCCTGGCTCTGGGCATTGCCGGCCGGTGTTTGATTCAAAACGGGATGCTGAATATGGCAAATACCAGCGCCCAGGATCTGCTGGCTCTTTTGGAAAAAGAACCGGGAATGATGGGAGCGGCCACGATTGCGCTGGTGCTTCAGGTGATTTATTATTGCGCCGTGCCGCTGTTTGCGTTTTTGCTGGTGGAGGGCTTTTGCTGCACCGGAAATTTTGGGAAGTATTTGCTTCGGGTGCTGGCGATGGCTGTGGCAGCGGAGCTTCCGTATAACCTTGCCATGGGCGGCGGCCTGTGGGTCACCGGCAGCCGGAATCCGGCCTTTGCTCTGGTGCTGGGGCTTATTATGCTGTATTTCTACCGCCGGTATCCGGAAAAGAATCTAACCAACTTCCTGGTGAAGGCACTCATTACGGTGATGGGAATTCTCTGGGTGGGAATGCTGCGAATTGAAGATGGCGTCGTGGTTCTGGTTATGACATGCGCGATTTGGTTTCTCAGCAAATACCCCAATTTCCGCACCTTGGGCGGCTGTACGGCAGCCATTGCCTGCACGCTCCTTTCCCCTTACTGTGCGCTGATGCCTATGAGCTTTATTGCCACCCATTTTTACAATGAGGAACGGGGAAATATAAACCGATTCGTAGAATATGCCGCCTATCCGCTGCTGCTGTTGGCAGTGGCGCTGATGGGTATGTATCTGTAAATAGTGACGTCCTGCCCGGAGTGCAGGACGTTTTCTTATTTCAGGGTTTTCCGCCGGGCGTCAATTCGCTGGGAGAGTTGGTCCAGAAGCTGAGGAGTAACCTCCGGGCGCTGAAGCAGCGCGTCAAGGAGTTCCGTCAGCTCCGGCTGATACCGGTGGCTGAATATGTTGGCGGCATAGTATTCCTCCCGGGTCATAGTGGGCAGGAAGGTACGACCGTAGGTTTTCTGCCGTTTTACAAAGCCTGCCTCCCGAATGGCACCTTTCCCCAGCAGCCCGTTCAGAAGGACGTGAACGGAGCTGTCCTTCCAGGATTTCTCCGTATCACAGTCCAGAAAATCCGAACGGGAGAGGGGTCGGTCTGCCTCCCAGAGGACATCCATAATCTCCATTTCGCTTCTCGTCAATTCCATCTCATGCGCCTCCTAATGATTTCCAACCATTATACAGGCGTTGTCAAATTTTGTCAATTAATATTTTATTAAAAATTACCCTCTGCAAAAGCAGAGGGTAATTTGATAAATCCGGTTATCCCAGAAGCTGCTGGAGCAGATCCCGGTTGGCCTGCATATCGGTAATGACCTTAACGTCTACAATGTTGCCAAGAGCGCCCACATTTTCGTAAGAGCCATCCACAGGAATCTGATGGGAGGTAATTTTGCTGTCGGACAGCATGGGGAACAGCTCTGTCACATAGTTGATGATTTCGTCACCGCTCATATTGGTGTTGATCCAGCCGCTGGCGAGGATTTCCCGCGTCAGCGTAAGCATAGCCACAGGGTTTTGGTTTTTGTAGGCGTTAATGATGGAGTTGATAACCTTCCGCTGGCGCTCTGCCCGCTTGGCATCCATATCCAACTTCCGGATTCTGCTGTAGTCCAGCGCCTGGGCGCCGTTGAGCCGGTTCATGCCGGCGGAGACGGAATAGCCGTGTTTTTCGTTCATCCAGTCGGCTTCCTTCTGGGTCAGGTTAATGTCTACGCCGCCCAGCTTGTCAATGATGTTGGTAAAGCCGCCGAAGTCCACTTCCACACAGCCGTCCAGATGGACACCGAAGTTGGTAGACAGAGTTGCGGTGAGGGTCTTCATACCGCCGTATGCGTAAGCGGCGTTCATTTTGTCGGACCAGAAGCCGGGAATGGAAACGTAGGTATCCCGGAGGAAGGAAATCATGGCAAGGGTGTGGGTCTTGGTGTTGAAAGAGCACAGAATCATGGAGTCGGAGCGCTGGCGACCCTCACCGGGTCTGCGGTCCTGGCCCACCAGCATGATATTAATCACATCCGGATTGTCGATCATCTGGTTGGGAATGGTGGGGACGGTTACGTCCGAGGGGTTAACGGTGGGCCTGGTGTCATCAGGCGGAAGGGTTTCCTGACCCCGAATGTCATCCAACTCGCTGGAAGAAAGGGTGCCGTCGATATGGTCGCCGCCGTTGGCGCTTACCTGATTGACTATGTCGTGGATAAAGGCAGTGGCAAAAATCATCACAATCAGAACCAGAGCCAGTATGACGCATAAGATGCCCAGCCCCAGCTTTTGCACGCCGATGGAGCGAAGCTTTTCAAATGAGAAATTCATAGTTATGCCTCCGATAATCGGGTATTTTTTTGCTAACCACTATCATACCACAATCGGATGGGAAAATCCAGTCTTATTTTGCTTTTCGGGGGATATTTACAAAATATTAAGATTTTCCCCGGTAATTTCTATGGATTTCTGGACTGAGGCCAGACGGGAGATAAACTCGCCGTTGGTGGGGCGGCGCACCGTGCCCCCTTCTCCCGTGGGAAAAAACCGCTGCCAAACCCGTTCATCCCGGGTCAGCCATGCGCTGTGGATGGCGGTGCGAATGGACCGCTCTACCTGGGCAGCGGAGGCATGAAAGCGCTGGGCAACCGTGCCGTACAGCTCTTTGGTGAGCATCTGGTCCGGATTCTTGGAAAACAGAGGAACGGCGCAGTCCAGATATCGGCTTCCGGTGAGCTTTCCGGACAAACCCAGCTGCTGCAGCAGGTGGGCCGTATCCGGCGGAGACGGTTTGGAAACCAACGGGGCAGGGCTTTGGCACATCTGGCGGATACAGCCTGCCGCATTTTCCGGCTGACAGGGTTTGGGGAGAATGTAGCTGACGCCCAGTTCGGACAGCGCGCTGATGACATAGTCGCTGCACAGCCGGGTCACGACCAGTGTGGTGGGGCAAAGGTTTTCCCCGGCACACCGGCGCAGCAGGCTGATGCCGTCCAAATCCGGAAGAATTAAGTCCAGAACCAACAGGTCCGGGACAAAGGTTTCCAACTGCTGCCACGCGTCAAAGCCATTGTGGGTAAGACGAACATTGAATTGGGGATGAAGCTGATTTGCCAAAGTCCGGGAAAAGGTCTGCTGGGAATCGGCAATCAGCACCCGTTTTAGTTCCATGGTAAAACCTCCTTGCGGTTCTATGCCCAGCATACCATGAAGGAGGCGGAAACAAAAGTCCGGGGATTCGAGAAAATTCGACAAGGAAAAGCACCCGTCCACCGACGGGTGCTTGCAATTTAGGGATTTTCGGCAGGCTTTTGGTCCAGACGGGCCTCCAGTTTCAGAAGCTGACCGGAGCGCCATACGGTAATCACGGCGGTTTCGCCCGGCTCATAATGCTGCAAAGCGAAGGTCAGGTCGTTCAGACCGCCAACCTCATGACTATCCACGGAAACGATAATGTCCTTGGCGAGGATGCCGGCCTTTTCAGCGGCGTAGCCGGGGGTGACCTCTACAACGAAAGCACCAGCGGGAATCCCATAGTAGCTTAGCGCAGGGTCGGTATCCTGAACCATAACGCCCAGATAGCCGGTAGAGATATAGCCCTTATCTCTCAGGTCGGTAATCTTTTTCAGAACATCGTCCAAGGGAATGGCAAAGCCGATGCCCTCAATGGAGGCGCCGGAGCTGGTGGTGCCGGAGTATTTGGCGGTGGTAATGCCCACCACTTCGCCCTTCATGTTGAACAGAGGACCGCCGGAGTTGCCGGGATTGATGGCGGCGTCAGTCTGGATCATGTTAATCAGTGCGCCGCTGGTGTTGATATCCCGGTCCTTGGCGCTGACATAGCCAACGGTAAGAGTGGAGGTCAGTTCGCCCAGAGGATTGCCGATGGCCACCACCTGGTCGCCCACTATCAAATCATCACTGCTGCCCAATGTTACCGCCTGCAGACCCTGGGCTTCCACCTTGAGCACTGCCAGGTCACCCGGCTCATCGCCACCGACGAATTTGGCAGGATGCTCCGTGCCGTCGTAGGTGATTACCTTCAGACTGGTAGCGCCCTCAATCACATGATAGTTGGTGACGATATAGCCGTCCTCGGAGATGATAAAGCCGGAGCCTGAGGAGGCAGTTTGCGAGATTTGCCCGTAGGCGTTGGTGGTGATCTGATTGGCGGCGATTGCCACCACACTCTTGACATTTCTGGCGTAAACCTTGGCGGGGGTCATGCCGCCGGAGAGACCTTCATTGGGTGTGCCGGAAATGGAATTGCCGTTGCCGGTGTAGGAATTGTCGTGAATCAGCTCCTCCAGCCGGTCAATCTGCTGCAGAAGACTGTCTGCAGTATCCTGCCAGTAGCTGTGCATAATGCCTGCAGTAAGAGCGCAGCCGCCGGCCACCAGCGCCACAATCAGCACGCCGCAAAGCAGGGTTTTCCATACGCCCTTGCCCTTTTTCGGTTTTTGGGTGGGCAGGGGAGCGGGGACTTCCGGGCAAGTGGGTTCTTCGTCCTCCATCACATAGGGAGAATCGGCAAAGGGAGATTCCTTCCTGGGGGGAGTGGTGACTTCCTCCGGTTCGGGTTGGATTTGCTGCTCGTTGGATTCAAATTCTTCCATGGGAAATCCTCCTGAATCAATTTCTTATGGATTAAGCATAAAGGTTATTTGTGAAATAAATATGGACGGGAATAAAACCTTTTTTGAACAAAAAAGGGAATATTTGGGGCTTTCGGACATCATACAAGGTTTTGCCGGTTTCGTCAAGGTAAAAAGTGTGGCAGGCGGACCTGACGGACAGCACCTGCCACGAAGCATTACTTTTTGCGGAAGGACATACAGTCGGTGCACTGCTCCTGAGTGGGAGCGGCTTCATGGGTGCCTACCAGAATCCGGTCCAGAGAGCAGTAGTTTTCGGTGTCGCAGTGGTATGCGCACTGGGAAACGGTGCACTCAATGCTCTTGTTGGCGTTGCATTTCATATCGGTTTACCTCCTTCTTCAAAGTATACGATAGTTTGCCCGAAGAAGGAGAATCCATGCTCAAAAAATAAAATCAATCGTAAAGTCCGGTGGACAGATATCGCTCGCCGCTGTCGGGGAGTAAGGTGACAATGGTTTTGCCCCGGTTTTCCGGACGCTTGGCAAGAAGCTGGGCTGCCCAGAGGGCCGCGCCGGAGGAAATGCCTGCCAGCAAACCGTATTTCCGGGCAAAATTCCGGGCGGTTTCCATGGCGGCGGCATCGGAAACGGGGACAATACCGTCAATCACAGATAAGTCCAGCGCCTCCGGCTGGAAGCCTGCGCCGATGCCCTGAATGCCGTGGCTGCCCGGCTGGTTGCCGGAGAGGACTGCGGAGGTTTCCGGCTCAACGGCAAAAACCTGAACCGCAGGATTTTGTTTTTTCAAATACCGGCCCACACCGGAAACCGTACCGCCGGTGCCTACGCCGGCGAGGAAAATATCTACTTTACCTTCGGTATCCCGCCAGATTTCCGGACCGGTGGTATTTTCGTGGGCGGCAGGATTGGCGGGGTTGGAAAACTGACCGGTGAGGATTGCGTGGGGCGTTTCGGCAGCCAGGGCTTGGGCCTTTTCAATGGCGCCAGCCATGCCCAGCGCACCGGGAGTCAGCACCACCTGAGCGCCGTAGGCTTTCATCATCAGCTGCCGCTCCTTGCTCATAGAGTCGGGCATGACGATAATTGCCCGAAGACCCCACGCGGCGGCAATGGCGCACAGGCCGATTCCCGTATTGCCGGAGGTGGGCTCGATGATGACGCTGTCAGCGTGCAGAAGACCTTTTTCCTTAGCGTCGGTGAGCATGGAAAGCGCCGCCCGGTCCTTCACAGAGCCGCCGGGGTTGCACATTTCCAGCTTTGCCAGCACCCGGGCTTCGGGGATATCCAATTCCAGCATAGGCGTGTTGCCAATCATGGCGGTCATGCCGGTGTAGATATTTGCCATAAGAACCCCTCCCAATGATTTTCTTATATTATAGAAGGATCCGGCAGCGGTGTCAACGGCAATTCTCGATTGACTTTCCCGGTGGGGTATGGTATAACCGAAAAAAAGGAGGGGATATTAGTGCTGCAGGAGACGAAAATTGATGCTGTGGTGGATACCATTCTTGCCGATTACAGCCACGGAAGAGACATTGACCGGATGGAATCGGGCCGCCATCCCGACCGGGATGCGGTAGCGGATATTTTGGAAAAGCTGCGCCGGCTGCTGTTCCCCGGCTATTTCCGGGATAAAAATTACATGATCTACAACGCCAAGCACAATCTTTCCGTTCTGGTGGAGGATGTGGTGTTCCACCTGAGCCGCCAGATCGGTCTGGCGGTGGGGGATGAAGCCCGGGGGCAGGAAATCTGCCTGGAATTTTTGGCATCGATTCCCAATATCCGCGCCCTTTTGCAGACGGACGTTCAGGCCGCCTATGACGGTGACCCGGCTGCCGCCAGCCTGGATGAGATTATTTTCTCTTATCCCGGTCTGTACGCCATTTCGGTGTACCGTTTGGCTCACACGCTTCAGGAAATGGGTGTACCTATGCTGCCCCGAATGATGACAGAATATGCCCACAGCGCTACGGGAATTGACATTCACCCCGGCGCCCGGATTGGCAAATCTTTCTTTATTGACCATGGTACCGGCGTGGTTATCGGTGAAACCACGGTGATCGGTGACCGGGTAAAAATCTATCAGGGCGTGACGCTGGGCGGCCTTTCCACCCGGGGCGGTCAGAGTCTGAAGGGGAAAAAGCGGCATCCTACCATTGAAAACGATGTCACCATTTACGCCAACGCTTCCATTCTGGGCGGCAATACAGTAATCGGCCAGGGCAGTATCATCGGCGCCAGCGCCTTTATCACCGATTCCGTCGCTCCCGGCACCAAGGTGAGCATGAAACCCAACGAACTGGAATTCAGAGTGAAATAACCGTATCCCCCGGCGGAGAATCCGCCGGGGGCTTTTGTTCATAAGAGAAAACCACCGGCTGTGCCGGTGGTTCCAAAAAGCTTTAGCTATGCCCAGTCCCGCCGCAGCGGCTTGCCTCCCCTGTGTAAGGGGAGGTGGGCAAAATCTTTGATTTTGCTCGGAGGGGTTGTACTCGTAGTGACAATCCCTCA
>JAZNMX010000005.1:0-26417 GCA_045579965.1 Faecousia sp.
CACATACCTACGCCAAGCACCAAAACGGCAACAATGGCATAAATGGTACGAAGCACATTTTTTCCATTCATCTTCGGCAACTTTTTGTTTTCCATTTTGCACCAGATAAGTGCCGTGATTATGCTAAGCACGATACCGACAGCACCGAAAATGATGCCTTCTGTAAAGGCGTTCCATTCCGGAAGAAGTGCCATACACATACCGAGTGCGAAAAGCACCCCACTTACAGTTCCCATAATGAGTGCAACAAAACTACTCTTTTTCATTTTAAAATCTCCTTTCATTAAACCAACACTTGTATTTTATTGCATTTATAGTATATTATTTTTGCTAAAGCAAAACAATCAACAATTAAACGACAAGTGTTGGAATAAAAGAAAATGCGACCATCAGTTTGGTCACAAGTGTTGGAATAATGGAGAATTGCTATGAATATAAAGAACAACAAGCGGCGCAGAGAGTCACAAGAGAAAATTGAAAAGGCGTTTATAGAACTACTGCAAACCCGTGAAATTAAGGATATTACTGTTTCAGATCTCATTAAAATGACAGAATTGAACCGCAGTACCTTCTATGCAAACTACATTGATATATTCGATCTTGCTGATAAAACAAGAGAAAAACTTGAAAATGAGTTCAGCGATCTGTTTGCCGATTATGATTATTTTAATGAGCGTAGTGGTGCATTAAAGATGTTTACTCATATTAAAGAAAACCAAATTTTCTATAAGACATATTTCAAGCTGTGTTATGATGAAAAGCACCTTATCTCGATTTATGATACCGAGCGAGCTGAAAAAGAACATATTGATGGCAACATTAAATATCATATTGAATTTTTCAGAAACGGTCTTAATGCTATTATCAAAATGTGGCTTGCCGGTGGTTGTCAGGAATCGCCGGAAGATATGGCGGCGGTCTTAAAACAAGAATATAGAGGCAGATGAGTACAAAAACCAAGGTGGCATCATAATGGTTCGTAACAGCCACAAAAAAGTCCAACCCCATTCGGTGTTGGACTTTTTGTATTGAAGACGGATTCGAAAGGCGGCTTTTCCGCAGAAAAGCGAATCCATCCTCCCAAAGATGAAAATTCCGATAATCCGATAATTTTAGTCTTCCCTTTTTTGCTTTTCGCAATTATAATACTTGTTAAGAAATTATTGCTTTCATCTCGAAGGGAACCATCATGACACAACAAAAGAACTACAAAAAAACACTCCTGGCCTGCTATCTTGGCTTTGTAACCCAGGCTATATCCGCTAACTTTTCCCCACTCTTATTTTTAACATTCAAGGACACCTACGGAATTACCCTGGAAAAGATTGCGCTGATTCCGTTGGTATTCTATTTAACGCAACTGCTTGTTGACCTTGCGGCCACCAAATTCGCTGACAAAATAGGCTATCGCACCTGCATTGTGGCATCTCAGGTGTTGTCGGCTGTAGGTCTCGTTTTGATGGCGATCCTGCCGGACACGCTTCCTGTGCCGTTTATCGGTATTTTGATTTCGGTGGTGCTTTATGCGATCGGCAGCGGTCTGATTGAGGTTTTGGTAAGCCCAATCGTTGAAGCGTGCCCCTTTGAAAATAAAGACGGAATGATGAGTTTGCTGCATTCCTTCTATTGCTGGGGCGCAACGGGTGTCATTTTGGGTTCCACTCTCTTTTTTGCTGTATTCGGCGTAGAGAATTGGAAGATACTTACCTTCATTTGGGCATTGGTGCCTCTATACAACACCTTCAACTTTATGAACTGTCCGATAGAGCGGTTGGTGGAAGACGGCAAGAGCATGGGTATTGGCAAACTGCTGAAGACGCCGATCTTCTGGCTGATGATATTACTTATGGTATGTTCCGGCGCATCAGAAGCAACTATGACGCAATGGGCATCGGCATTTACGGAAGCTGCTATCGGCGTATCCAAAACGATTGGCGATTTGGCAGGTCCGTGTTTGTTTGCCGTGTTGATGGGCGTAGCCCGTATCCTATACGGAAAGTTCAGCGAAAAACTGGATTTGACCAAGGTTATGCTGGTTTGCGGCATTTTGTGCGCCGGTTGCTATTTGTTGGCCTCCCTGTCCGCGTTGCCGATTCTTGGGCTTGCCGGCTGCGCGCTTTGCGGTTTGGCTGTCGGCATTATGTGGCCTGGATCTATCAGCATATCCTCGCAAAAATGTCCAAGGGGCGGAACCGCAATGTTCGCATTCCTGGCATTGGCCGGCGATTTGGGCGCAGCGGTCAGCCCTACTATGGTAGGAAATCTTTCCGAAACGGCAGGCGGAAACCTGAAAACAGGTTTATTGGTTGCTACACTGTTTCCCATAATATTGGTTGTTGGATTAATTCTTTTAAGAAGCGTGAAGAACCCCCAGATCGGGAATATAAAAGACCATTTTTAAGCGCCAAACCGCCCTGCAAAACGGACAGCTTTGCGCCTTGACTTTTCCTTTTTCTGCACCCATAATGGACATATATTCCACACACTATGGAGGTGTCCCATGGAACAGAAAGCATTGATTATCGGCGAGCAGACCGTAAAGCGCAATTTGACCGCAGAGGATGTCATTGACATCTGTGAAAAAACCTGGCGGTGGTACGGCGAAGGCAAGGTGGTTATGCCCAACAAAATCACCACGGATATGTCTTCGTTGGGTGTTGCCGGCTGGTTTAACTCCATGCCTGCCTACATTGGACCCATGGACGCCGCCGGATTGAAGCTGGTAGGCGGTTACGATGCCAATAAGGCACTGGGACTGCCCTATATCAAAGCCAATGTCATTCTGACTGACCCCAGAACCGGCATTTTGAAGGCGCTGGTCAGCGGCGACTACGTCAACGATATGCGTACCGGCGCTCAGCCCGCCATTATGGCAAAGCTGCTGGCCGCTTCTACAGATACCATCTGCTTTATCGGCACCGGCCTTATGGCCTACTACAGCCTGCTTTGCATGACCAAAACCGTTGCCATCAAGGAGGTTCGCCTTTGCGATATCTCCGACGAGGCAAAGGACCGCTTTATCGCCCGTTTCCCGGATGCGCCCTTCCGGTTTGTCAAGTGCGCCTCCAACGAGGAGGGCTGCCGTGGCGCAGATGTGATTGTGACCGTTACCAACGCCAATGCGGACTTGGTGGAAGAACCTTGGCTGAAAGCGGGCAGCCTGGTTATGACCATGGGCTCCTTCCGGGAGACTTCCTTTGACGTGGTTCGCAAGGCAGACAAGATTGCCGAGGACCAGGTGGGCCAATCTCTGCACCGGGGCAATGTGAAGGAGCTGGCAGAAATGGGCGAAATCACTGCCGATTCCTTTGACATTATTGTACCGGATGTGCTGGCAGGCAAGTGTGCAGCCCGCACCAACCCCAAGGATCGGATTTACGCCCAAATCATCGGTACCGGCATGCTGGATGTGGCATGTGCCGCCCTGCTGCTGCAGAAAATGGAACAGTCCGGCGAGGAACTGTTCCGCTATGATATGACAGTATGAAAGACCCCATTGTCCGAACCAAGCTGCATGAAGATGTCGCCAACCACCTGATTGAGCAAATTCGCAGCCACCAGTGGGAGGCGGGCATGAAGCTACCGTCGGAACCCAATCTGGCTGAGTTGTACGGCGTCAGCCGGGCAACCGTCCGCTCCGCCATTAAATGTCTGCAGCACTCCGGAATTCTCCGGGCCCGCAGCGGCTCCGGAACCTATGTGTCGGAATCTGCCGCTCTTGTGTTGGAAACCAAGGAACTCACTGCCGTCATGGCTGACCCCCAGAACATTTCTTCCCTTGTCCAGGCGCGGTACATTTTGGAGCCCCAGCTGGCCGCACTGGCAGCGAAGCATGCCACCGCTGATGAGGTTGCCGAGCTGTTCGACATTCTGAAGACCATGGAGCAAAACCGGGATCGGCATGCCCTGATGACCCATGGCTACCGCTTTCACCAGGCTGTGGCAGCTTTCTCCCACAATCAGGTGCTCTACCGTTTCTTCCAATCCGCCGCCAGCCAACTTCGGGGGTTGCGGGTACTGGACAGCCTGACGCTGGAAATCTTTCTGGACGGCATCGGTGAACATCTGGCCATTGCCCGGGCCATTCAAGACGGTGACGGCGCGCTGGCCTGCCGGTTAATGCAGCTGCATTTAAAAAAGGACTACGGCCCGTATCTGGAGTGCTTTCCCCTTCCGGAATAACGTTTCCTGCACAAACACCAGCCTAACGGCTGGTGTTTTTTTACAAACCTCTTGCAATCATTTTCGTTTACACATATAATAAAGGCAAATGCTTTACCAAGGAGCGAACGCAATGGAAAGACGAAACTTAAAGGGCTGGCTGTATCTGCTGCCGGCAATGCTGTTTCTTGGCATTTTTATGGTGTACCCGTTGATTGATGTGCTGATTTACTCTCTGGAGGAGGGCTTCAATTCCGCCTCCCAGACATCCTTTGGCGTGGGCATCTATAACTATCTGTATGTCCTCAACGACCCCTACTTCCTCCAGGCGCTGAAAAACACCTTTATTCTGGTGTTCATTACCGTTCCCCTGTCCACCGGACTTGCCCTGCTCATCAGCATCGGGCTTTCTTCCATCGAAAAACTGCGCAATCTCTTCCAGACGATTTTCTTCCTGCCCTATGTGACCAATACTCTGGCAGTGGGTTTGGTATTTATGATTCTGTTTCAGCAGACCCCCTACTCCGACGGCCTTGTGAATCTGGTTCTGGGCTGGTTCGGTATTCAGCCTATAGACTTTATCACCGGCCCTTACTGGGCAAAAATGCTGGTGCTGTGCATCTACACCGTATGGGTAGTTCTCCCCTTTAAGATTCTGATTCTCACCAGCGCTCTGGCCTCGGTGAACCAGACCTACTACAATGCCGCCAAAATTGACGGCACTTCCCGTGGCCGGGTGTTCGCCCGGATTACCATGCCCATGATTTCCCCCACCATGTTTTATCTGGTGATTACCGGCTTTATCGGCGCATTTAAGGCTTACTCCGACGCTGTGGCGCTGTTCGGCACCGACCTGAATGCCGCGGAAATGAATACCATCGTGGGCTACGTCTACGACATGCTCTACGGCGATTCCGGCGGCTATCCTTCCTATGCTTCTGCCGCCGCCATTTTGCTGTTTTCCATTGTGCTGACCATTACCTGTATCAATCTACTGGTCAGTCGCAAGTATGTCCACTACGAATGAGGTGCGGCTATGGACTATGTAAAGATTGAAAAGAACGCCCGCCGTCGGCAGGCTGCGGTGAAAACCCTGGCCTATACACTCCTGTCGGTGTGGGCAGTTGCTGTGCTGTTCCCCTTCTACTGGATGGTGCTGACCTCCCTGAAAAGCTATGGCGCTTACAGCTCCGAGGTGATCCCCCAGTTTATTACCCTGGCACCCACTGTGCAGAATTTCATTGACGCCTTTTCTCTGGTGCCCCTGGCGGATTATTTCCTCAACACCGTGGTATTCACCCTTGCCACCACGGCAATCATGCTCCTTGTTACAGTTCTGGCGGCCTTTGCCTTCTCCCGGCTGGATTTCCCCGGACGGGACTTTGCCTTCACCGTTTTTCTGTCGCTGATGATGATTCCCAACGAACTGGTGATTATTACCAACTTCGTAACCGTCACCAATCTGGACCTTCGCAACACCTTTACGGGTCTGATTCTCCCCTCCGTCACTTCGGTATTCTATATCTACCTGCTCCGGGAGAATTTCTCCCAAATCCCCGACGAACTTTATTACGCCGCCAAGGCGGATGGCACTTCGGACCTGAAATATCTGTGCAAGGTGATGATTCCCATCTGCCGTCCCACCATCGTCACCATTGCCATTTTGAAGGTGATTGAATGCTGGAACAGCTATGTCTGGCCCCGGCTGATTACCGACGAGCAGGCCTACTACCTGGTTTCCAACGGCATTCAGGAAATCCGGGAAAACGGCTTCGGTCGGGAGAATGTCCCTGCCATGATGGCGGCGGGTGTGGTGATTTCCCTGCCACTGATCGTTTTATTCTTGGTTTTCCGGAATAAGATTATGGCGGGCGTGGCAAGAGGAGGTATGAAAGGATGAAAAGGCTTCTTTCCGTTCTGGCTTCCCTGTGTTTGGTGGTTTGTCTGTTTTCCGGCTGTCACGGCGCCCGGGAGCGAATCGCCTATGTCACCCCGGAGGAATTTGATACCTCCCGGAATTACGAAATCACCTTCTGGGCAAAAAACGACACCAACCTGACCCAGACCAACATTTATAAGAAGGCCATTGAGGACTTCCAGGCCCTCTACCCCAATATCACCGTAAAGCTGAAGCTGTATACCAACTACGGCGATATCTACAACGATGTCATTACCAACATTGCCACCGATACCACCCCCAACGTCTGCATCACCTACCCCGACCACATCGCCACCTACCTTTCCGGCGAGAACACCGTGGTTCCCCTGGACGATTTGATGGCAAATCCCCAATACGGTCTGGGGGGCAGCGAGGTGCGCTTCGACGGACCCACCCGGGAAGAAATCATTCCCAAGTTTCTGGCCGAGGGCTATCTGAACGGTTACACCTATGCCCTGCCCTATATGCGCTCCACAGAGGCCTGCTACATCAATAAAGATTTGGTGGAAAAGCTGGGCTACACCCTGCCGGATAAGCTGACCTGGGACTTCATCTGGGAGGTATCCGAGGCCGCCATGGCAAAAAATGCAGACGGCACCTTCAAAGTCAACGGACAAAAGGTGATGATTCCCTTTATCTACAAGTCCACCGACAATATGATGATTCAGGTGCTGAAGCAGCTGGGCGGCGACTTCTCTACCGCCGCCGGCGATGTCCTGCTGTTTAACGACACCACCAAGGACTTCCTCTACACCGTCGCCCAGCATGCTGAAACCCGGGCGTTCTCCACCTTTAAGATTTCCAGCTACCCCGGTGACTACCTCAACTCCGGACAGTGTATTTTCGCCATCGACTCCACCGCCGGCGCCACCTGGATGGGCGCAAATGCCCCGCTGAAGGATGTGGATGCGGACAAGGTGGTTCAGTTTGAAACCGCGGTCATGCCCATCCCCCAGTTTGATACAGAAAACCCCAAAATGATTTCCCAGGGCCCTTCCATGTGTGTGTTTAACAAGGAAGACCCCCAGGAGGTTCTGGCATCCTGGCTGTTTGCCCAGTATCTGCTGACCAACGAGGTGCAGATTGCCTACTCCCAAACCGAGGGCTATGTCCCCGTCACCTCCAAGGCACAGGAGAGCGAACTCTATCAGGATTATCTCAGCCGGTGCGGCGAAAACAACGACCTTTACTACGATGTAAAAATCAAAGCGACCCAGCTCCTGCTGGACAATACGGAAAACAGCTTCATCACCCCGGTGTTTAACGGTTCTGCTTCCTTGCGGGATGCCGCCGGACAGCTGATTGAAAGTACCGTAAAGTCCGTGCTGCGCAAGGAAACCATCGACGAAGCCTACATGGAAAAGCTATTTTCCGTTGTTTCCAGCCTGTACCGCTTAGACCAAATTCAGACCTCCAGCGGCTACCGGGCAGGCTTTGACGGACTGCCCACCGGCTCGGTAATCCTGCTCAGCACGCTGGGCGGAATCTGGGTGATTCTGGGCATCTCATTTATTTGCACAAAAATCAAAGGAAAAAAACAGAAAAATTAAGGGTTTTAAGCATTGATTTGTCTGTAAATTCTTGTATAATAGAACTGTTCATTCCGAACACCCATCTATAATAAGGAGAATGATTATGAAAAAGCTGATTGCACTGCTGCTGGCTGTCGTGATGGTTTGCTCCTTCGCAGCCTGCACCAACACCCCCGGCAACGAGAGCACCGCTCCCTCCAACAACACTTCTACCCCCTCCAGCGACGCTAACACTCCCGATGTCAAGGTTATGACTCACGCAGAGTTCGAAGCTGCTGAGATGAACTCCGTGGTCACCGTTGAGACCTATGTTCAGGCAAAGCAGTCCTGGTGGGACAACAAGGCTACCATCTACACTCAGGCTGAAGATGGCGCTTACTTCCTGTACTCCCTGCCCTGCACTGAGGAGCTGTACGCTCAGCTGACTGTAGGCACCAAGATCCGCGTTACCGGTATCAAGGGCGAATACAAGGGCGAAGTGGAAATTATGAGCGACGCCATGGAGCCTGCTACCATCGAAATCATCGAAGGCAGCTGGACCGCTACCGCTACCGATGTCACCGCTCTGCTGGACTCCGAGGACCTGATCAAGCATCAGAATGAGTTCGTTTCCTTCAAGGGCATGACCGTTGAGGCTATCCAGAACGCCGACGGCGTGGAATCCGCTTTCCTGTATAACTGGGACGGTTCCGGCGAGGACGGCAACGACCTGTACTTCAATGTTTCCGTGGGCGGCAAGACCTACAACTTCACCGTTGAGTCCTACCTGACCGGCGCAGGCACTGACGTCTACGAGGCTGTCAAGGCTCTGAAGATCGGCGACAAGATCGATCTGGAAGGCTTCCTGTACTGGTATGACGGTGTGAACCCCCACATCACCTCTGTCAAGCCCGCTGCTTAATTTATTACACAGCAAAGCCCAGACACTTTCGTGTCTGGGCTTTTTTTACAGGAACCCCCGCATATCGCTGGTCAGGGATTCCTCCAGATGGATCAGCCGCTTGGTGATGTCCTTGGAAACCTCGTCCGCCGCCTTGTATTGATTGAGGTAGCGGTTTAAGGATTTTACACCCATGTTGCAGCCGTCGGTCATCAGGTCCGCAACGGTGGCATCGGTATCTTCCATGCTCAGTTTCATGTTGGTCTTCATCCAGGACATGCTCTTGGCAATGGGATTGGGATTTTTCCCGTCATCGTGGTATTTGGAAAGCAGGCTGTCCACCTCCTGCTGCAAGGTTTCATGCTCCTGCTTGCATTTGCTCAGCATGCCGGACAAATCTTCGCTTTGCACATGGCCCAGCACATCGTCAATGGATTTGACACCCATTTTAATCCCTGCGTCGCATTCCCGAAGCAGCTTAATAGTATCCGATTCAATCATTTTCTTTCCTCCTGTCGGTTGCTATAGCGGTAGTATGCCCCGCTTTTTCCTTTTTATCGTTGAAAATTCGGCAAAAATGTGGTATAAAACAGTTAATTGACAATCCGCAAGATTAAGGAGGTGGCGCAAATGGCGTACCAGGCCGTTTTTACCCGGTATGAACTGAAATACCTGCTGACCCAGGAACAAAAGCTGCGCCTCCTGGAAGCGATGTCGCCCTATATGTCGCTGGACCAATACGGCAGAACCACCATCCGAAATCTGTATTTTGACACGGACAATTACCGTTTAATCCGCCGCTCCATTGAAAAGCCCGCCTATAAAGAAAAGCTGCGCATCCGCAGCTACTGTCAGGCCGGCCCGGATAGCGGCGTCTTTGTGGAGCTGAAGAAAAAATACGAAGGCATTGTCTACAAGCGGCGGCTGAAGCTGCAGGAGCGGGACGCCATCCGCTGGCTTTCCGGTGAAGCCGATTGGGAAAATCCCAGCCAGATTTCCCGGGAAATCGACTATTTCCGCCGACACTACCACGGCCTCTGCCCCACCGTCTTCCTTTCCTACGAACGGGAAGCCTACTACTGCCGATCAGGCGGAGACCTTCGCATCACCTTTGACGAACACATTCTCGTCCGGCAGGAGAATTTATCCCTGGAGTCGGAAATCTACGGCACACCGATTTTACCTGAGGGTCTTACTCTCATGGAAATCAAAACTGCCGGCGCAATTCCCCTATGGCTGACCTCGTTTTTATCCGGGGAAAAGCTGTATAAAACCTCGTTTTCCAAATACGGTACTGCGTACCAAACGCTGATATTCCCAAATTGTACAGGAGGCAATGTTTATGCTGGAAACCATCTTTCGGGGGCTCTTTGATGCCGCTACCGCCCAAACCGTGTCGGTAACCGATTTTCTGCTGTGTGTGGGCGCAGCCCTTGCGGCAGGTCTTGTGCTGGCGCTGGTGTATACCTATCGCGCCCGCTACACCAAAAGCTTTGTGCTGACCCTGGCTCTGCTGCCGGCGGTGGTGTGTGTGGTAATTATGATGGTCAACGGCAACATCGGTGCCGGTGTGGCTGTGGCAGGTGCTTTCAGCCTGGTTCGCTTCCGCAGCGTTCCCGGCAGCGCCAAGGAAATTACCATGCTGTTCCTCGCCATGGGGGCAGGCTTAATCTGCGGCATGGGTTATCTGGGCTACGGTCTGCTGTTCACGGTGCTTATGGCCCTCATCAGCCTGGTTTACAACTGGCTGGATTTCGGCACCCGGAAAAATGCCGCCCGCTACCGCACCCTCAACATCACCATTCCCGAGGATTTAAACTACAGCGATGTCTTTGCCCCCGTTCTTTCCCAGTACGCTTCCGATTTCGAGCTGATTCGGGTCAAGACCACCAATATGGGAAGCCTCTTCCGGCTGACCTACAATCTGACCTTGAAGCCCGGCGTAGACGAAAAGGAAATGATTGACTCCCTGCGCTGCCGCAACGGAAATCTGGAAATCGCCCTTTCCCAGCAGGAATCCCTGGCAGGTGAGCTGTAAGGTTGGAAACCACAAATACTCCATTCGACCAAAAACTCCCCTTGACAAAAGGGGAGTCTTTTGCTATTATATATTTAACATTTAGGTTAATTGTTAAAGGAGGAATGTTATATGGCCCTGCAAAACACCCTGCGCGCCCTGGCTGACCCTATTCGCAGGCAGATCTTGAATTTGCTGAAGGATGGAAGAAAGTCGGCCGGCGAAATTTCGGACCACTTTACCGTGACCGCTCCCTCTATCTCCCGTCATCTTGCCGTTTTGAAGGAAGCAGACCTGATCCGGGATACCCGGGAGGGAAAATTCATCTATTATGACATCAATGTTTCCGTTCTTGAGGAAGCCCTGCTTTGGCTTCAGGATTTGAAAGGAGAATAAAGCTATGAAAACATTTTGGAATCAATACAAGCGGCAGCTAATCCTATCCTCTGTAATTACCCTTTTACCGATTTTGTTGGGTCTGCTGCTTTGGAATCGACTGCCCGACAGCTTAAATATCCACTGGGGCCCAGACGGAGCCCCCGACGGCTCTGCCCCCAAGCTGGCGGCGGTTTGCCTCCCCTCTATCATTTTGTTTGCAATCAACTGGCTGTGCCTTCTGCTGTCCTACCTGGACAAAAAGAGTTGGGAACAAAATCAAAAGGCAATGGGCATTGTCTTTTGGATTATCCCCTGCCTCTCTTTCCTTTGCAACGCCATGGTTTTCGGCACAGCATTGGGTTTTACCTGGAATATTTTCCGGCTGCTGCCCCTTTTCATGGGTCTGCTGTTTGCTGTGATTGGCAATTTGCTGCCCAAGGTAAGGCAGAACAGTTCCCTGGGCGTTAAGCTGTATTGGACGCTTGCCAACGAGGAAAACTGGAACAAAACCCACCGACTGGCAGGCAAGCTGTGGTTTATCGGCGGTCTGCTGCTGATGCTGTGCGTTCTGCTGCCCACAGCTGCGATGATGGTCGCCATGGTCGCGATTTTCCTTTTGATAATTTTGATCCCTACGTTCTATTCCTACCGGCTGTACCGACAGCATAAGGCCGCAGGCATTGCCTATACCCTGCCCGCCAGGTCGAAGGTTGCTACCAGGGTGCTGGCAGTTTTCCTCCCCCTGCTGGCAATCCTTCTGTGCGTTTTGATGTTCACCGGTGACATCGAAACCACCTGCACGGAAGAAACCTTGGAGATTCAGGCAGACTTCTGGGAGGATTTGTCCCTTCCCGTTTCGGAAATTGACTCCGTTTCCTATCACGAAACCGCCCCCTCCGGCTTCCGGGTCAGCGGCTTTAGCTCTGCCAGACTTTCCCTGGGCACCTTCCAAAATAAAGACCTGGGCACCTATACCAGCTATGTCTACACCGGCTGCGATGCCCACATCATAATCACGGTCGGTCAAAAGAATCTGGTTCTAAACGCAAAGACCCCGGAAGAAACCCGGCAAATCTACGAAGCCATCATGTCCTTCCTTCTGAAATAAAAACAGCGGCTCACCTTTCGGTGAGCCGCATTTGTTCTTCTTAGTCGGGGAACTCCCAAAGGGTTTCCCGGATGATTTCACAAACCGTGGGATGGGGGAAGATAATCTGGCGGGCATCGGTAACCCGAAGCTGCATTTCAATCATCTCCGCAGCGCCCCAGATCATTTCACCGGTGTAGGAGCCAATCAAATGGACACCCAGGATATTCCGCTTCTTCTTGTCCACCAGAACCTTGCACAGGCCGTCAGCGCCCTCGTTTTCCGCCACGAACCGGCCGGAATACCGCATGGAGAGCTTGCGCACCTCGTAGTCAATGCCCTTGTCCTTGCACTCTTCCTCGGTCTTGCCAACGGAGGCAATTTCCGGCTGGGTGTAAATAACCGAGGGGTTGGCGTGATAGCGGGTCATATCGGGCTTGCCCAGAATGTTGCTCACGGCAACCTCTGCTTCCCGGTAGGCGGTATGGGCCAGCATGTGATGGCCGTTGACATCGCCGATTGCGTACACGCCCGGCACATTGGTGCGGCCCAAGGCATCCGTGGTGATGCCCCGGTCAAAGGCAACACCGATATTTTCCAAGCCCAGGCCGGCACAGTTTGCCCGACGGCCGATAGACAGCAGAACCTTATCCGCACTGACGCAGATTTTCTCGCCGCTGGGGGCTTCTGCCCAGACCTTGCCCGGCTCTACAGACTGCACCTTATGTCCCAGCAGGAAGGTAATGCCCTTCTTTTCCAGCTCCTTTTGGAGCATGGAGCTGATTTCCCGGTCGGTCGCGCCGGCAATATGGTCCAGCATTTCAATCACGGTAACCTTACTGCCAACGGTGCTGTAGTAGGATGCCATTTCCAAACCGATGACACCGCCGCCAATGACCGCAAACTCCTTAGGGATCTCCTGCAGCTCCAGAACCTCCCGGTTGGTCAGCACGAAGTCGCCCAGGTTCTCCCGAAGACCGGGCAGGGGCGGAACCGCGTTGGAAGAGCCCGTGGCGATAATCAGCTGCTTGCCGCCGTAGGTCTTGCCCCCGGCGCTCACCACAAAGGCTTCCCCATCCTTACCCTGGATGGTTGCTTCCTCCATCACAACCGTGACACCGGCCGCCTTCATTTTTCCCTTGACGCCGGATACCAATGTGCGAACCACACGGGCCTTCCGGGCAATCACCGCCTTCTGGTCTATGGTGACGCCGGCACAGGTGACGCCGTAGTCCTGAGCGTGGAGAGCATGCTCATAGGTTTTTGCAGAGTTCAGCAGCGCCTTGGAGGGAATGCAGCCCTCATTTAGGCAGACACCGCCCAGAGAGCGCTTTTCAAACAGCAAAACCTTTAAGCCGCCGTGGGCTGCCCGCTCAGCAGCAAGATAACCGCCGGGGCCACCGCCGATTACAATCAAATCAAACATATCCATGTAATTGTCCTCCTATCTGTTATGCTGGTATTATAGTACATTCCTTACGATAAAACAAGGAGATTTTGCACGCTGTTTTCTTATCCCATTTGAAATACAATGCCTGCCACGGCAGCCATGCCGATGAATGCGATGGGGTGCAGTTTTTTGGTAGCCTTCACCTGATTGCTCAGCAGCCACAGCGCCACGCCCAGTACCAGACCCTTCCAGTTGATTCCGGCAAGGACAACGCCCCCGGAAAAATCCACCAGATTGGTCAGCACCACCTGGATTCCTGCCGCTGCTATCAGGCCCGAGGAAGCAGGGCGCAGGCCGTAGAACGCATTTTGTACATACCGGCTGTCCCGAAATCCCTTCAGCAGCGCCGCAATCACCATAATGATAATCACCGAAGGGGTAATCAGCCCCAGGGTTGTCACCACCGCGCCCAGAATTGCGCCGGCAATTCCGTGGTTCTGCATGCCGCCCAGAAAACCCACATAGGTGGCCATGTTAACGCCAATGGGGCCGGGGGTGGATTCGCCCACCGCAATCATATTTGCCAGCTGATCACCGGTAAACCAACCGGTTTTTTCCGACATTTCATAAAGGAAAGGAATGGTGGCCATGCCGCCGCCTACAGCGAACAAACCCGTCTTGAAAAATTCCCAGAACATCTGCAAATACATCATGCCGCTTTCCCTCCCATCTTCGCCAGGGCGACACCCAGAGCCGCCGCCACCAGCACAAACACCACGGGGGAAACCGGAACAAACAGACTGCCCAGCGTCACCGCGATAAAGATTCCCAGGGTCCATCTATCCACCACGGCTTTTTTCAGCAGCTTCACCACCGCATTGAGAATCAGCACGCAGACGCAAATCCGGATGCCACCAAAGGCATTTTTCACCCAAACCAGATGGGAAAACGCCTCAATCACACCGGCCAGTGCAGAAATAATCACCAACGAGGGGAACACCACCCCAAGGGTCGCCACAATGCCGCCCCAGATTCCCTTATATTTCTGTCCTACGAAGGTGGCAACATTCACCGCAATGACACCGGGGGTGCACTGGGCAACGGCAAAGTAATCCATGATTTCTTCCTCCGATGCCCAACGCTTATTCTCCACAACCTCCCGCTGAAGCATGGGGAGCATGGCGTAGCCGCCGCCAAAGGTCATGACGCCGATTTTTGCAAAGGTAATAAACAAATCTACCAGCGTAGACATATCTTACATCTCCTTACCAAGAATCCTTTACCGTTTTTAACGCCGCAATGCCCGCAACGGAAATCTGCTCCGTCACCACGGGGCTGGTAGTGAGCCCCCGGCGGAGGCAATCGGCAATGTGGGTTGCCTCGTAGGCAAGCTCATGCTCACAGGGAAACTCCAGAACCTCCGGCTCTTTACCGGGGTAATGGAAAATTGCCCGACGGGCCTTCCAGTATTCCGGGATTTCCACCCAGCCCTTACTGCCGCAAATCCGGGCGGTATTATCCAGAACGCTTTGGGTGCTGTTTTGGGCGGTGAATAACACGCCGCTTTCGGTCTCTCCCGTGAGAATATACTGCCACTCCACACCGGTATCCAGCTTGGAGGCCCTTCCCCGAATGTCCCGAATCGGCCCAAACAGCCACAAAATCAGCTGCACCGCATAGATGCCGCTACTGAGCAGCGGACCGCCGCCGGCGGCTTCGTCAAAGAGCCAGGTATTGTAGCCGGCGGAAAAGCTGTGACTCATGGTAACCAGGGAAATCTCCCCCAGGTCACCCCGGGCAATCCGCTGGGAAGCCTCCTGCAGAGCCGGCAGAAACAGCATTTTCTCCGCCTCCATGAAAAACAGCCCTTTTTCCCGAGCCAGTGCAAACAGCTCCCGGGTCTGCCGGGGGTCGGTGGTGCAGGGTTTTTCGCAAACCACATGCTTGCCATGCTCCAAAGCCGCCTTCGCCCAGGGGTAATGCTGGGCATTCACGGTGGAGATATACACCACATGGACATTTTCATCCCGCAGCAATTCCTCATGGGAGCCGTAGGCAGCGGGAATACCCCAAAGCGCCGCCTTTTCCCGGGCCTTTTCCAGACTGCGGGAGGAAAGCGCCACAATTTGCCCCGCCTGCGCCTCGCGGACAGCCGCAATAAACCGGGGCGCAATGGAGGAGGTACTTAAAATGCCGTAATGAATGGCGTTCATATCTCCACATCCTTTCTCAATGGGAAAATTATACTACAAAACGCCCGGCTTTTCAATAAAAATCAGGCGGCTTTTCAGCCGCCTGACAGATTCACTTCTCTTTTTTCAGAAAGCGGGCATAGCCCTTTCCGTATTGGACGCACCGGGATACCCGGCTTAGCGTAGCAGAGGAGATATTGGACCGCTCCATCACCTGGTTGTAGGTGTTGCCCTCCATCAGTAGTTCGGCGGCATAGAGCCGCTCTGCCATATTCTCCACCTCTTTTTTGGTGCACAGATCCTCCAAAAGAAGGGCTACCTCCTCCGGCGTTTTCAGCTGGGCCAGCAATCTGCAAAGCTGCATTTCCTTACTTTGTGCCATGGCAAGGTCCTCCTTTTTTCTTTATTCTACCACAAACAGCCGCTGTTTTGCAAACCTTATTCCTGATAATAATCCAGTTTCTTTTCCAGCTTTCCAAACAGCACCGTCAGCAGGCCATTGAAGATCAGGTAGAACAGACCCGTGTAGAACAGCGGCCACAGCATGCCCTTTTTGATGAAGGATTCACCTGCCCAGATCACCTCGTAAATGCCGATGGTACGGGCCAGGGCCGTATCCTTTACCAGGGTAATCACTTCGTTGCTCACCGGGGCCAAAACCCGCTTAAACATTTGGGGCAGAATGATTTTAAAGAAAATCTGATACCGGCTCAAGCCCAGCACCATACCTGCTTCCCACTGACCACGGGGAATGCTTTCAATGCCGCCCCGATAGATTTCGGAAAAATAGCAGGCGTAGTTAATGGAGAAGGCCACCAGCGTGGCGGTCATTCTGGGCAGCGCAGACATACCGAATACCAAACCAGGTCCGTAGAAGATGATAATCAGCTGGAGCATCAGAGGCGTACCCCGAATGATCCAAATGAACCCTCTTGTCAGCCACCGCAGGGGGGAAAACCGGGTCATGGAGCCAAAGCAAATGAGGAAGCCCAAAGGAAGGGAGAATGCCAGCGTCAGTACAAACACCTGCAGTGTCTGCATAAAGCCGGACAGCAGCTCCAGTGTTACCGGTACAAACATGGTATTCTCCCCTTTTCTCCTTTATTTTACCAAGGTCAGGCTATACTTCTCAGCCAACGCATCCAAAGTGCCGTTGCTCATCAGCTCTGCCATAAACTCGTTGAACTTCGCTGTAATATCGGAATCCTTCCGGAAACCGACGCCGTATTCTTCTTCCGTCAGGCGCAGACCGGCTGCCAGGTTGGGATAGCCGGTGCCCTCACCGGTCATGTTCTGTGCCATGGTGATGTCGATGATGCAGGCATCGGAGGTGCCGGCGCCAACTTCCATCAGTGCAGCAGCCTGGTCCTGAACTGCTACAATGTTCTCAATGCCGGCTGCAACAGCAGCATCCTGGCCGGCAGAGCCGTTTTCAACTGCGACGGACAGATCCTTCAGGCTGTCGGCAGTGGTGTAGTTGCCTATCACGTCGGCCTTCATAACCAGAACCTGGGCATTGATTACATAGGGGTTAGAGCAGTTGGTGTTCAGCTTGACTTCGTCGGTGATGGTCATGCCGTTCCAGATCACGTCAATGTTCTTGGTTTCCAGCTCGTAGAACTTCTTGCTCCAGTCGGCAATGACGTAGAACTCAACCTCTACATCCAGCTCCTCAGCAAACAGCTGGGCAAATTCGGCATCGAAGCCGGTCCAGTTGCCGTTTTCATCCTTATAGTCCATGGGGACGTATTCGGTAATACCAACAATCAGTTTGCCTCTATCCTGAATGCTCCTCAGGTCGGAGTCAGACTTCTCAGCGCAGCCGGTAAAGCAAGTGGCCAGCATCAAAACTGCCAGCAGGAGTGCAAATAACTTTTTCATAATTGTTTCTTCCTTTCTTTTCCCGTTGGGGATGTTTTATGGCTGTATTATACTTTAGCAAGCTAAAGTTGTAAAGTATTATTTTTCATTTTTACCACACTTTGGATACGTGCACAGAATCCGCTGTTGCTTTTTCGCTTTAATGCATTAAAGTGCACAAAGCAACCCTGCCAAAATCATAACCACCGGCACGGCCGGTGGTATGTTCCAGCCCCCTTAGGGCTTTTTACAACACGAGCCTATAGGCTCGTCGAATTGTCTTTCGCTTGCGTATTCTGCCCTACTACCGCTGATGCGGTTATGTACGCACCGAAGGCTCCCTTGTGTAAAGGGAGCTGTCACGCGGTCAGCGTGACTGAGGGATTGTCACTACGAGTACAACCCCTCCGAGCAAAATCAAAGATTTTGCCCACCTCCCCTTACACAGGGGAGGCAAGCCGCTGCGGCGGGACTGGGCATAGCTAAAGCTTTTTGGAACCACCAGCTCAGCTGGTGGTATTCTTTAACCAACAAAAGGAAGGGTCCGAGCCCCTTCCCTTTTTTACTGTTTATTACAGCCTTGACAGCTGCCGCAGGCGCCGGAGCAACCGCCGCTGTCCGGGCAACCGATACACTTTTTCCCTTGTTTCTTCGCCCGAAAAATGTACCAGCCGGCAAGCCCCAGGATTCCCAGAATCAGAATCGCCACAATGAAATCTCCCATGGCTTACTTCCTTCCGCTGATGGCATATTCTGCCTTGACCTTCCGGTCTGCCCGCAGGCAAAGCCACACCAGAACGCCTGCAATCACGGCAACGGCAATACCGCCGCAAATGGCCGCGCCCACATTCAAGGAGCTGGGATCCGTCAGCAGCGTGCCCACGGTGTACACAAGATAGCCCACGCTGTAGCCCGTAGCCAGCTGCAGCCCGATGCCTCCCCACAGCCATTTTTTATCCCGAATCTCCGCATTCATGGCGCCGATAGCCGCAAAACAGGGGGGCGAAAACAGATTGAACATCAAAAATGCCAGCGCCGCCACCTGTGTCAGGCCAAAAACCGCAGCGACCTCTGCGCCTGCGCCCTCCGCCATCTCCAGCGCATCCAAATCAATCAGATTGGAGATGCCGTAGCAAACCGCCAGGGTACCCACTACATTTTCCTTGGCAATGAAGCCGGTAACCGCAGCGGCGGCCATCTGCCACGCGGAAATGCCAATCACCGGCACCAGTACCACCGCAACAGGGCCCGCAACGGATGCCAGAATGGAGGTATGCTCCATTCCCTCCTCTACCAACTGCAGTCGCCAGTTGAAGGACTGCATAATGTACACCACCGCGTTGCACAGCAGAATTACTGTGCCCGCCTTAACAATATACGACCAGCCCCGGCTGCACATGGAATAAAATGCCCGTTTCACCGAGGGCAGCTTATATTCCGGCAGCTCCATGATGAAGAAGGATTTCCGGTTTTTATGACCGGCAATTTTGTTCACCAGCAGCGCGCCCAACAGAATCAGCGCGATGCCCACAAAATACATCAGTGTGCCCACCCAGGATGCCTCGCCGAAAAATGCGCCGGCAAACAGGCCGATTACCGGCAGCTTGGCGCCGCAGGGCATAAAGGGCGCCAGCATGGCGGTGGCATTGCGCTCCCGCTCGTTACGAATGGTTCTGGCGGCCATAACGCCGGGAATGGCGCAGCCCGTACCGATGACAAAGGGAATTACAGACTTGCCGGACAAACCCACCTTCTTAAAAATGGGGTCCAAGACCACAGTGGCCCGGGCCATATAGCCGCAATCCTCCAGCAGGGCAATGAGGAAGTACATCACCATCACCAGGGGCAGGAAGCCTACCACGGCACTGACACCGCCGATGATTCCCTCCGTCAGCAGTGCCGACAGAAACGCATCCACCTGTGCCCCCTCCAAAAGTCCGATGACCCACTCCTTAAACGCATCAATCCAGGTAACCAGACCGGGGATTGCCGTACCGTTTTCAAATTCATAGCCCTCGGCAATCCATGCGCCCAGCCAGGACTGGGAAATCTGGAATACCAGAAACATCACCACCGCAAAAATGGGCAGTCCCACAACGGGGTGGGTCAAAACTGCGTCAATCTTGTCCTGGGCGTTCCGGTCACGGGTGCGAACCTGGCGGCGTTCCACCTGAGAAACCACCTTGTTCACAAACTGGAACCGTTTCCGGTCCGCAGCCTCCACCGCCTTTTTGCTGGTAAGATCCACATCCCCTTGTACATAGGGCGGTGTTTGCCCTTTTCCGCAAACCGCCAATGCCGCACTGACCACTTCCTTCAAGCCGTCGGCAGATGTGGAAACCGTTTCCACCACGGGACAGTTCAGCGCCAGGGACAGCGCCACGGCATCGATGCTGGTCTTCTTTTTCTTGTTGATATCCGCCTTGTTCAGCGCCACCACCATCGGCACGCCCAACTCCAGCAGCTGGGTGGTAAAGAACAAACTCCGGCTCAAATTGGTGGCATCCACAATGTTCACAATGGCGTCAAGCTGCTCATTTTGCACATAAGTACTGGTAACGCTTTCCTCTGAGGTGAAAGGCGACATGGAGTAAGCGCCGGGCAGATCCACTGCCACCAGCTCTGTCCCCTCGGGGCAGTACAGCTTCCGAATGGGGCTTTCTTTTTTCTCAACGGTAACGCCTGCCCAGTTGCCCACTTTTTCGTTTCTTCCGGTGAGGGCGTTGTACATGGTGGTTTTGCCGCTGTTGGGGTTGCCTGCAAAAGCAATTCTCATGTAGGTTTTCCTCCTTGAGGTTTCGTGGTGTTAGCCTAAGCTAACTGCTTATCAAAATAAAATACGCGGATATTCTTTTGATTATTCCAGAATAATCGCCTCCGCCAGCTGATTATCAATATTATACCGGCCGTCTTTAATCGACACCGTACAGCCGCCCCGACGGCGGGAAATCACAGTAATCGGCTCGCCGCTGTAGCAGCCCAGGGAAAACAGAAACGCATTCAGCTCCTCATCCTCGGTTTCAATCCGCCGGATGATGTATTCCTTTCCTTCCTGCGCCTGGGATAAGTTCATAGCTGTCACCTGCCTGGAATTAGTCTTGGCTAACTCCCCGGCTAAAAAATAATTAGCCGCGGCTAACCTTCCTGCCTATCATACTCTCTCTTGCATAATTTGTCAATCCTTTTTTAGGAAAAATATGTTTTTCGGGGGCGGAATTTTTCCGCCCCCGGTGATACTTCTTATTCATTTCCGGACGGGGCTCTGTCGTACAGGGTATCCACCAGCCGCAGCTCGTCAATGATGTCTGTGACATAGCGGATTTCTCCCACGAACTTCTGCCGCAGGGCAGCCACATCCGTATTCAGGCTCCCCATTTCAAAGGCGTTTCTGCCGGAGTTGATGGCAATATGTACCTTGCCCGCCTTCAAAAACCGCATATAGGTATCCCCGCCGCCCTTTGCGTCCATAGAGAGGATATACTCCATCATGTGGGGCGTCAGAATGTAAAAGGCATCATGCTGACTCTGGGACTGAATATGGAAGCGCTGATTGAAGGCTTCGCTCTCGGTTTTAATTCCGCCGATCGCCAGTTTTCCAAACAGTGCGCTGCGTTCGCTCAGCCGCAAATCCGCAGACAGCGCCTTGCCAAAGTCGCAAATCAGCCACAAACCTTCAAACACCGTGGTTTCCTGGCGACGGGTGCGTCCCTTGCTGTCGGTGGTGTAGGTGATGTTAATCAGCCGCATGTCGCTCATTTCGATTTCCGCGCCCCGGTAGTTGCCCCGGATATAGTCGCTTCCGGTGATTTTATCCACATCAAAGGGAAACCCCATATCCGTATTGCGCACCACAGACTCGCTTAAGTGGCTCTGGGGTCGGTACTCCACATCCGTAAAAATCTCCTGCAGGGCTGCGGTGACGATTTGCACGCCCACAGCGTTCTTGGCATCCCGGGTGGCAGAGCTGACCTTGATAATTCCCCAAATCAGCAGAGCAATACCGCAAAAGCCCACAAACATCCCCAACCATGCAAAGCCCAGCAGTGTAACAATGCCGCCGGCCACAGCAATGAGAATTCCCTTATGCAGGACGCTGCGCTTTTCCGCCAGAATCCGGTTCAGCTCTTCATCGGAAAGCTTTGTATTGGCAGCCATACCGATTCCCCCTTATCAGAAGCTGATTTTCACATCTTCCCGCTTGTGGGCCTCTGCCTCAAAAAACGCCTTGGGTTGACGACCACCGGCCAGCAAACTGGCAGGTGCCATGGCGATGGCGGTATTGTATGCGGTGACATTGGCATTGTAAACCCGACGGGCAGCCTGCAAATGCTCCTCAGCATCCCAGATGCCCCGCTGCAATTGGCCAAACACCTCGCTGGAACGCAGCTCGGGATAGGCTTCCGCCGTAACCTGAATGGAAGACGCCACCGCATCCATCTGCTTGGAAGCCTGCTGCAGTTCGTCTACAGACATACCCCGGCGCATTTTGATCACGGTTTCCATAGTATCCTTCTCGTGGGTCATGTAGCCCTTGGCAGTATCCATCAGCTTGGTCAGCATATCATAGCGCTTGGTCAGAGCCACCTCAATACCAGAGCGGGCTTCTTCAACCTTGATTTCCTTCCGCTTAAAGCCGTTAATGGTGCTGACTGCCCAAATGGCCACAATCGCTGCCACAATCAAAAGAATCCACAAAATTTCCATAATACATTTCCTTTCTGTTTTAATAATGATTTAGTCCAGTTCCTTTTTCTGCTGCTCATGCAGACCCTTCAGCTTGTTATAATGCGCCAGATGCTCCAGCAGCAGTTTCATAGTGCGGTCCAATTCGCTGCCTTCGGAATAGTCGGCCTCGAACATCCAGTCTACCCGGTCATGCTTCAAAAGCGGAGCGGTTTTGTGCTTTTGCCCATTCTGATACAACGCGATGGAATGGCCGCCGGACTGCTTTACCAACTTCATGCAGGGCACATCCGTCAGTCCGTCACCAATATAAATCATATTGCTGAAGAACACCCGTTTTTCCGAATCGGGACGGGAATTATTCAAATCCACATCGTTGTTGATATCCAGAACGCCCTTATTAATTCGGTAAACAAACTGGGTTTTGTTGGTATAGTTAACCGCCATCTTGGGCCAGATTGCCTCTTCGTTTTTATATAGAAATTCGCAGGCGTAAATCCGCTTAAAATGCTTGGCAATGGTGGTGCCTTCAATGATTTCCTTCAAACCGGAGGACAGCACATAGTGCTCCACCTCCACCCCGGCCTCGGCGGCATAGCGGTTAATCCGGTCAAACCACCCCTCCACACCGGGCAGATACTCGATATCCTTTCCACAGGTGTACAGAGATTCCCTGGTTAAGGGGTTTCCCGTTTGCTGGGCCTTTTCCAGCATGCAGTACATATAGGTCAAAATGCTGTCCATGGTCTCCTGAGCTGCCACAACCGCCGTATGGCCCCAGAAATCGCTGGGCTCCATGCCGATGCTGGGGATAAAGGTATATTCCTGCATATCCCGGGTACACAGGGTTTTATCGAAATCATACATGATTGCAATAATGGGTTTTTGCATAAAAGGCTCCTTTCTGGCTTTGCCTTTCTTTTTCGTCTAAGCTATATTATTAGTGTACCTTTTTCCCGGGCAAATTGTCAAGAAAAATCGAATTTTTTAGAAAAGATCACCGCTTTTCTGCTCCAAAACCGCCCCGATCCCCATTGGGAAAGTTAAGGTCCTGCGCCATGTTCCTCTTCCCCCAACGGCAAAAAGGCAGCCATCTCACAGATGGCTGCCTTTTTTAGTCTTCCCGGAATAGCTCGTGCTGGCAGTAGCGGATAATGGCGCTGCGGGTAATGATGCCGATAAAGGTATCCTTATCGTCCACCACCGGTACAAAATTCTGCTCTGCTGCCCGCTCCACCAGGTCTTGAATGGAGGTGGTGACTCGAACGGGCACATTGTCCTTGCGCCGGGCCACCGTCATAATCCGGTGTGCCTCCGCCTGGCGCATATCCATATAGCACAGATTTTTCAGCCCCCACAGCAGGTCGCCCTCTGTCAGTGTGCCCCGATACTCCCCATGCTTGTTGAGAATGGGCAGCGCGGCATAGCCGGTGGCTTCCATTTTCTCCAATGCCTGACGAAGGGTGAAATCATCGTATAAGTACGCACACATTGCCTTCGGTGTCAGAAAAAACAAAATATTATTCATAGCGGTCCCTCATTTACACAATAACAGGCAGTCCCGCCGCCCAGTTCTATTATAGCATAGATTGGGGCAAAATAGGATGAAAATTTTGTGTAAACAAACTGTTTCCGCGCCGAATTTTCCGGTTGGTTTTTGTGCAAAATGACTAAATCAGATGTTGAACTCGAACTCCGTGCCGTCAAAGGTGGCAAAGTAATCCTTGGGGGTTTCCGCACGGCGAATCAGCTTGAAGCTGCCGTCCGGCTTTAACAGCACCTCGGCGGAGCGAAGCTTGCCGTTATAGTTGTAGCCCATGGCGTGACCGTGAGCACCGGTATCGTGAATCGCCAGAATGTCTCCGATTTCGATGCCGGGCAGGCTGCGCTCGATGGCAAACTTATCGTTGTTTTCGCACAGACCGCCGGTGACATCGTATACATGGTCCAAAATGGCGTCCTCTTTGCCCAGCACCGTAATATGGTGGTACGCGCCGTACATGGCAGGCCGCATCAAATCCGCGGCGCAGGCGTCCAGACCGATATATTCCCGGTAGATGTGCTTCTGGTGCAAAACCGTGGAAATCAGATGTCCGTAGGGTGCCAGCATAAACCGGCCCAGCTCCGTAAAGATTGCCACATCGTCCATGCCGTTGGGGGTCATAATTTGCTCGTAGCGCTCCCGCACGCCTTCGCCGATGATGCCGATATCGCATTTCGGCTGCTCCGGGCGATAGTCCACGCCGATACCGCCGGAGAGGTTAATAAAGCTGAAATGAGCGCCGGTGGCATTCTTTAAGCGCACCGCCAGCCGGAACAGATTCGCCGCCAGCTCCGGATAATACTCGTTTGTAGTGGTATTGGAGGCCAGGAAGGCGTGAATACCGAAGTGCTTGGTGCCCAGCTTCATCAGCCGGTTGATTGCGCCCGCCATCTGGTCCTCGGTCATGCCGTACTTGGCATCCCGGGGCATATCCATAATGGTATTGCCCAGGCTGAAGGATCCGCCGGGATTATACCGCAGGCACACCGTTTCCGGCACCTTGTCCACAAGCTGCTCCAGAAAATCCACATAGGTGGCATCGTCCAGATTGATATATGCGCCCATCTCATAGGCCTTGCGCATATCCTGCTCGGGGGTGACGTTGGAGGAGAACATCACATCGTGTCCGGTGATGCCCACCGCCTCGGCAAGCAGCAGCTCCGTATAGGTGGCGCAGTCACAGCCGCAGCCCTCCTCGTGGAGAATCTGGAGGATATAGGGATTGGGGGTTGCCTTTACCGCAAAATACTCCCGAAAGCCCTTGTTCCAGGAAAACGCCGCCTTCAGCGCCCGGGCGTTGGCGCGAATGCCCGCCTCGTCATAAATATGGAAAGGCGTGGGAATCTCCTTTGCAATCTCTCTTGCCTTTTCCAGCGACAAAAATGCTGTCTTTTTCATAACTGCTACCTCACAAAACAAAATGCCCCATGTCAATTCTGACACAGGGCAGAAACTTAAAAATCCCCGTGGTCAGCACCCCATCCTTACAGATGACAGTCCTGCGCATATTCTGCGCAGTCCCAGAACCTGCCCGCTTGGCAACCGGCAAGCCCTTCGGCGTTTTCCCCTTTCCTCCGGCGGCATTTGCCGAATCCCCCGGAATACTGATGAAAAACGCAACCTCAGCCATGGCTTTTACGTATTTTAGCCAATTTTTCCCCCTTTGTCAACCCATTTCTTTCTCTCCCACGGGTAGAAATTTCCCTCTACCCCTTTTCGAGGGGTAGAATCCGGAGTGTAGGGTTACTTTTCGTAATTCCGTGATATGCTGTAATCAGAAAGGAAGTGGTCTGATGAAACGAACCAAGCTGACCGACCGGGCACTGCCGGACTATACCAAGGGAGAGGAAATCATGAATATGGTAACCCATATCGCCGGTGGCGGCATTGGTCTGCTTGCACTGGCGGTCGGGTTGTTCCGGGGCATGGGAAGCGGCTACGCCCTTGCCGGGGCGTTGATTTACGGGGTGTGTATCGTCGCCCTTTACACCATGTCCAGCGTATACCATGGCTTACGCCCCGGTATGGGCAAAAAGGTTTTGCAGGTACTGGACCACTGCACCATCTATTTTCTCATTGCGGGAACCTATACCCCCATTGCCCTGTGCGCCCTGCGGCCGGTGTATCCTCTGCTGGGGTGGGGCATGCTGGCATTCCAGTGGGGCTTAACGGCTCTGGCGGTGACCTTAACCGCCATTGACCTGAAAAAGTACAATGTATTTTCCATGATTTGCTACATCGGTATGGGTTGGGCGATTCTCCCCTTTCTGGGCATCGCAAAGCAGGTGCTGGGGAATGCCGGCTTTTCTCTTTTGCTGTGGGGCGGCATCGCCTACACGCTGGGGGCAATCCTCTACGGAATCGGCTCGAAAAAGCGGTGGTTTCACTCGGTGTTCCACATCTTCGTGGTGCTGGGCAGTTTTCTGCAAATGCTGTGTGTGGTATTTTTCGTACTGTAATCATAACCACCGGCCGTGCCGGTGGTATGCACAGGCCCCCTTAGGGCCTTTTACCAGCCGAGCCTATAGGCTCATCGAATTATCTTTCGCTTGCATGCCCTGCCCTACCACCGCAGATGCGGTTATGTACGCACCGAAGGCTCCCTTGTGTAAAGGGTAAGCGAAGCGTCGCCGTGGGAGTGAATGACAGCCCAGTGGGCTGTCAGAGCCACGGCGGGGCCCTCCGTAGAGGGCTGTCACGCGGTCAGCGTGACTGAGGGATTGTCACTACGAGTACAACCCCTCCGAGCAAAATC
>JAZNMX010000006.1:0-2537 GCA_045579965.1 Faecousia sp.
TGTGGCGAAATATATGAAGGAACACCCCAAAGACACGAAAGAGAAAGTTGATGCTTATCGCCAGCGGCTGGAGAACCCGGCACCCATCAGTATCCGTGGTGGCAACCGGGAGCGAGCCATCGCCCTGGGCCGCCCCACGGAATACGATCGGGTGGCGGTGCGGATCACATCTGTGTATGCGCTTTCTCACTGGGTCGACGAGAGCACGATCAGAAACTATCTTACCAAGTAATTCCGTTATCTTGCGATGAAACGCGCATAATAGTATTAGAACGTCTCACCGGGGCGGTTCAAAAGCGATGAAAGCTTGATTGCAAATGCCGGGATGCATGAAAGCTTTTAATTGGCAAATACTATGAAAAAACGGAAGGAGGTGGAGCGAATGGCTGACAAGAAAAAGCTGTCTGCCGAGCAGCAGAAGAAGCTGATGGCAGAAGAAATGTGGCTGCACTATTTCAACCAGTCCTTGTTTATGAGGGGCGTGATCACCGAAGCAGAGCGCAACCGCATTGCCAACATGATTGCCAGCCGCGGTATGTCCGGAAAAATGTGACATAGGGAGAATACGAAATTTGATGGCAGGAATGGATAAAAAAGGTCATTTACCTTTTCACCATACTGTCTTACAATAAAAACAAACATGATAAAACGAAAATATAAAGGAGAAAACTATGGACATACATAGCGTGCGTCAGGCACTGAAAATCAAATCGATTTATGATATCTCTCTGCGGGTGACTTACTACGCCCGCGTGTCCTCGGAGAGTGACGAACAGCTGAACTCTCTGGGCAACCAGATCTCGTATTATGAGGATCTGATCAAGCGCAATTCCAACTGGACCTTCGTTCCCGGCTATATTGATGAAGGTCTTTCCGGCATTTCCACTAAGAAGCGGGAGAATTTCCACCGGATGGTGGATGATGCCGCTGCAGGGCTGTTCGATCTGGTCATCACCAAAGAGATCACCCGTTTTGCCCGTAACACCTTGGACTCCATTCAGTACACCCGTCAGCTTCTGAGTTGCGGCGTGGGGGTGTTTTTCCAGAACGACAACATCAACACCTTCGATGACGATTCGGAGCTGCGGTTGACCATTATGTCCGGTATTGCGCAAGACGAGCTTCGTAAGCTTTCCAGCCGTGTCAAGTTCGGCCATCAGCAGGCCATCAAGGACAAGGTGGTGCTGGGCAACAACCGTATCTTTGGCTATGTCAAGAATAAAGGTCGGTTGGTAATTGACGAAGAGCAGGCAGAAATGGTTCGGGAGCTGTTTGAGTTGTATGCCACGGGGCAGTACAGCATGAAGCAGATCGAGACGATCTTCTGGAACAAGGGCTACCGCAATCACAACGGCAATAAAATCGCCCACACCACCATGTCCAATATGATCGCCAACCCCAAGTACAAGGGCTACTATGTGGGCAACAAGGTCCGGGTCATCGATATGTTCTCCAAAAAGCAAAAATTCCTCCCGCCGGAGGAATGGGTTATGTTCAAAGATGAGACCGGTGAGATCGTTCCTGCCATCGTTTCCGAGGAATTGTGGGATCGGGCCAACGAAATATTAAAGCGGCGCAGCGACGACGTGAAGAGCCATCAGGGCATTTGCAATCACGCCAATCTGCTCACTGGAAAGCTCCACTGCACCTGCTGCGGCACGGCATACTACCGTCGGGATTCCAAGGACAAGCAGGGGAATGTCAACAGCAAGTGGGTCTGCTCCGGTAAGATCAAGAACGGTGCGGATTCCTGCGATTCCTTCGCCATCTACGAAGATGAGATCAAGCCTTTGCTTTTTGAAGTGTTTCAGGAGACGGAAGTGAATGTGGCGGCGTTGATCGACGAATACATGGAAATGTATCGTTCCCTTGACGAGGATAACCAGATTCCCAAGCAGATTGAGGAACAGAAGCAGCGGCGGGATATCGCCCAGAAGAAAAAGAGCAAGTTGCTGGAATACAATGTGACCGGTCAGCTTTCTGATGCAGATTTCCTTGCCATGAACAAGGCTTGCGCCGAAGAGATCAAGGACGCTGAAGCGCAGATCCATGAGTTGGAGCAGCAGATCTTCTCCCGGGAGGAGTTCCGCAAGCATATGGACACCATTCGCGCCACGCTGGAGGCTGCCCGCCGGGATGCGGCTCAGGGCATGGTCACGGTGGAATGGGTCAATAAGTATATTGACAAGATTCTGGTAACACCGGAGGATGACGGCTCTATGCGGCTGGATATCAAGATCTTCACCGGCGAAACTACCCAGAAATACCTTGCAAGCCTGCGCGGTCGTACGGGTCACACGTTCAAGAAGATGATCGAGGCTTACGAGCAGGGCCTGCAGTAAACCCCTGAAAAGTGACCGGAGCATCCGGTCACTTTCTTTGTATGTCGGTGAATTATAGTGATTTGTCAAACTAAGTGCAACACTTTTTGAAGCTCAAGATCCCAAAGGTGTTGTGCTGAAACGAATTTAAGAACCTTACGAGGCCTGGCGTTAATCAACGCCAGGTTTCGTTTTAGTGTAGCAGGACTGACTCGG
>JAZNMX010000007.1:0-6186 GCA_045579965.1 Faecousia sp.
GGCAAGTGCGACTTCGCTGACGGCTCCGTCACCGAGAACACCCGTGTTTCCTACCCCATCAACCACATTGAGAAGATCGTTCGCCCCAAGTCCTGCGGTCCCGACGCTCAGAACGTCATCTTCCTGTCCGCTGACGCATTCGGCGTTCTGCCTCCCGTTTCCATCCTGACTCCCGAGCAGACTCAGTACTACTTCCTCTCCGGCTTCACCTCCAAGCTGGCCGGCACCGAGCGTGGCATCACTGAGCCCACTCCCACCTTCTCCGCCTGCTTCGGCGCAGCCTTCCTGGAGCTGCACCCCACCAAGTACGGCGAAGAGCTGGTTAAGAAGATGGAAAAGTCCGGTGCCAAGGCTTACCTGGTCAACACCGGCTGGAACGGCACCGGCAAGCGGATTTCCATTAAGGACACCCGCGGCATCATCGACGCCATTCTGGATGGCTCCATCCTGAAGGCTGAGACCAAGAAGATCCCCTACTTCGACTTCGAGGTTCCCACCGCTCTGCCCGGCGTGGACACCAACATTCTGGACCCCAGAAACACCTACGCCAACCCCGAGGAGTGGGAGACCAAGGCTAAGGATCTGTCCGCCCGCTTCATCAAGAACTTTGAGAAGTACACCGGCAATGCCGAGGGCAAGGCTCTGGTAGAGGCCGGCCCCAAGCTGTAATTAGGACATAATCGTAACCCACGGCACCCAAAAGGGC
Organism: Faecousia sp.; assembly: GCA_045579965.1. Lineage (GTDB taxonomy): Bacteria > Bacillota > Clostridia > Oscillospirales > Oscillospiraceae > Faecousia. The sequence continues at coordinate 707 of JAZNMX010000007.1, forward strand.
GCCGGGGGGTCTTGTTACACCAACATACCAAGGCTCCCCCTTTGGGAGAGCTGTCACCGAAGGTGACTGAGAGGGCGAGTGGGGTAAGGTTTCCCTCTCAGTCGGCTGTGCCGACAGCTCTCCCAAAGGGAGAGCCAAGTGAAGGAAGCCCATCGCTGTGATCCATTATAAGAACATCGCCCGGCAGGTTAAACTGCCGGGCGGTTACTTATTCATTTTCCAATGCCATCATCTTTTCCACACGGCGGGCATGGCGCTCACCCTGGGAAAATTCGGTGTTCAGCCAGGTATCCACAATCTCCAACGCCAGCATTTCGCCGGTCACCGCAGCACCGATGGCCATCATGTTGGTGTCGTTGTGCTCCCGGGTCATTCTGGCGCTCATCAAGTCATGGAGTAATGCGCAGCGAATGCCCTTGACCTTGTTGGCGGTGATGGACACGCCGATGCCGGTGGTGCAAAGGACGATGCCCTTTTCACATTCCCCAGAGGCTACCGCCCGGGCCGCCTTGGCGGCAAAATCCGGATAGTCGCAGGAATCTAAGGTGTAAGTACCGAAATCGGATACCGAATGTCCCTGCTTTGTCAGGTGGTCAGCCACCTTGTTTTTCAGCGCCAGCGCGCCGTGGTCACAAGCGATTGCAATTTTCATAATTTTTCTCCTTTTATAAAACATATCCGCCGTTGACACCGATGACCTGGCCGGTCACAAAGTCGGCTTCCGCCAGATACAGCATGGTTTTTGCCACATCCATGGCCGTTCCGTTTCGCCCGATGGGGTTTTCCCGGGCCATTTCCTCCAGAATTTCCGGTGAAACGCCGGCGCACATATCCGTAAGAATCACCCCGGGGGCAACGCAGTTGACCCGCACGCCGCTGGGTCCCAATTCCTGAGCCAGCGCCTTGGTCAGGGCAATCACCGCGCCCTTGGTAGCCGAATACGCCGCCTCGCAGGAGGCACCCACCTGGCCCCACATGGAGCTGACGGTGATGATACAACCGGCCTGCTTTTCCAGGAACGAGGGGGTCGCGGCGTTGACGCAGTGGAAAATTCCCTTCACATTCACGGCAAATTCCCGGTCCCAGTCCCTTTCGGACATCTGGCTCATCAGACCGCTGTGGCAAATGCCGGCGTTGCAGATGAGCACATCCACATTGGGGATTTGGGCGAATGCCTGCCCCACCGCCTGCCCGTCTGCTACATCGCAGCAAATTGGGGTAGCGCCGGTGGCCTGGGCCACCGCTTTGGCGGCATCGTGATTTTTTTCATACAGGAAGAAGACTCGGTGGCCTTTGCTTGCAAAAAGCTGCACCGCTGCCGCGCCAATGCCCCGGCTGCCGCCGGTAATCACAATGGTTGACATAACTTATTTCCTTTCCATGTAAAACAAGGCCGCCGCATACGCAGCAGCCCCGAGCCATTATCTTCTGCGGCTTTTTGTCCGATGGTCGGAATACTGCCGAATGGAGGAAATTTTACTGTCGGATTCACTCATAAATGCCTTCAGCTTTTCTTCAAACAGCTGGTCTGCGGTTTTGGGTGCCGGGGGCGGGGTGACGGGACGGGGCGGGCGGTTTTCCGGGCTCCGGGGCGCGGTGCGCTGCGGTCTTGCCTCCAGCCGCTTCATGGACAGATTGATTTTTCCGTTTTCCGCGGCGATGACCACCACTTTCACATCCTGACCCTCGGTCAGATGCTGGCGAATATCGCTGACATAGGTGTTTGCCACCTCGGAAATATGTACCATGCCTGTCTTATTTTCCGGCAGGGCAACAAAGGCACCAAAATTGGTAATGGTTTTGACTTTTCCTTCTAAAACGGTTCCGACGGTTAACTCCATACTTTGCTATTGTTCCTCCAAACTTACTGTGGTCAGCTTTCCGGTTTGACAACTATGGTGTCCGGATCCACCAGACCAAGCTCGTCCTGGGCGATTTGGTCCACGCTGTCGGCACTGCCCAGCGCGTCAATATTCTCCTCCAGGCGGTCATTGTCCTGCTCCAGCTGGGCGGCCTGGTCCTTCAGTGCCTGGGCCTGCTGCCGGGCGTTTTCCGTAGCGATTCCCAGGGTTACCAGCGCGGCAACGGAAAGCAGCAAGGCGGTGGCTACCACGGTCTTTGTAAAATTACTGCTGCGGCGGTAAACGAACCGAATCCGCTTCAGCTTTGCCAGCCATCTTCTCATGTCTAACTCCTTCCGGTGGGGGCTTGTTTCTGTCACCCTTTATTGTAACCGATTTTTTCCCATATGCAAATACTATTTTTGCAATTTTGGTAAAAAATCGTAAAATTGCCCGCACCGGAGCGGTTGCAGCCCGGAAGATTCTGCCCAAAAGATGCCAAAATCGGAAAAATAAGGGCCGGAGCAGCCGCCCGGCCGTCCATTCCCACAGGCAGATGCCCACAAACAATCCTGCGGTGTAGCCAAGGCGCAAATCGCCGCCGCAAATGCCGAACCCTAAGTAGACCCACGCCATCAGCAAGCACAGAACAAAAAGAGCGTCTGACAGTCCGGTCAGCCGGGGGCGGAGGGGGCGCAGAAAGCTGTAAATCACTCCAAGACCCAGCCCCAGGGCGCAGGCAATCAGAAATCGGAGGGCGGCAACTGCCGGCGCCGTCATCCCAGCAAGCGGCCGAGCCAGCCGCCTTTTCCGGCCTGGGCGTACTGCAGGGCGCTGACCGTGCCCTCTATGGCCATTTCTCCTGCCTGCTGGGAAAGCTCCTTCAGCTTGAGGTTCTGGCCTTGGATTTGCAAAATGCCCAAATCCGTTCGCATCAAAACAGTGGTTTCGTCAAAGCTCAGCACCTCGGTGACACCGGTCATGGTGAGCAGGGTGCGTTCGTTTAAGGTCAAAGTATGGGGAAGTGTCTTCTTTTCCTGGGTCATATCCATCCCTCCTGGAGAAAGGATATGCCGGAGGAAGGGAGATAGAACCATTACTGTCATTGCGAGGGCATGAAATGCCCGTGGCAATCTCCCGGTGGAATGCTTGTTACTGCATAGCAGAAAAAGCCTTCCCTGTGTAAGAGGAGGTGGCACGTCGTTTAGCCGTGACGGAGGGGTTGTGTTTTCAGGAACAATCCCCCAGTCAGCCTGCTCGGCTGACAGCCCTCTGCGGAGGGCCCCGCCGTGGCTCTGACAGCCCACTGGGCTGTCATTCACTCCCACGGCGACGCTTCGCTTACCCTTTACACAAGGGGGCCTTTGGTACCAGGAGATTCCCACGTCGGGCATGCGCCCTCCTCGGAATGACAGGGATGCTATAAAATAAAAACCGGTCCGCAGGGGGTAACCTGCGGACCGGGAAGATTATTCTTCGTACTGCTTGGGCAGCGGAGTCACCACCGGGGTGCCGTCCCGGTTCAGAAGGGGCGTCAAGCCTGCGGCGTTGCCGGTGACATGGTACAGGTAGTTCACGCCGGTCTGGCGGTCTACCCAGATTTCATTGGAACCGAACACGCCGTCGGAATAGGTTTTGACAAACCGCTTTTCCTGCGCCATGTTACTTCTCCTTTACCGCTTCCACAACGCCGCTGGCCAGACCCACCAGACCCTGCATTTCGGAGGGAATGATGATCTTGGTGGCCTTGCCGTCGGCAACCTTTTGCATAGCCTCAATGGACTTGAGCTTGATTACCTGGTCGTTGGGGGCTTTGGTATTGAGCATTTCCAGAGAGTCAGCCAGAGCCTGCTGGACAGCCCGGATTGCCTGGGCTTCGCCGTCTGCCTTCAAAATCGCGGCCTGCTTATCGGCTTCTGCCCGCAAAATGGCAGCCTGCTTTTCCGCATCGGCCCGCAAAATAGCGGATTCCCGCTCGCCTTCCGCCACCAGAATGGCGGATTTCTTCTGGCCCTCGGCCTGAATGATTGCCTGGCGGCGTTCCCGCTCGGCCTTCATCTGCTTTTCCATGGAGCTCTGGATGTCAGCGGGAGGCAGAATGTTCTTCAGCTCCACCCGGTTGACCTTAATGCCCCAGGGGTCGGTGGCCTCGTCCAGAATGGCACGCATCTTGGTGTTGATGATATCGCGGCTGGTCAGAGTCTGGTCCAGCTCCAGATCGCCGATGATGTTACGCAGGGTGGTGGCGGTGAGGGTCTCCATGGCGGCCATGGGCTGCTCCACACCGTAGGTGTACAGCTTGGGGTCGGTGATCTGGAAATAGACAACGGTATCAATCTGCATGGTAACGTTATCCTTGGTAATCACCGGCTGGGGAGGATAGTCCAGCACCTGCTCCTTCAGGGAGACCCGACGGGCGATGCGGTCGATAAAGGGAATCTTGAAATGCAGACCCACACCCCAAACACTCTGGAATGCGCCCATGCGCTCGATGACATAGGCCCGTGACTGCTGAACCACAGCAATGTTGCGAATGACGATAATGAATGCAATGACCAAAATCGCGACAATGATAAAGCCTTCCATAGTTGTAACCTCCTGAAAATTAAGATACGGATTCCTTTACGGGAACGGGGGAAACGATGGCTTTTACGCCCTCGATCCGCTCTACCTGAACCAGCGTGCCCACGGCGATGACCTCGCCGCCTGCGCTGCGGGCAGACCACTCCATTGCGCCCAGCTTTACCTGACCGGTGGCGCTTAAGTTGTCAATTTCTGCGGTGACGTAACCTTGGCTGCCCACCAGGGCATCCACATTGGTTTTGGTCAAACGGGGCTTCCAGTACTTTTTCGCCAAGGGCCGCAGCGCCGCCAGCAAAATGCCGGATACCAGGAAAAACAGCACCAGCTGGAGCCAGAGCTGGGCGCCCAGCAAGGTGGCAATCAGCGCCGCCAGCGCACCGCCGGCGAACCAGACGGAGACCAACGTAACGGAGCTGGCTTCTGCCACCAGGAACACCACCATGACGATGAGCCAAAAAATTGTGTCCATAGTTGTAACCTCCTTTGCCTATGGCATGGTTTACACCAATAGCATACCAAATTTTCCCCGCCCCGTCAATGCGGAAAATCCTGCCGTTGACTTTTTACTTCCCGGATGGTACAATACAGCCGAATAAAATATGCGGATGTGGTGGAATTGGTAGACTCGGTGGATTTAGGTTCCTCTGCGAAAGCGTGCAGGTTCGAGTCCTGTCATCCGCACCAACAAGAGAGCAACCGCCAAAGGGGTTGCTCTCTTTCTGTCATTGCGAGAATAAGCGGACGACCAATGGTCGCCCCTACAAAGGCGATTACAATCAATCTGTAGGGGCGGGCATTGCCCGTCCGTGGCAATCTCCCGGTGGGATGTTTGTTGCTGCATAGCAAAAAAAGCCTCCCCTGTGTAAGGGGAGGTGGCACGGCGTTTAGCCGTGACGGAGGGGTTGTAATTACACAACAATCCCCCAGTCTTTTTGCTTCGCAAAAATCCAGCCCTCTGCGGAGGGCCCCGCCGTGGCTCTGACAGCCCACTGGGCTGTCATTCACTCCCACGGCGACGCTTCGCTTACCCTTTACACAAGGGGGCCTTTGTACCAG
>JAZNMX010000008.1:0-41206 GCA_045579965.1 Faecousia sp.
GTCACCTGTGAGGATCTGGAAGTTGCCGGCGCTATGACCGCCTGGATGCGTAACGCCATCAACCCCACCATGTGCTACTCCGTCGAGCATCAGCCCGTTCTGATCCACGCCGGCCCCTTCGCCAACATCGCTATCGGCCAGTCCTCCGTCATCGCTGACCGTCTGGCTCTGAAGCTGTTCGACTACCACGTCACCGAGTCCGGCTTCGCTGCCGACATCGGCTTCGAGAAGTTCTGGAACGTCAAGACCCGTCTGTCCGGTCTGACCCCCAACGTCTCCGTTCTGGTTGCTACCGTCCGTTCTCTGAAGATGCACGGCGGCGGCCCCAAGGTCACTCCCGGCGCACCCCTGCCCAAGGAATACACTGAGGAGAACCTGGAACTGCTGGAGGCAGGTACCTGCAACCTGTTCCACCACGTCAACACCATCAAGAAGTCCGGCATCAACCCCGTCGTCTGCATCAACCGCTTCTACACCGATACCGACGCAGAAATCGCTCTGCTGAAGAAGCTGTGTGCTGAGCGCGGTGTCCGCTGCGCCGAGTCCAACCACTGGCGTTACGGCGGCGTAGGCGCTGCTGAGCTGGCCCGTGTGGTTGTTGAGGCTTGTGAGGATCCCGTGGAAGTTAAGTTCCTGTACGATCTGGAGATGCCTCTGCGTAAGCGCGTTGAGCTGATCGCTAAGGAAGTTTACGGCGCTGACGGCGTGGATTGGGCACCTCTGGCTGTCCAGAAGGCAGAGCGCTTCGAGAACGATCCCAAGTACGCGGATTACTGCACCATGATGGTTAAGACTCACCTGTCCCTGAGTGACGACCCCACCAAGAAGGGCGTTCCCACCGGCTGGCGTCTGGCTGTCCGCGACATTCTGGAATACGGCGGCGCCAAGTTCCTGTGCCCCATGGCCGGCACCATCTCCATGATGCCCGGTACTGCGGCTGACCCCGCTTACCGCCGGGTCGATGTGGACACCGAAACCGGTAAGGTTTCCGGCCTGTTCTAACTAGCCTACATAAGCACAGGCAGCAAACCACTGCCTGTGCTTTTGCGGTACATAACGAAGAAGGAGAAAACCACATGGATATGACATTGGAATCCTGCCGTAAGTTTGTGGAGGTTCTGGCCTCCGATGCTCCCGCTCCCGGCGGCGGCGGTGCTGCTGCGCTGGTCGGTGCCATCGGCACTGCTTTGGGCAACATGGTGGGCAGCCTGACGGTAGGCAAGAAGAAATACGCCGAGGTTGAAGAAGAAATCATTGCTCTGAAGGCAAAGTGCGACGCTCTGCAGACGGAGCTTCTGAACCAGGTAGAGGCTGACGAGATTAACTTCCTGCCCCTGGCCAAGGCTTACGGCATTCCCAAGGACGATCCTAACCGGGATGCCGTCATGGAGGAAGCCACCATCATCGCCTGCTCCACGCCTATGAAGATTATGGAGCTGTGCTGTGAAGCAATCGAGTACATCGCTGTGTTTGCCGCCAAGGGCAGCCGCCTGGCTGTTTCCGATGCCGGCTGCGGCGCAGTTTGCTGCAAGGCCGCTCTGCAGGCTGCCTCTTTGAGTGTGTTTATCAACACCAAGAGCCTGAAGAACCGGGAAGTGGCAGAGGAAATGAACGCCAAGGCAAACGGCATGCTAAATAAGTACGGCGCTATGGCAGACGAAATTTTCACCACTGTCAAGGCCGGCTTCGGTCAGTAAACAGCCTTCCCCTTGAGGGGAAGGTGGCAGCCCAAAGGGCTGACGGATGAGGTGGAAAGCCTCGTGCGGATTCACTAAATAGAACAAGGAGTTACATAGTATGGCAAAGCTGCTTTTGGGTAAGGAAGTTACCGATGCACTCAATGCGGACCTGCAGGTTCGCACCGCCGCCCTGCGGGAAAAGGGCGTTGTCCCCACACTGGGCATCGTCCGCGTGGGCGAAGACCCCAGCGATTTGAGCTATGAAAAGGGCGCAACCAAGCGGGCTGAGCTGGTAGGCGTAGAGGTTAAGAATTTCATTCTGCCTGCCGATGCTACCAAAGAAGATGTTCTGGCTGTGATTGACCAGGTCAATGCCGACGATTCCATTCACGGCGTGCTGATGTTCCGCCCCCTGCCCAAGCACCTGAAGAATGACCAGAATGAAATCTGCAACCGCCTCGACCCCAAGAAGGACGTGGACTGCATGACCCACATGAGCAACGCCGGCGTGTTTGAGGGCCTGTCCGATCTGGGCTATGCTCCCTGCACTCCCGCTGCCTGTATGGAGATTCTGGACTTCTACGGCATCGACTGCAAGGGCAAGAACGCCGTTGTCATCGGCCGTAGTTTGGTGGTTGGCAAGCCTGCTGGTATGATGCTGATGGGCAAGAATGCTACCGTTACCACCTGCCACACCCGTACCGTGAACACCGCTGAAATCTGCCGCAATGCAGATATCGTGGTGTCTGCTGCCGGTGTGCTGAACAGTCTGACCGCTGATTTTGTCCGCCCCGGACAGGTGGTTATCGACGTTTCCATCAACTGGGACGAGAATAAGCCCAACGCAAGAGGCACTTTGGGTGCCATCGCCGGCGACGCCAAGTTTGACGAGGTTGAGCCCATTGTTGCGGCCATCACCCCCGTTCCCGGCGGCGTGGGCAGCGTTACCACCAGCGTGCTGATGAAGCACGTGGTTGAAGCTGCGGAGAAGATCTAATTGCACAAAGCCTTGCATGACTGACGGATCATGCGGATAACCGCAGGGGAGTGCAAGGTGTAACCGCCGACCGTCTGGGCAATTCAGTACATTGCTGGATTGCCCAGTTTTACTTAAAAAAGGGGTGCAAACCATGAAAAAGATTCAAAATTTATCGGAAAGCAGTTTCCTGAAGCTGTTTTTCGCCTTTGTCAGCGCGGCGCTTTTGATTGGCGCGGTGTGTATGCCGGACCGGGGAACCATGTTCTCCGGCCTGTGGAAAATCCTCAGCAGCACCTGCAAAATCTCCACCAACTACTTCGCCCTGGGCGGCTTTTCCGCTACCTTCCTGAATATGGCGCTGGTGGGCTTTATTTGCACCGGTCTTTGCTTCCTGCCCGGGGCAAAGGCCACCAATGTGACCACTCTGGGCGTTCTGCTTACCGTGGGTTTCTGCTCCTGGGGCATCAATCCTTTGAACATGATTCCCACGATTCTGGGCGTACTGCTGTACTGCCTGGTGAAGAAGGAAAAGCCTGGCGCTATGGTCAATGCTATGCTGTATTCCACCGGCATTGCCCCGCTGATTTCCGACCTGTTATTCCGCTACCCCGGTGTGGAATATGTGGGCTTTAATCCCCTGGGTCTGGCGCTGGCGCTGGTAGTGGGCCTGGTGATTGGCTTCTTCCTGCCGGCAGGCCTCGCCCACGCCCCCAATATCCACAAGGGCTATGACCATTATTCCGCCGCAGTGCCCATCGGCATGACCGCGTTTTTCCTGCGGACAGTGCTGTATAATGTGATGCTGGGCTGGAAAATCGGCGACCTGGGCAAGCTGAGCGCCATGGGCGCTCTGGATGTGACCTTACCCATAGGTGCCAATGTGTTCTGCGCCGCGCTGTTTGTCCTTTGCATTGTGTTTGCTCTGCTGATGGGCTGCAAGGGGAAGGACTACCTGAATCTTTTGAAGGATTCCGGCCACGGCGTCAGCTTTACCACCAAGTATGGCTACGCGCCTTTCCTGATGAATGTGGGCGTGTTCGGACTGATGATTGTTGCCTACTTCAATCTGGCAGGCGCCATCGACGGCAGCCAGGTTTGGACCGGCATGACCTTCGGTATCGTATTCTGTATGCTGGCAACCTGCAACTCCGGCTCTCATCCCGGCAATGTCTGGCCCATTATGGCAGGCTATATGGTAACCTCTCTGCTGTTCGGCTGGATTTTTAAGCTGCTGGGCGGAGAAAACTTTGCCCTTACCGTGGGCAGCCAGTCTATGCTCATCGGCCTTTGCTACGCCAACGGCCTTTCCCCCATTTCCGGAAAGTACGGCTTTGGCTACGGCATTCTGGCCGGCGGATTGCATTATCTGCTGGTGTCGGCGGTGCCGGATATGCACGGCGGCTTCTGCCTGTATAACGGCGGTTTCACCGCAGCGCTGATTTGCCTGCTGGCAGTACCCCAGCTGGAGCGGTTCTGCAAAACCAAGGAAGAGCGGAAGGCAGCCAGGCTGGAGAAAGCAAAATGATATAAAAAACGCCCCGTAAGGGGCGTTTTTTTATCCAATTGCGGCGGTGAGGAGTATTCCCAGATTATCCCGGTAAATCTCGTCGAATTGGCTTAAGGGCAGGGGGTTTGTGCCTTCCCCCACCTCAATGGTGTAGCCGGGACGGCGGAATTCCTGAATGAACCAATCCTTGTAGCCGGCGAAAGCGGACTCGAAGGGAGTGTCCTCCACAGTATAGCCGCTGACGGCGGCAAACCGCTGGGCGAGTTCCTCTGCTCCGGGCACAAAAATGTCCTGGAATTGCCAGTAAATTACCCGTCCTTGGCTGTGGTAGGCCAGCACCAGTTCCGGGTCGATTGCTTCGGTGTAGCCGGCAAGGGCCCGGGTTTCCAGCTGATTTAGGGGCGCTCGCCCTACATAATCCCGGGGTCCGGGGCGGTCAAAGCCCTGGGCAAATTTAATTTCCCGGGCCTGCAGCCACCCGGCAGGATAGTTCAGGTTCAAATCCACCCCCAAAAGGTTGGCCTTCCACCCGTCGGGGAAGGGAATGCTGGGGTAATTCTGGGCCAGCATTGCCGCCGCTTCGTAGGGCAGCTCCCCGGGCTGCAGCGCCCCGGTCACCAAATCCACCCCATCGGGATTTACCATGGGAACGGTGTAAATGGTGGCAGTTTCAGAAAGCTCACGGGCATCTACTCCCCCCAGCTCTCCACCCTCCCGAATGGCCTGGGCCAAATCCTCCACAAATTTTAGAATGACCGGCGTGGTAATCCATTCGTTGGCATGGTGGCTGGCGGTATACAGCACCCGCCGGGGTCCCGTGCCGATGACAAGGGTGCGCACCTGCCGTCCGAAGGCGGTGTTCGTCAGCAGCTCCGAGCGGCAAATGCCGGGGTATTCGGCAGTGAGGGCGGCAATGGTATCGTTACATAGCTGGGACGTCTGTGGAACATCGGTTTTTACTATGGACAAAGAAATCACCTCCGGGTATCCTATGCTCCGGAGGTGATTTTGGTGTTTACTTTTGCTGTTCCAGATAAATCAGCAGAACGGCGATGTCCGCCGGGGAAACGCCGGAGATGCGTCCTGCCTGACCGATGGACAAGGGGCGGATTTCCGACAGCTTTTGCCGTGCCTCCAGCCGCAGGCCGGAGATGGCGTGGTAGTCAAGATTTTCCGGCAGGGAGCGCTGCTCCTCCCGCTTGAATTCCGCCACCTGCTTTTCCTGCCGGGCCAGGTATCCTGCGTATTTCAGCTGGATTTCCACCTCTTCCGTTACGCTTTCCGGCAAGGCGGGGCGGTTGGGGTCAAAGGGCGCAATATCCCCATAGGTGATTTGGGGGCGGCGGAGCAAATCCGCCAGACGGGCAGAATTGGCAACCGGTGCGGTATCCCGGGCAGTGAGCAGGGCATTCAGAGCGTCACTTGCCGCAACGCCGGTACTCTCCAACCGCTGAACCTCCCGGCGGACGGCGGCATATTTTTCCTCCACCGCCTGCAGCCGCTCCGGCGGCACCAGGCCGATGGCGGCACCGATGGAGCAAAGCCGCTGGTCGGCGTTGTCCTGGCGGTGGAGCAGCCGGTATTCTGACCGGCTGGTCATAATCCGGTAGGGTTCTTCCGTGCCCTTGGTTACCAGGTCGTCGATAAGGGTGCCGATATAGCTGGTGTCCCGGGTCAGGATAAAGGGGGGTTGACCCAGCACCTTTCGGGCGGCGTTGACGCCTGCCACCAGACCCTGCACTGCCGCTTCCTCATAACCGGAGGAGCCGTTGAACTGTCCTGCGCCGTAAAGACCGGAAACCAGTTTGGTTTCCAGAGTGGGCAGCAGGGCGGTGGGGTCGATGCATTCGTATTCGATGGCGTAAGCGGGGCGCATCATTTCCGCCTTTTCCAGACCCGGTACGGTGTGCATCATCTTTAGCTGCACATCCTCCGGCAGACTGGAGGAAAAGCCCTGAATGTACAGCTCCTCTGTATTAAGACCGCAAGGCTCAATAAACAGCTGATGGCGGATTTTGTCGGGGAAGCGGACAATTTTCGTTTCAATACTGGGGCAATACCGGGGGCCCACACCGGAAATCGAGCCGTCGTACATGGAACTGCGGTGCAGATTCTCCCGGATAATCCGGTGGGTTTCCTCGTTGGTATAGGTCAAATGGCACACGGCGGCGTTGTACAGCTTTTCCTCGGTACGGAAGCTGAAGGGTTCTGTCTTTTCGTCCCCGGGCTGCAGCTCCATTTTGGAAAAGCCCACCCTCGGGCGGTTGATGCTGGGGGGGGTGCCGGTTTTGAACCGGCGCAGGGGCAGCCCCAAGCTGCGCAGCTGATCGGCAAGGCCGATGCTGGGGTGCATACCGTCCGGACCGGAGGAGAGCACAGACTCGCCGGTGACGATGGTGCTGTCTAAATAGGTTCCCGTGGCGATAATCACCGCCTTGGCGGTGTAAATTGCCCCCAACTGGGTCTGCACACCGGTCACCGCCCCGTCTTCCGTCAAAACCGCTACAATCTGGGCCTGCTTCAGCTGGAGATTTTCCTGCTGCTCCAAGGTGTGCTTCATCACCTGCTGGTATTTCCGCCGGTCGGCCTGGGCCCGGAGGGAATGGACAGCCGGACCTTTTCCCCGGTTGAGCATCCGGTACTGAATACAGGAACGGTCAGCAGCCACGCCCATCTCGCCCCCCAGGGCGTCCAGTTCCCGGACCAGATGGCCCTTGCCGGTGCCGCCAATGGCGGGATTGCAGGGCATATTGCCCACCGCATCCAAATTGATGGTAAAGAGAATCGTGGAAAGCCCCAGACGGGCAGCGGCCAGACCGGCCTCGATACCGGCATGTCCCGCACCGATGACGGCTACATCACAAGCACCTGCCTGATAGGTGGTCATAGGGTTTCCTCCCTGTCGGCCTTTTTCTCAGGCGGCAGACGGAAGGGGCGGCAGACCACCTCACACCGGTTGATGGGCGTACCCAGGGCGTGGAATTTTTCCTCGTAGCCGGTCATAATGCCCACAATGCCGTTTTCGTGGAGATTCCGGGTGAGATTCTTGACTTCCAGACCGCACACCGCCAGCTCCTCCACAGAGAACTCGAAGAGGGGGGCGTTGTCGGTTTTGAAGTGGATTTCGCCGCCTTCCTCCACCACATGGCAATACTTGTGGAGAAAATTCCGGTGAGTTAAGCGCCGCTTGGCGTTTTTCTTCCGGGGCCAGGGGTCGGGGAAGTTGATAAACAGCCGGTTGATTTCCCCGGGAGCGAAAATTTCCTCTATATTTGCCACATCCATATCGATGTAAAACACATTGGTAAGACCCATCGCCTGGGCTTTTTCCATGGCAACCACCATGGCCTCCCGGCAGCGTTCCACGGCAATCAGCAAAACATCCGGGTTGGCAGCAGCGGTCTCGGCGGTAAATTTACCCTTGCCACAGCCCACCTCTACCCAAAGAGCAGTGCACTCCGGCTTTAAGCTTCTCCAGCTGCCTTTTTTCGCAGCGGGGTCTACGATTCGATAATCGCCGCACTTTTCGGTTCTGGGCTCTAAATTCTTCATTCGTCTCATTCGCATGGAACGCATCCTCCAAGTTCTAATCTTTTCTCATTATAGCAAAGGAACCTGCGCCAGTCAAAACATTTTCGCGGATTATCCCCCCTATGGGCTTGCGCAGAGGGGAAAAATGGGGTATAATGCAAAAAAGAAGGAAAAGGAGGGCAAATTGCATGGAAGATCATAAGCACGACCACGCCTATATGCACGCCCATGGCATTGCCCATCACCACGGCCATGTCCACGAAAATCAGCGGGCGGTGATCAACCGTCTGGCCCGGGCCATCGGTCACCTGGAAAAGGTGAAGCGGATGGTGGAGGAGGGGAAGGACTGCTCCGATGTACTGGTGCAGCTGGCGGCGGTGCGCTCCGCCATCGACAACACCGGCAAGGTAATCCTCCAGGACCATATGCGCCACTGTATGGTGGACGCGGTGGCGGCAGGGGATAGTGATGCCATCGAGGATTTGTGCGAGGCAATTGACAAGTTTATGAAGTAACGAAAGCTGCCCACCGGAAACCCGGTGGGCAGTATTTTTTATTTTCCGCAGAGGCAGTGGAACAGCGCCATGTATTTTTCAGCGGGCTGATCCCAGCTGAAATCCTGGCTAAGCTCCCGGCGCTGCAGAGCCCGGAAGGCCTCCCGATTGCCGTGGTACAGCCGGATGCACCGTTTCAGGGCAGCAAGGAAATCATCGCCGTTGTAGCTCTGGAAGGTAAAGCCCAGACCGCCCTCGCCGTTTTCGTCGCAGGGGGGCACCGTGTCCCGCAGACCGCCGGTAGCGTGAACCACCGGCACGGTGCCGTAGCGCATGGCGTTCATCTGGCTCAGGCCGCAGGGCTCGCTCTTGGAGGGCATGAGGTAGATGTCGCCGCCGGCGTAAATCCGGGCAGCCAGCCCTAAATCAAAGGTAATCTGCGCCGAGACCCGGTCGGGGAACTGGGCGGCCAGCTCCCGGAAGAAATGCTCGAATTGGGGTTCGCCGGTGCCTAAGATGAGCAGCTGGCAATTCTCCTCCAACAAAAGTCGGCGGGCGATGTAGCACAGCAAATCCAGACCCTTGTGACCGGCCAGCCGGGTGACCATGACCATCAGGGGTGTGTTTTCCTCTGCAGGCAGACCCACCTCCTGCTGCAGCGCCTTTTTGCAGGCAGCCTTGCCCGTAATGAAGGTGTCGGCATCATAATGAGCCGGCAGGTTGGGGTCGGTGGCGGGATTGAAGGTGTTGGTGTCGATGCCGTTGGTAATGCCGGTGAGCTTGTGGGACGCGCCGGTAATGACGCTGTCCAGGCCGTGGGCATAGTAGGGGTACATTAGCTCCCGGGAGTAGGTTTCGGAAACGGTGGTGACCATGTCGGCGGTTTCAATGGCGCCCTTCATCATGTTCACAGCCCCGTTCATGTCCATCGTGCCCCGGTATTCCCAGGGAAGACCCAGCACATCGTCAAAGAAGCCGGCGGGCGCCCAGCCCTGATACTCAATGTTGTGAATGGTATACAGGCACCGTGTGTGGGGGAAACGCTCCCGGTAAAAGGCTTTCAGGAAGGTGGGAACCATGGCGGTCTGCCAGTCGTTGCACTGAATCACATCGGGCAAAAAGCCGATGCGCTCCAGGCTCTCCAGACAGGCGCGGCTGAACCAGGCGAACCGCTCAGCATCATCTCCGTGGCCGTAGATGGCCCAGTCCCGATTGCCGAAATAGTAGTCGCTGTCCAGGAAATACACCTTTACCCGGTCCTCCCGGTTTTTTAGCCTTAGCAGACCGCAGTACTGCTGCCGCCAACCCAGGGTCACATCGAAATGGCACACCAGCTCCGTCTGATACCGGGAATTGTCCTTGATTTTCTTATAGTAGGGCAAAATCAGCACTACCTCGTTGCCCTGGATTCGGGAAAGGGCGGAGGGCAGCGCCTCCATCACGTCTCCCAGACCGCCGGACTTGACATAAGGCGCGCCCTCGGAGGCGAGAATCGCGATTCTCATACGGTTTCTCCTCGTTTGATCATAATGGGATTTTTCTCGGTGCCCACCAGCTGGGCGCCGGGGCGGATGGTAACATCCTTGTCCAAAATGGCGTACCGGATCTGGGCGCCTTCGCCCACAACGGTGTCATTCATGATGACGCTGTTTTCAATAGTGGCACCCTCGCAGACGGTAACATCACGGAACAGCACGGATTTTTCCACGCTGCCTTCCAGAATACAGCCGTCGGCCACAATGCTGTTGTTGACACAGCAGCTTTCGCCGTAGTAGCTGGGTACCCGGTCACGCACCCGGGTGAACACGCTATGGTTGCCCCCAAACAAGTCCCGACGCACCGGCTCGTCGATGAGCGCCAGGGAGTTACGGAAGTATTCTTCCACCGTGTCGTTGTACAGCGCCACGCCCTGGAAGGGGTAGACATTGATGGACAGCTGGCCCTTTTGCCACAGACCCAGCACCAGGTCCCGGTCCATGTGGAACAGATTCCGGGCGATAAATTCCCGAACCTTCTTCCGCAGCCAGGCTTTGGAGAGGACAAAAACGTCCATGGATGCCAGGTAGCTGCTGTCTGCCACATAGTCTACGGCGATGTCGCAGATTTCGCCCTTGCTGTCCAGCTTCAGAGCCAGGTCCAAAGGCTTTTTGCCGTCGGCAATGCCGACCTTGGTGACAACGGTGATATCCTTGCCGCTGGCAATGTGGGATTCCAGAACGGCATTTAAGTCCAGATTGCTCAAAATTGCGGAGTCGGACATAATCACATAGCCGTCTTCCTCACCGTAGTCCAGAAAGCCCATTACGCTGTGGAGGGCATCCAGCTTGCCCCGGTAGATATCGGTGGCGGACATGGCGTAGGGAGTTAAGTATTCCAGACCGCCCTCCTCCAGCTCTAAGCCCCATTCTTCGCCGGAGCCGACGTGGTTCATCAGAGATTGGTAGTTGTGGCGGGAAATGATGCCGATCCGGCGAATGCCGGCAGCCACCATGTTG
This sequence comes from Faecousia sp., assembly GCA_045579965.1. Lineage (GTDB taxonomy): Bacteria > Bacillota > Clostridia > Oscillospirales > Oscillospiraceae > Faecousia. The sequence continues at coordinate 10,686 of JAZNMX010000008.1, forward strand.
GAAAGGTGGAAGTCTACCTGGCGGTAGCGGCCGCCAAAGGGCAAAGACGCCATGGTTCGGGTATGGGTCAGAGCATCCAGGGATGCGTCATTGGCAAAAATGATACCGGTTACCTGCATACTGTTACCCTCCTTATACCATCTCGCCGGGCTTGACCACGGCGTTTTCTTCCAGAACGGCACCCTTGGAGGTGACGCTGATTTTCATTTTGTCCTTGCTGTGGCAGGCGCCGCCTACGACAGCGTTGCGTCCGATGTGGCTGTTTTCCCCCAGAATGGCGTGGCGGATAATGGCGCCGGGTTCAATCACCACGCCGGGCATCACCACAGAATCCTCTACCAGAGCGTCCTTGCCCACGGTGCAGCCTACGGAGATAATAGAGTGGCGGACAGTGCCGTAGATTTCCGAACCCTCGGCGATGAAGCAGCCTACGGTCTTGGCCTGGGCGTCTATGTAGGAGGAGGGCAGGGCGCTGTTCCGGGCGTAAATCTTACTCCGCTCGTCGCCCCGGATGTCAAAGGCAGGTGTCTTGCCCAGAAGCTCCATGTTGGCTTCCCACAGGGAATCCAGGGTGCCCACATCCTTCCAGTAGCCCTCGAAATTATAGGCCATCATTTTGTGACCCTGATTCAAAAGGTTGGGAATAATATTCTTACCGAAGTCGTTGCTGGACAGTTCGTCCTCCTCGTCGGCAATCAGCGCTTCCCGCAGCACCTTCCAGTTGAATACATAAATGCCCATGGAGGCATTGGTGGACTTGGGCTGCTTGGGCTTTTCTTCAAATTCGTAGATGGTGCCGTCGGGTTTGGTGTTGAGGATGCCGAACCGGGAGGCTTCCTTCAGGGGCACAGTCCGCACTGCGATGGTGCAGGAGGCGTTGTTGCGCTCGTGATAAGCCACCATGGCGGCATAGTCCATTTTGTAGATATGGTCGCCGGAGAGAATTACCACATACTCCGGGTCGTACCGCTGGATAAAATCGATATTCTGGTAAATGGCGTTGGCAGTGCCCTTGTACCAGCCGGATTTCTTATCGTGGCGCTCGTAGGGGGGTAGCACCTGGGCGCAGCTGTGGGTCTTGTTTAAGCCCCAGGGCTGTCCGTTGCCGATGTATTCGTTCAGTTCCAGAGGCTGATACTGGGTCAAAATGCCAACAGTGTCAATGCCGGAATTGACGCAGTTACTTAAGGGGAAATCGATAATCCGATACTTGCCGCCAAAGGGGACGGCAGGCTTGGCGGTTCTTTCTGTCAGTACTTTTAGACGGCTGCCTTGACCGCCGGCCAGCAGCATGGCAATGCAGCGTTTCTTCTGAAAATACATAATTTCAGCTCCTTCATTCCAAAGTGAGTCCGGGAAATCCGAACCCTATTCCTCCTCCCATAACATATCACATTTTCGGTGATTACGAAAGTGACAAATTGGCTAAAATATCTGCCAATATTTGGTCATCTTTTACAACATCCGTCCATGGAACCGGGGGCGCGGTGGGCAATTCGACGGCGTTTGACCGTTTTTCCATCCAAACGATCCCCAGCCACCGGCCAAATTTCACACCGCAGCCGGGGAAGGTGGCGGTGGTGCGGTAGCCAAGAGCCTCGTGGAAGGCAAGGGATGGCGTATTTTCCGTGGTAATCAGAGAGTAGATGACCCGATAGCCCTGCCGCCAGAGGATTTCCTCCAGAACGGAATACATTTTTTTGCCGATGCCCCTGCCGTGAATTTCCGGGGCGAGATAAATGGAAACCTCACCGCACCAGGCATAGGCATCCCGGGTAAAGGGCAGGCTGCCGTAGGCGTAGCCCAAAACCTTGCCGTCTTCTTCCCAAACCAGCCAGGGCATTTGCCGGGTATAGCTTTCCAGCCGATGGGTAAATTCTTCCTCTGAGGGTACACTGTATTCAAAGCTGTAGCCGGTATGGAGCACATAGGGCGCGTAGATGGAGCGCATTGCCGGCACATCTGCCGGGGTTGCCAATCGAATCATAATCATCCTCCTTGGTATTTGCTTCTATTTTACCCAACGGGGTTTCAATCGTCAAGGTTGACAAGATGAATTTTCAGGCGTAAAATAAATAGAAAGTCTAAGAAAAGGAGCGTGCGACCATGGAATCTGGCAGTAGCGGCAATATACCGGAACGAAGTAGCCTGCGGCTGCCGGAATTTAGGGCAGCGCGGTAGTGTTTTGGTGTATTTGCCTTCCAAAATAAATCAGGAAGGAGATACAGCATGGCTGAAAAATTTGAAATTGTAAACAAGGCGCTCCGCAAAATGTTGGAGGAGAAAAAGTATGCCGCCCTGCGGGATATTTTGGTTGTGATGTATCCCAGCGATATTGTGGAGCTGTTTCGGGACCTGGAGGAGGAGAAGATTCCCCTGCTGTTCCGCCTGCTGCCCAAGGAACTGGCGGCAGAAACCTTTGTGGAGATGGAGCCGGAGGATCAGGAGCTGCTGATTCGCAGCTTCTCCGACAACGAACTGAAAGAAATCGTGGACGAGCTGTATGTGGATGACGCGGCAGACCTGGTGGAGGAAATGCCTGCCAATGTGGTCAAGCGGATTTTAAAGCAGGCAGACCCGGAAATGCGCCGCTCCATTAACCAGATTCTAAGGTATGAGGAGCGCTCTGCCGGCAGTCTGATGACTACGGAATATGTTTCCCTCCGCCCCCACATGACAGTGGAGGAGGCGATTCTGCGGATTCGCCGCCAGGGTGTGGACAAGGAAACCATCTATACCTGCTATGTAACCGGACCGGACCGGAAGCTGTTGGGTCTGGTGACAGTAAAGGATTTGCTCCTGGAGCCGGATGACGAACGGAAGATTGAAGATATTATGTTAACCAATCTGATTTTCGTCAACACCCTGACCGACCAGGAAGAAGTGGCGAAGACCCTGGTCAAGTACAATTTCCTTGCCCTGCCGGTGGTTGACGGCGAGGGAAGAATGGTGGGCATCGTCACCTTTGACGACGCCATTGAGGTTATCGAAGACGAAACCACGGAGGATATGGCTTTGATGGGCGGTGTCAGCCCCTCGGAAAAGACCTATCTTCGTTCCAATCCCTTTGATTTGTTCAAAAACCGGATTCCCTGGCTGCTTCTGCTGATGGTATCCGCTACCTTTACGGGTATCATCATTACTGGCTTTGAAGGGGCGCTGGCTGCCCAGGTGGCGCTCACCGCCTTTATCCCCATGCTGATGGGTACCGGCGGTAACTCCGGGGCACAGACCTCGGTTACGGTGATTCGTGCCTTAAGTCTGGACGAATTAAAGCTTTCCGATATCTGGCGGGTGCTGTGGAAGGAATTCGGTACTTCGCTCCTGTGCGGCATTGCCCTGGCGGTGGCCTGCTTTGTGAAAATCTGGCTGGTGGACAGGTGGCTCATGGGCAACGAAAACATTACCTTAATGGTGGATGCGGTGGTATGCCTGACCCTGGCGGTGACCGTGGTGTGCGCGAAATTGGTGGGCTGCATTCTGCCTATGCTGGCAAAGGCCTGCCGATTAGACCCTGCGGTAATGGCAAGTCCCTTCATTACCACCATTGTGGACGCGCTGTCGCTGGTGGTGTATTTCCTCTTTGCCCAGGCGCTGCTGGGCGTATGAATTGCAGAAAAAATCCCGGGTCGAAAGACCCGGGATTTTTGCGTCTTACTGAATCAGCAGCTCCGCAATCTGGATGGCGTTGGTGGCAGCGCCCTTGCGGACCTGGTCACCGCAGCACCACAGGGCGATGCCGCATTCGTCGGTGAGGTCGGGGCGGATTCTGCCTACGAACACCGTGTCCTGATCGGAGGTGTCCAGAGGCATGGGGTACATCTTCTTGCTCAAATCGTCAACCAGAGCGCAGCCGGGGGCATTTGCGATGGCCTGCCGGGCCTGCTCCACGGTAACGGGCACATCAAAGTGGCAGCTGACGGAAATGGAGTGGCTGCGAACCACGGGCACCCGAACGCAGGTGCAGGGGACATTCAGCGGGGGCAGGTGCATAATCTTTCTGCCCTCGTTCTGCATTTTCATTTCCTCGCTGGTATAGCCGTCTACCTGCTCGCCGCCAATCTGGGGAATCAGATTGTAGGCAATCTGGTGGGAGAACACCTTGGGCTCGTAGGTTTCGCCCTTGCGCAGGGCTTCCACCTCGTTCATCAGCTCCACGGGGCCCTGGGCACCGGCGCCGGAAACGGCCTGGTAAGTAGAGGCGGTCATGGACCGGATGGGGGCGATGGAGTTCAGAGCGTTGGCAGCGGTGACGGTGATGATGGTGGAGCAGTTGGGGTTGGAGATAATACCGCTGTGCCACTTCACATCCTCGGGGTTGACCTCGGGAACGATGAGGGGCACCTTGGGGTCTAAGCGGAAGGCGGAGGAGTTATCCACAAACACCGCACCGGCGGCCACAATGGCGGGAGCCAAGGCCTTTGCCACATCGTTTTCCGCAGCACCCAGCACGATATCCACACCGGCAAAAGCGGTCTCGCAGGCCTCCTCAATGGTGACTTCTTCACCCCGGAAGGTCAGGGTCTTGCCGGCGCTGCGCTTGCTTGCCAGGGGCACCAGCTTACCCACGGGGAAATTCCGCTCCTGGAGAATCTTAATCATTTCCTGTCCTACAGCGCCGGTTGCGCCGAGAACAGCTACAGTATAGGTTTTCATATTCATTCCCTCACATTACAAATTACTTGGTGAAGCTGTGATACAGCACCCGAATGGCCTGGGCAAAATCCCGGTTATCCACGCCGAAGATGATGTTCAGTTCGTCGGGACCCTGGTTGATCATGCGGATATTGATGCCCGCTTCGCCCAGAGCAGCGAAAATCTTACCGGAAATACCGGGCCGGAACGCCATCTTCCGGCCGACGGCAGCAACCACAGCCACCTGATCGTGAACGGAAAGGGTATCCGGCTCTGCATCCTGCTGCAGCTCCGCCAGAATGGTGTACAGATGGGGGGCGACATTTTCCGTAGGCAGTACCAGAGAAACGGTATCAATGCCGTTGGGTACGTAGTCCACACTCAAATTATGCCGCTCCAGAACGGTCAGCGCCTTGCGCAGAACGCCAACCTGATTGCTCATGCCCCGCTTGCTCATGGAGATAATGGTAAAATCCTTTTTGCCGGTGATACCGGTAATGAAGCGGTTGGGGTCGGTGTCGGCATCAAAGGATTCTTTAATCATCGTACCGGCATCGTTGGGGGCATTGGTGTTGCGGATGTTCAGAGGAATGTTCTTTTCCCGGACGGGGAAGATAGAACCCTCGTGGAGAACCTGGGCACCGGAGTAGCTCAGCTCCCGCAGTTCGTCGTAGGTGACTTCGGGGATTGCCTCGGGGTTTTCCACGATCCGGGGGTCAGCCATTAAGATACCGGAAACGTCGGTCCAGTTTTCGTAGACATCCGCATCCAGCGCAGCTGCCGCCAACGCACCGGTGATATCGCTGCCGCCGCGGCTGAAGGTACGGATATGTCCGTCGGGCATCAGACCGTAGAAGCCGGGAATCACAGCGCCCTTGCCCATAACCACCTGCTTGCGCAGGGCATCATAGGAGGCGCTCTGGTCGACGGTGCCGTCGAAGTTAAACTTGACCCAGTTGGCAGAGTCGATGAACTGGAAACCCAAGTAGGCGGCCATCAGCTTGGCGGAGAAGTATTGGCCCCGGCTGGCCAGCTCATCCTGGGTAACGGCTTTGGCGTCCAGCCGCTGCTTCAGCTCGGCAAACTCCGATTCCAGGTCCAGCTGAATCTTCAAATCGTCCCGAATCTGCAGATACCGGGAGGTGATCATATCGAATACGCCGGTGCAGTCCACGCCGTACTGGGTGTGGGCATGGCACAGATACAGCAAATCGGTAATCTTGTGATCCTTGCTGTGGCGCTTGCCGGCAGCAGAAACTACCACGATTCGCCGGGCGGGGTCAGCCTGGAGAATATCCCGGATTTTTTGGTATTGTCCGGCGTCTGCCATGGAGGAGCCGCCGAATTTTGTAACTTTCAGCATGTATATTCCTTCTTTCCGAATGGATGTTAGGGGATTTGATCGGGGAGTCCGGCAATGAATGCGCCGGGGTGTTCTTTCAGCCATGCGTGCATGGCCTGCACTGCCATGGGCACGGTGATGATGGCGTTGCCCCAATGCTGGGCGGCCTCCAGAGAGCCGTCCTCACAGCCGCGGACATAGTAGACCATAAGCTCGTCGTTGGTGACGGTCACCTTTTTGCCGTATTTGCAGTAGAAGCCGGTGCCATTCAGGATATCCTGGCAATCCTGCACCACATTATATGCAGTGGGGTAACGTCCGGCGCCCTGGCCGTAGAAGCTCATGCGCTGGGAGGTTTCACCCACCAGGGTAATCAGATTATAGTTGGCAGGCACAGCCGCCTCGGGAGAGCCCTGGGGGCAGAGGGTGGGCTGAACGAAAACCCGGAAGCCGTTTTCCGTCCGCTTGCCGGTGGAAATCAGCTTGCAGACATAGCCGTGGTCGGCAAAGTTCTGCACATCCTCCGCCTGAATCCGGGAGATGCCGGCAACGGGCACAGAGGCACTGTCCAGGCTGATGCCGAAGGCAATGTTGCTGGAAAGGATGACCTTATGCCAGGTGTCGATACCCTCCACATCGGTGGTGGGGTTGGCCTCGGCATAGCCAAGACCCTGGGCCTGGCTCAGGGCATCGGCGTAAGTCAAACCTTTGCAGGTCATGGAATCGAGAATATAGTTGCAGGTGCCGTTCATGATGCCGCCTACCTGGTTGATGGTCTGAACCCGGTTAGCCCGCTCCAGCTCGGACAGCCAGCCGATGCCGCCGCCCACTGCTGCGGTGCAGCGGAATTTTAAGCCCTTTTCTTCTGCCAGAGGAATCAGCTCGTCGTAGAAGGTGGCAACCAATGCTTTGTTGGAGGTAACGATGTTCTTTCCGGCTTCCATGGCGGCACGGACAAACTCATAAGCCGGGTGCAGACCGCCCATGGCTTCAATCACGGTGTCGATGGTGTCGTCTTCCACAATCTCCTGAAAGCTGTTGACAACCTGGGCGTCCGGCAAAGTAATATCCTCCAGACACAGCACCTTTACAACTTCGATATTCTTAAGCTTTGCCACAATATCGTAAACACCTTTGCCTACGACACCAAAGCCCAGCAGTCCGATTCTCATACGGTTTCCTCCAGATTACACTTTTTTCAAAAATGCTTGCTTTTTCAGCAGGTAAAGTATATCATATACCTATTGAAAAACCAAGTCTTTTCGGGAAAAAAGTTCCTCTTTTGTAAGAGAAGCGAAGAAACGGGCGTTTGAGGAGGAAAAAATTATGCAATATCGTTCTACCCGGGGGCAGAAAACCGCTGTAAACAGCGCCCGGGCTGTGATTTTGGGGCTGGCACCGGACGGCGGTCTTTACCTGCCGGAGCAGCTTCCCAGCCTGAATTGGCGCTCCTGCGTGGAGGCAGAGCCCATGGAGATGGCCCGAATGATTCTCACCGCTTTCCTGCCGGACATTCCCGATATGGGGGAATTGGTGGACAAAGCCTACCGTGGGAAATTTGAAACCGAGGAGCTGACACCTACCGTCAAGGTGGGGGATATGACGGTTCTGGAGCTCTACCGTGGCCCTACCGCTGCCTTTAAGGATGTGGCCCTTTCCATGCTGCCGCAGCTGATGACCGCCGCCCGGAAGAAAGAGGGCGAAACAGAAGATGTGCTGATTCTCACCGCCACCTCCGGCGATACCGGAAAGGCTGCGCTGGTGGGCTTTCAGGATGTTCCCGGCATTAAAATTTGTGTGTTCTACCCTGACGGGGGTGTTTCTCTGGTGCAGCGGCGGCAGATGGTCTGCCAGCCCGGCGAAAATGTGACGGTTTGCGCCATTCGGGGCAACTTCGACGATGCCCAGACCGGCGTGAAGGAAATTTTTTCTGCACCGGCGGAGGGAACACTGCCCCTTTCCAGCGCCAATTCCATTAACATCGGCCGTCTGGTGCCCCAGATGATGTATTATTTCAAGGCCTACCGGGATTTGTGGAAGCGTGGGGAAATCCGGCTGGGAGATGAAGTAAACTTCTCCGTGCCTACCGGTAACTTTGGTGACATTCTGGCGGGCTATCTTGCCAAAAAAATGGGTCTTCCCGTGGGCAGGCTGATTTGCGCCTCCAATGCCAACGATGTGCTGACGGAGTTTTTGTCCACCGGTACTTACAGCCGCCTGCGGCCCTTCCATAAGACCCTGTCGCCCTCTATGGATATTTTGGTCAGTTCCAATCTGGAGCGGCTTTTGTATCTGGAGAGCATGGATACAGCGCTGGTGGCGCAGCTGATGAATCAGCTGAAGGAGGAAGGAAAATATACCGTTCCGGAAGAGCTGTATCAGCGGATTTCCTCCCAGTTCTGGGGTTCGTCTGCTACCGACGAAGAGGGGCAGGACGCCATTGCCCGGGTCTATGCTGACTATGGCTACCTCTGTGACCCCCACACCGCCTCCGGTTGGGTGGCGGCAGAGCGCTACCGGGTTCAAACCTGTGACAGCCGGCCCATGGTGGTGCTGTCCACCGCATCCCCCTACAAGTTCCCCACAGCGGTGCTTTCCGCCATCGGCGGGGATACTGCCGGGGATGAATTTACCCAGATGCGCAAGCTGCAGCAGCTGACCGGCGTTCCCATTCCTAAGAGCCTGGCGGATTTGGAAAGCCTGCCGCTGCGCCATACCGGTGTGATTGACAAAGACCAAATGCCGGACTTTGTCCGCAAGATTCGATAAGGAGAGAGACATATGAAACGAGTTACCATCCGTGTGCCGGCAACCACGGCGAATCTGGGCCCGGGCTTTGACGCCTTTGGCTGCGCCCTGAGTCTTTACACCGATGTTACCTTTGAAGAAACCGATGCTGGCCTGGAGATTACCGGCTGCGATGAGGAATTTGCAGGACCTGATAATCTTGCCTACACCTCTTACTGCGCGGTTCTGGCTTCCCTAAGCGAAGAAATCCGGGGCATTAAAATCCACATTGAGAGCCAGATTCCCATTTGCCGGGGCTTGGGTTCTTCCGCTGCGCTGCTGGTGGCGGGCGCTATGGGCGCCAATGTTCTGCGGGGCAACAAGCTGTCCACCCAGGGCTTACTCAACATCACCAACGCCATGGAAGGTCACCCGGATAACTTAGCACCTGCCTTTTTCGGCGGTCTGACGGCGTCCATGGTGGACAATGGTTTACCGGTTTGCGTGAATTTCCCCCTGCACAGCGAATGGGAGTTCCTCGCCTTGGTACCAGACTTTACCCTGCCTACCTCTGTTGCCCGTGAGGCGCTGCCCAGCCAGTATGTCCGGGCAGATGCGGTGTATAACATCGCCCACGGCGCACTGGTGCTGAAGGCGCTGGAGCTGGGTGACGAAAAGCTGCTGCGCAACGCCATGCAGGACAGAATCCATCAGCCCTACCGCAAGTCCATGATTCCCGACTACGACCAGATTGAAAGCCTGATTCGCACCACCGGTGCAGCCTTCTGCCTCAGCGGCGCAGGTCCGACCCTGCTGTGCATCACCCGCAATCCGGGTCTGGAAGAAAAGCTTGCCAAGCGCTTGGGAGCAATTACCACCGCCTCCTGGGAAATGCTTCCGCTGCATGTGGAATTCCAGGGCGCTCATGTCCTTCGGGAAGAATAAAAAATGTGCGTACCAAACGGTACGCACATTTTTTGTATAGATTAGTCATCAAATTCGGTGGTCCAGTCTTCGTCCCAGGGGTAGCGGATCTTCATTACCTGACCGCCCCGCTTAGCGGATTCTTCCGCATAGATGCCGGGGATGGTCATCCGCAGGCCTTCCTTTACGGAAACAGCGGCTTCGCCCTTATCCAGAGCACGGAAGAAGTAGTCCATCATGGCATAGTCAATACCGCCGTGACCGGCAGCCTCGGCCTTGCTGCTGTACTCGTATTCCGGAGGAATGGATTTACCGTCCACAGTGTGCAGCTCGGTATCCAGCTCCTTCATGGAGTTGTACTGAATGGTCATCTTGGGGCCTCTGTACATCAGTTCGATGTAGCCCTCGGTGCCGAAAGCACGGTAGGTGTGAGTGGGAATTTTGGAACGGACGCGGCCGGCACGGGTCATGTGGATGACCACGCCGTCCTCGGTGCGGAACTGAGCGCTCTGCAGGTCGTCCTTAACATGGCTATGGCCATACGCGGAAGCCGGAGCCCGTCTGCCGGTGCCGAAGCAGCTGACATAGCGCAGGTCTTCCTTTACCACGGTGAGCAGGGGGCCCAGGGAGTGGGTGCAGTAGCGGATGGGGGACAGGAGCTTCCGCCAGTCGCCGTTTTCATTGTAGTGGATAGAAGACTCACTGCCGGGCAGCGTCCAGTGGATGTACTCGGCTTCCATGAATACCGGTTCACCCAGCAGACCCTTTTTGTAGAAATCCTGCAGGTAGAAGGTATATCTTTTGTAGTTGGGATTTGCGCCGGTGGAGAGGACGGCCTTGGATTTCTGAGAAACCTTCCAAATCGTTTCAGCCTCTTCCAGACTGGCAACCAGAGGAATGTCGGAAAGAACGTTAATGTTCTTTTCCAGCGCCTTGCAGCAGAAGTCGGCGTGGATGTCGGCGCCGGTTTCTACGATGACCACATCCAGATTGGCTTCTTCCAGCATCTTGTCGTAATCTTCGTAGAATGTGGCATTGGGGAACATTTCCGCCATAGGGGCATTGCTGAGCCACTGGGTTTCAAACCAGTTGTGGGGGCGGATGTCGCAGCCTGCGACGATCTCAGCACAATCGAACATGGCAGCCAGCTTGCACATATGTCTGCCCCGGTGGCCAAAGCCTACGACACCAACACGGTATTTTTTCATAACACAGTCTCCTTATTATGCAGAGTGTATTTGCTGACAGAAATCTGTCAGCTACCGTCATTATAACACAGACATGGGATTTGCAAATGAAAAAATCCCAGATTTATATGTAAAAAATCTATATATTGATTTTGTTTGAAGAAATTGATATAATCGAAACGAGGTGATGGCGCATGAAAGACATCTGCAATTCGATTCCCGACAAAGGGTACGACGGAGCAATATCCTACCACCATTTTGTATTCGAAGTGGGTATTCATAAGCTGAAGCAGCCCTTTTTGCATGCCAACTATCACATGTATCTCGTCCTTCGGGGTACGGCGGTGATGAAAGGGAAGAATTTGACCCGGACGCTAAAGCCGGGAACGGTTTTTATTACCGGTCCGTATCAGGCGTATGAGATTACAGACTACGAAAATTTTGTGTATCTGTACATATCCTTCAGCGGCGATGGGGCAGCTCCGCTGCTCAAGAGCATGGGCGTGGAGGAAGAATTCTCGGTTTATGAAAACCACAACGAGCTTCTGGATTTCTGGATGGATTCCATCCGCAGAGTGAACCCGGCCAATGCCCATGTGCTGACGGAGAGCGTGATGCTGTATACGCTGTCTGTTTTGGGGCAGAAGGGCAGCGGGGATTCCGACGGGAAAAGTGACAGATTTGCCACCATTCTGGAGCACATTGACAAAAACTACTCCAATCCGGAGCTTTCTCTGGGCACGGTATCCGTCATCTTCTTCTACAACGAAAAATACCTGTCTGCCCTGTTCAAAAAACGGACCGGTTGGCGCTTTTCCGAATATCTCAATGAAATTCGCATTCAGCGGGCAAGGGATCTGCTGAAGGAGGATGACCGCCCGCTGTCGGAGGTGGCGGCGCTTTGCGGCTTTGCAAACCCCTTGTATTTTTCCAAGGTGTTCAAGAAGCTGGTGGGTGTATCGCCCACAGACTACCGCAATGCGGCTCAGGCATCTGAAAATTGACAAAATCCGCCCCTTGGGGGCGGATTTTTTGCGTACTTATTCCAACTCTACCAAATCCTCGGTCATTTCCTGACGGGGGATCAGGAAACGGCGAATGGCAAACAAAATGGCGATACAGACAATGCCAATGAGCAAAGTCCAGTCGTTGTTGTGGTTCATAATGATATGCCGGGCGGTAGCCATAATCAGCACCTCCAGGGTGTTGCCCGGGGTCATGTCGATGAGCATGCGCACAAATTCCAGACCAACCACGATGGTCAAAATGTTGTGAAGGAAATTATGGACATCGGTAAAGTAGTCGGCCACGGTTACCATCCGGTAGACCTCCACGCCCAGCGAAACCACCAGCACCACAACGGAAATTGCGGCGATGGTCAGCTCCAGAATGTGGAGAATCCGGCGGTAAAAATGCTCAACCTTTCCGACATCATGGGGGTTTTTCTTCATAGGTGTGCCTCCTTTTTTGGGGGTATACCATTATTATACATGAAAGGCGGAAAAAGGAAAGTAAAAAGTTTAAGATTTTCTGTGGTTTTCGGAAAAGGCTTGACAGTCGGTGGAGAATTTTGTATAAACTTGACAGATATTGAGAAAGGAATGAAGACTATGAAATGGGGATCTTTCGGAATCGTTCATTTGGGGACGCTGGCGTTGGGCGCTGCGCTGGTGGTCGGTCTGTATTTTGCGCTGCGAAAGGCAAGCCGTAAGGTGCAGATCGGAGTGCTGGGAGGCTTGTCCTTTTCCGGTATTGCGGCGGTCGTTTTTAATCTGCTGATGTGGGGTTCTCCCCTGGAATATCTGCCGTTGCACCTTTGCTCTATCAATGCGCTGGTGCTGCCCGTTGCGGTATTTACCCGCAACAAGCATATGGGAAATCTTCTTCTGCTGTGGGGGCTAGGGGCTTTGGCGGCAGTGGTAGTCAATACGGCACAGGCGGATTTTGAGGTGTTCAGCAGCGTGTTCGCCTTTTATTTCTTCCCCCATGTGCTGGAATTCGGCATTCCCATTCTGCTGTTTTTGCTGGGTCTTGTGGAAAAGGATCCTAAGTGCATTCTTTCCACCATTGGAATTACCATGGGCAGCTACACGCTGATTCATTTTATCAATCTGGGAATCAATGACTACTGCACAGCCAACGGGCTGGATATTGCCGTAAATTACATGTATTCTCTGGGCCCGGAGATTCCACTGATGCAGGTGTTTTACGATTTGATTCCTGTACCGTACTGGTATCTTTATTGCGTGGTGCCGATTATTGCGGTCTATCTGGCAGCGGTATACCTTCCGGAAATCATTCGCAGCAGAAAAGCCAGACAGCAGGCATAACCACTGGTATTTCGGGCAGACAATCGGGGGACAGAATGGTAATTTTCCATAAATAAATGGAAAAATTCCATTTTCATGGACGGGAAGAGATGCTATAATGCAATTATCAAGAGAATGCGTTCTCTGAAAACCAAACGAAAAAAGAGAAAAAACCGTGAACAAAATCAAAGTAGGTTATTTGCCCTTTTACATTGAGCTTTACGACAAGTCCAATCCCCATACCCGGGACCCCATGGTAGCCCATATGAATATGATGGTTTCCATGCTGGAAAGCCAGGGTATAGAAGTGGTGATGGCAGACGAGGTCTGCCGCCTTCAGCCGGAATTCCAGCGGGCTGTGGACAAGTTTAACGCAGAGGATGTCACCGCGGTGATTACCCAGCATCTGGCGTATTCTCCTTCCCTGGAATCCATTGATGCGCTTTTGCAGCTGAAAGCACCGATTATCGTGCTGGACACCACCCCGTCCTACAGCCTGATCAAGACAGCAAATTATGAAAAAGGCATTATGCCCAACCACGGCATCCATGGCGTTCAAGATATGTGTAACCTTCTCAAGCGCAACGGCAAGCCCTACTATATCTGCGCCGGCCATGCGCTGCACAGCGAGGTGATCAGCGAAGTGGCGGGTATGTGCCGGGCTGCGGCAGTGGCTAAGGCATATCAGACCGCCAGAGTCGGCTCTGTGGGTGGCAGCTTTGCCGGCATGGGCGATTTCCTGATTTCCGATGAGCGTTACCGCCAGGACATCGGCGCAGAGGTTTTCCGTATGACCGGCGAGGTGGTCCGGGAATACCTGGACAAGGTCACCAATGAAGAGGTGGAGGAAGAAATTGCCCGGGATGCCGAACGATTCACCATTGAGATTGGCGATGCCGAGGGATACCGACTGGCCACCAAATCCGGCCTTGCCATCCGCAAGTGGATGGAGGAGGAAAAGCTGACTGCCTGCACCGTCAATTTCCAGGCGCTGAATAGCTGCGGCCTGCCCAAGATGCCCTTCCCGGAGTGCTGCAAGATTCTGGGGCGGGGTCAGGGCTACGCCGGCGAGGGCGACGCTCTGACTGCCGGTCTGGTGGGCGCTCTGTTTGCGGCGTATCCCAATACCACCTTTACAGAAATGTTCTGCCCCGACTGGGAGCAGGATGTGCTGCTTATGAGCCACATGGGTGAGAGCAATCCCAACCTTGCCCAGTGGAAGCCGATTATCCGCAATGTAAAGTCTGGCAACGGCAATGTGGGTATGTACAGCTGCGGCCGGGCGGGCGAGGTGTGCCTTGTGAATCTGGCGCCTATGAACGACAGCTTTACGCTGATCCTTTGCCCCGGCAAGATGCTGGATGTGGGCTTAGAGCGGGGCGTGTACCGCTATTCCACCCAGGGCTGGTACAAGCCCAATAAGAAGCTGCCGGAATTTTTGAAGGAATATTCCCTCCATGGCGGCACCCATCACAGCGCCATGGTCTACGATGTACTGGTTGAGGAGCTGGAGGCGTTCGGCACCATGATGGGCTTTGATGTTGTGGTCATCCGGTAACCGGAAAGGAGAACGGGATATGAATACCGCGCTGTTACAGAAACTGGGCAACATTGACCAGCTTGCCGGAATCCGGGAATCCACCCTCCTGCGGGGCAGGGGGCAGGGCATTCAGCTGGCGGAGTTTTACAATGCGGCCGGTCTGCGCTTTACCGTGGTGCCCGACCGGTGTATGGATTTGTTTGACCTTTCCTACAAGGGCGTAAATTTTAGTTTTCAGTCCAAAAACGGGCTGACTTCTCCCCTGGCCTATAACGCCATGAACGGGGAATTTGCAGAGCAGTGGCCTGCCGGCGCTATGGTTACCTGCGGTTTGGACAATGCCGGCGGACACAGCGCGGTTGGGGGCATTTTCCCCACCCACGGCAGAACCGGCCATGTGCCGGCAAAGACCTTCGGTACGGATACCCGGTGGGAGGGAGATGACTATCTTCTCACCGCCACCGGTGAAATGCACCAGACCAAGGTGTTCAGCCGCCATCTGTCCCTGCGCAGAACGATCCAAACGGGGCTTTTCGACAAGACCATCCGGATTCACGATGTGGTTACCAATTTCGAGGCCACGGCAGAGCCCTATCTGATGCTGTATCATATCAACTTCGGTTATCCCCTCCTGCAGGCGGACAGCAAGGTAGCGGTGTCCGGGAATACGACCGTCGAACCCGTTACGAAGGCCACCAGCGACTACCGCACCATGGCCGAGCCGGTACCCAACTGCCCGGAGGAGCTGTATCTGCACACGGTACAAACCGGCGATACGGCAGCCGCTGTGATTTACAATGAGGGGCTGGGGCTGGGCGCTTATGTCCGGTTCGATACGAAAAATCTTTCCGGTTTGCTTCAGTGGAAGAAGATGTCTGCCCACGATTATGTGGTGGGCTTGGAGCCCTGCAACACCTATGGCTGCAACCGCGAGCAGCTGAAGGAGCAAGGCCGCATTCCCATGCTGGAGCCTTATGCCAGCGCGGAAAATCATCTGGAAATCGGTGTTCTGGATGGCAAGGAAGAAATCGAGGCTTTCCTGAAAACCTTATAAAACAGCAGGGGCGACGAGAGTCGCCCCTGCTGTTTGTTGGTTAAAGTGCTGGTGGTTTCGAAAAGCTTTAGCTATGCCCAGTCCCGCCGCAGCGGCTTGCCTCCCCTGTGTAAGGGGAGGTGGGCAAAATCTTTGATTTTGCTCGGAGGGGTTGTATTCGTAGTGACAATCCCTCAGTCACGCTGACCGCGTGACAGCCCTCTACGGAGGACCCCGCCGTGGCTCTGACAGCCCACTGGGCTGTCATTCACTCCCACGGCGACGCTTCGCTTACCCTTTACACAAGGGAGCCTTTGGGTGCGTACATAACACCATCTGCGGTGGTAGGGCAGGGCATGCAAGCGAAAGATAATATAGGCTCGGCTGGTAAAAGGCCCTAAGGGGGCCAGTGGCTGTGATTAGAAGTGTTTTTCCATTTCCTTACGGGTGCTTTCCAATTCTGCCAGAAGCTCCCGGGCGGAGACCCGGACAAAGCCGGACCGGAGGGCGCTGAGCTGAACCAGCGCATCCGAGGTTGCCACCCGAATGGCGTAGCTGCTGCCGATTTGGGTAATCAGCCCTGCGATATAGCTGTCGCAGGTTTCGTTTTCTTTGGTGTAGACCACCTGGATGTTGTGATACTGAACCTTTTCCCCCAAATTGCCCTTGACCTTATAGCCGTCGAAGACCAGTACCACCCGGCATTTCCGGTAGCCGGCGTAACTGCTCAGCCGGTCGCATAAGGTCCGCCGGGCGGCGTCCAAATCCTCCCGGGCCAGCTCCGCCAGCGCTTCTGCGGCAAAAATGATGTTGTAGCCGTCCACAATCAAATATTGCTGACGGGGCGGACGGATGGTAACCGATTCGGTGGCAGGCAGGTTTCGGGGGGCGTTGTAAAGGGGCGTTTTCAGGTCGCCAAATTCCCGCCGCATAATGGCCTCCAGGGTTTTGTCCTCGGCGTACACATTCCGGGAAAGAATCTGGGGCGGCGTTTCCGCTTTTATACCGCTTTCCAGGTGCATATACTCCGCCACCTGATGCCATTTTACCGTAAAGCCGGCCCCGTGGGCGCAGAAAACGGAGTCCGGGGTGTTGTCCAAATCCCCTTCGGGGTCATAGCCCATGCTTTCCACCACAGCTTCTGTGTTGTGGCAGGGTCGGTAGCCTGCCGGCGCCAGCTGCAGCCGTCCCCGGCCTTGGGTGTAGGCAGCAACCTGGTCGGCATAGTCCCCCAGCTGGGAGGCGGGCACACTTCCGGTAACTGTGGAAACCGAGCCGTTGCTTTCCGGGCTGTCGAATTCACCGCCCATGGCCCGGATGTCGGTAATTGCCCGGCCCACGGTTTCTGTAGGCAATGTCAGAATGAAAGAGTACCAAGGCTCCAAAAGCTGGGACTTCGCCTGCATCAGACCCTGCCGGATGGCCCGGTAGGTGGCCTGGCGGAAATCGCCGCCTTCCGTGTGCTTTAGGTGAGCCTTGCCAATCAGTAATGTGATTTTCATATCCGTAACGGGCGCGCCGGTGAGCACGCCCCGGTGAACCTTTTCTGCCATATGGGTCAGAATCAGATTCTGATAGTGGGCGTCCAGAATGTCGGTAGGACACGCCGTGGCAAATTCCAGTCCGCTGCCCCGGCTTAGCGGCTCCAGAAGCAGGTGCACCTCCGCATAGTGGCGCAGGGGCTCAAAATGTCCCACGCCCTCCGCGGTGTCGAGAATGGTTTCCTTGTAGAAAATCTGCCCGTCTTCCAGATGGATGTCCATGGAAAACCGCTCCGCAGCCAGTGCCCGGAGGATTTCCAGCTGTACCTTGCCCATGATTTGAACATGGATTTGGCCGTTGTCACAGAGTATGTGAAGCTGGGGGTCTTCCTCCTCCAAAAGCCGCAGCTTGGGCAGAGCAGTCTGGGCATCCACGCCTTGGGGCAGAGCAATCCGGTAGGTCATCACCGGCTCCAATACCGCCGCCGGTCCGTCGGGCTCAGCCCCCAGACCCTGCCCGGCATAGGTGGCGGACAAGCCGGTAACGGCAATGGTCTGCCCCGCAAAGGCAACCTCGGGGGCGGTGAATTTTTCGCCGGAATACAGCCGCAGCTGCACCGCTTTTTCCGAAAGGGAATCACCCTTTTGGTTTACATAATCTATTTGGGAACGAACCTTCAGTTCTCCGCCGGTGACCTTCATCCAAGTCAGTCGGTTGCCCTGGGAATCTCGGGAAATCTTATAGACCCGGGCGGCAAATTCTTCGCCATAGGGAAGAATGGGAGCGTAGGCGTCCAATGCAGACAGCAAATCCGCCACACCCTGCAGCCGCAGGGCAGAGCCAAAGCAGCAGGGGAATAGCTTCCGGGCGGAAACCAGAGCCCGAATGCTTTCTCCGGAAATCTCTCCGCCGGCGAGATAGTTTTCCAGCAGCGCTTCATCGCAAAGGGCGCATTGCTCGAAAAAGTCTTCATCCATAGGGATACAGCCGGGGGAAAGCTCCCGCTGCAGACCCTGCAGCAGTTTTGCCCGGTCCGTATCCGGTAAATCCATTTTGTTGATAAAGAGGAAGGTGGGAATGTGATACCGCTCCAGCAGCCGCCACAGCGTCAAAGTATGAGCCTGAACTCCGTCGGTACCGCTGATGACCAGCACGGCGCAGTCCAGTATCCGCAGACTCCGCTCCGCCTCCGGGGAAAAGTCCACGTGACCGGGGGTGTCAATCAAGGTGATGTCCCGGCTTTGGGTGGACAGCAGTGCCTGCTTGGAGAAAATGGTGATGCCCCGTTGGCGCTCCAAGCGGTGGCTGTCCAGAAAGGCGTCACCATGATCCACCCGTCCCAGATTCCTTCTGGCACCGGCGGCATATAAAAGCGCCTCGGACAGCGTGGTTTTTCCGGCGTCCACATGGGCCAGTAAACCCAGACACAGGGGTGTTTTTTGATTCGGCACGGGCGTTCCCTCCCTTCGTGGGATTTTGAAAAGATCAAGCGGCGGGTTTTACGCCTTCTACAACTCCGTCCATCTCCTGGAAAAAGGCAAGGGTATTGCCGTCGGTGGCGCATACCACAGTGCCCATGGTGTCGGTGCGGTAGACCTGGACACCCAGACCAATGAGTCGGGTCAGCGGCGCGGCGTGGGGGTGTCCGTATTCGTTGTTGCGGCCCACGGGGATGATGCCGTAGTCCGGGTCAACAGCCTTTAAAAAAGAATAGCTGGTGGAGGAATAGCTGCCGTGGTGACCCACCTTCAGCACATCTGCTTTCACATCTGCCCCGGAGGCCATCATTTCGGTTTCGGCAATGCTCTCCATATCCCCGGTGAACAAAAACCGCTTTCCGAGAAACTCCGCCATGACCACAATGGATGTATCATTAAGGTCTGGATAGGTTTCCCGCATGGGGCCCAGCACCGTCAGCTGAATATCCTCAAAGCTATGTACCTCCCCGGGTTTGGGGTGGTGCAGGTTCAGCTTTTCCTTGGCAATCTGTTCTACAAAAGAGCGGTAAACCGAGGTGTTGTAGGTTGCGGTGGTTGTCCAGATGGTCTCAATTTCAAAGGCCTTCAAGACATCGGACATGCCGCCGATGTGGTCTTCGTGGGGGTGGGTGGCAATCACCAGCTCCAAATCGTCCACCCCCAGCCGGGTCAGATAGGATACCACCTGCTTGCCGTCGGCACGGTTACCGGCATCGATAAGGATGTCCACATCACCGTATTTGAGCAGTGTGCAGTCTGCCTGCCCCACATCGATATAGTGGACAAACAGAGGTGTTTGGGCATCGGGAGTGGGAGCGGGAGCGGGGGTCTGGGCCGGGGTGCACCCCAGCAGCAGACACAAAAGGAGCAAAAGGGCGGTTAGCTTTCTCATTTTCTTTCCTCGGTGGTAAGATTCTCGTTGTTTTTCGGAGTCTTTTGCTGATTCATCCAGGTCTTCATCACCATGCCGTGGGGCAGGAGCTTCACGGCCATAACCTGCAGCTTGATGGGAAGGCCGTGAACGGAGTAGTCCTTTTTGGTTTTGTACAAATCCTTCAGACCGGTGGCAACCACGTCCCTTGCCTCGTACAGGTGGTTATAGTAGGTCACCTCGCCGGAGTTGGTGGTAAGGGCGTGGTTGAAAAACTCGGTTTTCACCCAGCCCGGGTTCATGGCCATCATCCGGATGCCCCGGGGGCGGAGCTCCCGGTTCATGGCCCGGCTGTAGCTTAAGACGAATGCCTTGGTAGCGCCGTAGGTGGTGATAAAGGGGACGGGCTGGAAGGCAGACAAGCTGTCCAGCTGCAAAATGTGGCTGCCATTTTTCATATAGGGCAGCACCAGCCGGGTCATCATCACCAGAGCGGTGCAGTTCAGGGCAATCATCCGCCGGTCGTCCTGGAGGGGCACTTTGTCGAATGCACCGAATTTACCGAAGCCTGCGGCGTTGACCAGCAGCGCCACTTCCGGCTTTTCCTCCGCCAGCAGTTTTTCCATGGTGTCAAAGCTTTCGTTTTCGCACAAATCCAGGGAAATGGGGCGAATTTTCACGGAAACCTCATTTTTAAGAGATTCCAAAGCTTCGCTCCGACGGGCGATGACCCAGATTTCCTCCACGGATACATACCCGCTCAGCTGCAGGACAAACTCCCGGCCCATGCCGGAGGACGCGCCGGTGACGATGGCAATTTTCATAACGATTCTCCTTGTAAAATGTTGGTTGCGGCGGCAAGCAGGGCCGTCCGTTCGTTGGGGAGGGTTTCCTCCACCACCAGGTTAAGCAGCTGCCGCTGCAGCTTTCCCAGAGCAGGTCCGGAAACTCCAAGGGCAAGCAAATCGTATCCGTTGACTGCCAGATTCTTGATGCTCAGGCAGGCGTTTTCCGCCAAAATTTCCCGGAGCAGCTGCTCCGTGGCGGCATAATCCGGTCCGTCCCCGGACTTTCCGGTGCCCAGCAAATCCGCTTTCTGCAGCTGCAGCAGCTGAAATACCGCCTCTTCGCCGTATTGGCTCAGCCGCCGGCGCAGGAGCTTTCGGTCTGGGAACAGGGGTGCCATGTGCTTTTCAATTAGGAATACCACCCGTTCCCGCAGAGCGGTGGGGGCTTTCAGGCGGCGGAGGATCTCCTCCGCCATCTGGGCGCTGACTTTGGCGTGACCCAGAAAATGCCCCTCCCCGGTTTCGTCTTGGGTAAAGGTTGCCGCCTTTCCAATGTCATGAAGCAGGGCAGCCCACCGCAGGGGCAGCGTCCGGGGCGCTGCGGCAAGGGTATGGGCGGTGTGGGTAAAAATGTCGTAGGCGTGAAACCGGCTGTGCTGGCAAAAATCCACCGTGGGACCAAGCTCCGGAATCAGCTGGGTAAGAACCGGGGCAAACCGGCGCATTTGGAGCGGCGTAATAAACAGAATCAGTTTACATAACTCGTCAAACACCCGCTCCCGGGCCAGGCTGTCCATCAGCGGCGAAAGGGAAATCATAGCCGCTTCCGTGTTCTTTTCCGGCGTTAGCGCATATCGGGCGCAGAACCGCACACCCCTTACAATCCGCAGGGCATCCTCCCGAAACCGCTCTTCCGGCTGACCTACAGTGCGCAGAATCCGGTCTTGCAAGTCCTGCTGACCGCCAAAGGGGTCGGCAAGCCCCCGGGTTGGGGAATAAGCCATGGCGTTTACGGTAAAATCCCGGCGGGACGAATCCTCAGCAATATCTGTAACGAACGCCACCCGGTCGGGGTGGCGGTGGTCGGCATAGGTTCCTTCGGTGCGGAAGGTGGTAATTTCCACAACCTGGTGTTCCGTGACCACGCCTACCGTGCCGTGCTTTTCTCCGGCAAGGACCAGAGGGAAGTCTTGAAAGATTTCCTTGATTTTCTCCGGCAGGGCGGCGCTGCACAGGTCATAGTCCTGGGGCGTCAGCCCCAAAAGGGCATCCCGGACACAGCCCCCTACGGCGTAGGCGGCAAAGCCGGCATCCTCCAGCCGGTTTATGCACTCCAGTACATACTCCGGCAGCTTCATTTTACAGCCCCCATGGGGATCAGCTTGCAGATATCCGTCAGCATCCATGCCCCCGTTCCCAGATACAGCGCGATATCCCGCCAGGAGGTAAGGGAAACGCAGCAGAAAAACAGGGCAGCCAGGGCAAAAAAGCCGTAGTGACTCCGCTTGCCCTGGTCGGCGGCAAAGGCGGCACGGTGGTAGCTTGCCAGCATCAGGCAAACCGTTGCCAGCAGCCCATATGCGTAATCCAAAACCTGAGGGTCTGTACTCCAGCTGCGGTACTGGCAAATCAGCAGAAAAATGAAGAATACGCAGACGACCAGATAGAAAAGAAAATTCGGCCGCTTTCCCAGATAACGGCACCAGGCGCAAAAGCCCAATGCGGCAGCGGATGCCAGTCCCAGAATCAGCGTAAGAATGTCGATGGAATCGGCGGCGCTGCCCAGGGAAATGATGCTGTAAAGAAGAATACTCAGGGCTGCCAGACCCGTGCCTGCGGCGGCAATGGGAGAGGCGGGGAAATTAAAGCTGTATTTGTTGCCCTCCTGCCAATACCGGGACAGGAAGAAAAGTCCGGTCAGCACACCCAGAGTCAGAAGAATCAAGACTGTGGAGGCAAAGGGATTGGGCAGCAAAAAGCCCTGCGCATCGGTCTTAAGCAAAAAGATGCGCAGCAGAAGTCCCAAACCGCCCGACAGGAGAATCAGCCGGGGCAGCTGGCGGTGTAGCTTGGTTTTGTTCATGGAAAGCCTCCAAAGTGGTAATTACAGAGTCAGCAGCATAAAAATGCCGCTGAGAATCGGCTGGTGCAGCAGGTAAATCCACAGCGACTGCCTGCCGCAGAAGGTCAAAAACCGGATGGGCAGCGCCCGGGGATTGACCCGGGGGAATCGGGTGGCCTTTTCCTTATAGAAGGTCTTGCCTAACACAGCCCCCAGTAAGAAAAAGCCCAGATAGGGAAGCAAGGGGAAATAGTCGGCGGTCACGATGCCCTGCCAGGGAATGCCAAAAGGCATAAGCCAGGGGTAGGGAACGCGCAAGCCGTTGATATATAGACCTACCGCTGCCAAAACCGTGCCGAGGATTGCCAGCGCCCACCGGGGCAGCCTGGAAAAAACCGGCCACAGCAGCATGCACGCACCCAGACAGTGGAGCACGCCGAAGTAAATCAGAACACTCTCCGAAAAGGAGAAAAAGCGGTAAAGCGCCCAGGTTCCGGCGCTGACCACCAGTCCGCAGCCCAGCACAACCGCGCCCCGGAGTAGGGCCTTGGAGCCCAAAGTCACGCAGGTGCCCGATAAAAGCAGGAACAAAATCCCGCCCCACCGCTGCAAAAACAGAAAACCTGCCGGCGGCTGCCAGGAAACAAGGGCATAGAGGACGGTCAAATCATAAATAAAATGGACAACCACCATGCCCAGGATGCAGATGCCCCGAAAGGCATCCAATTCCCAAATCCGTTTTTTCATTTTCCGGCTTCCTCCCGGGCAGCTTCCTCTTCCAGCACCCGATACGCCACCTTGCCCACCAGGGTCTTGGGCAGCTCGGTGCGGAATTCGATTTCTCTGGGGGTGGCATACTTTGCCATCTGACCGGCGCAGAAGTCCAGCAGCTCCTGCCGCAGCGCTTCCGTAGGCTCGATACCGGGCATGGGCACCACATAGGCCTTTACCTTTTGACCCCGGTATTCGTCCTTAATGCCAATGACGCAGGACAGCAGCACCTTATCGTGTCCGTCGATGATGTTTTCCAGCTGGGAGGGGTATACATTGTAGCCGGAGGTGACAATCATCCGCTTGAGCCGCTGACGGAAATAGACAAAGCCGTCCTCGTCCATGTGACCTAAGTCACCGGTGTGCAGCCAAATGCGACCGTCGCCGTGGTTGCGCAAGGTGGCGGCGGTTTCCTCGGGGTTATCCATATAGCCCAGCATAACGGTAGGACCGGAGATGCACAGCTCGCCCTCTATGTTGGGAGCGCATTCTTCGGTGGTACCGGGCTTGACGACCTTACAATACACATCGGGGAAGGGGACCCCGATGGAACCGCTGCGGGCATAGTCCTTGGGGGTCAGGCAGGAGGCGGTGACGCACTCGGTGGTGCCGAAGCCCTCCCGGATCTGCTCGGAACAGTTGTGCTCTTTTAAGAAAGCGTCTACCTTTTTCTTCAGCTCCGGGGAAAGACTGTCGCCGCCGGAGAAGATACCCTTCAGGAAGCTCAGGTCCACATCTGCCAGATTGTCCGCCCGCAGAAGGGCCTCGAACAAGGTGGGTACACCGGGGATGATATTGGGCTTTTCCTTTTTCAGCGTGTCCGCATAGACCTTGACGCTGAACTGAGGAATGAGGATGCAGGTCGCGCCGCCGATCAGAGCGGTGTGGATACCGATACCCAAGCCAAAGCCGTGGAATACCGGCATAATGGACAGCATTTTCATGCCTGCAATATCGCCAAAGCCGGAGGCGGCGATGGTCTGCAGACCCAGGGCGTTAAAATTGAGGTTGGAGAGCATAATGCCCTTGTTGGTGCCGGTGGTGCCGCCGGAGTAGAGGATTGCACCGCAATCGTCAAATTTTCCCTCATCTTCGGGAAGCTCCGTGCCCTTGCCGGCAGCAACCATATCGTACCACAGAGTATACCCGGTTTTGGGCAGGCCCTTGCCTGCCTTGCCGCTTTTGGTCAGGGGGAACAGTACATTTAAGGGGAAGGGCAGCTCGTCCCGGATTTTGGCGATGAGAACGGTAACCGCCTGCTCTACCTGGGGCAAAACCGAGGCAACCTTGCCATAGAACTGGTCCAGAGTCAGAATCGCCTTGCTGTGGGATACATTTAAATAAAAGGCGATTTCATTGGCGGCGGACAGGGGATGAATCATATTGGGAATGGCACCGATCCGGTTCAGAGCATAGAAGCAATCCACCGCCTGGGGGGTATTCGCCATGCAGATGGTAACCCGGTCACCCTTGCGGATACCCATGCGGTAAAGTCCCTTTGCCGCAGCATCAATCCGGGTAAGAAAACCGGAATAAGAGGTGGTTTTGCCCATAAAGCTGTAGGCGATATTGTTGGGGTATTTTCTGCCGGCCCGGGCGACCATTTGGTACATAGTGGTATGGGGGTAGTCAATGGTGGCGGGGGTATTGCCGTAAAAGTTAAGCCAGGGAGCGGTTGCGGAAATGCCCATAATCTGTCTCTTCCTTTCGTCGAGGCTAACATTAGATATAATATAGTATTATATCAGCCCATATCCACAATTTCTACCCCTAAAAGAAAAAATCCGCCCCATATATTTTGTTCTTGTTTCTCCGGGAAGAAAATAGTATAATAAGGGAAATGCTGGTTACTGGAGGATATTTTATGTTGATTGTAGGAGTTTTGCTGCTGAGCGGCATGTTTGCGGTTTGCGGCTGCGTGGCATCCGGCGCGTTTGCGGGGATCGCATGGCTGTGGGCGCTGCCGCTGGGCTTTGTTGGCTCTGTGCTGAGCCTGACGGTTCTGGCGCTGCTGTTTTTCCTGGTTGCAGGACTCGTCGTGGACACCGCAAAGCCTCAGCTGAAAGACAGCCGGTTCTACCGGGGTATGCTGGAACTGTATCTGCCCGCTATCCAAAGGGTGCTTCGCATCCGGATTGAAACGACGGGTCTTGACCTGGTGCCCCCCGAGGGCAGATTCCTGCTGGTTTGCAACCACACCCACGATTCCGACCCCGCCATTTTGCTCTTGGTGCTGCAGGGCCGGCAGCTGGCGTTCATCTCCAAGCGGGAGGTGTCCGGTTATTTTCTGGTGGGCAAAATCATGCACAAGCTGATGTGCCAGCCCATCAACCGGGAAAACGACCGGGAGGCTTTGAAGACCATTCTCAAGTGCATCCAGATTTTGAAGGATGACCTGACTTCCGTTGCGGTATTCCCCGAGGGCTATATCCACCCCGACCGGAAGCTTCACCATTTTCGCCACGGCGTGTTCAAAATCGCCAAGAAGGCGGATGTGCCTGTGGTGGTATGCACCATGCTGGGTACCAAGGATTTGTTCCACAACATTGCGCATTTCAAGCCTACGGATATCCGGCTTCATTTCCTGGGTACGGTCTACCCCGAAGACCATAAGGATTTAACCGCTGTGGAGCTGAGTGAACAGATTTATAACATGATGGCTGAGGACTTGGGCCCGGAAAATATCAGCCAAGAGGGATAAAGGACTTGATTTACATAGGAAACACGGGTATAATGAGTTGAAAAACATCCGTTTTGGAGGGAAGAAAAATGAAAAACAGTGAAAAGACATTGGATATGATTGTGAACCTGTGCAAAAACCGTGGCTACGTTTATGCCGGTTCTGAAATTTACGGCGGTCTGGCAAATGCCTGGGACTACGGCCCTCTGGGCGTGGAGTTTAAGAATAACGTCAAGAAGGCATGGCTGAAGAAGTTTGTTCAGGAATCCGACTACAACGTGGGTCTGGATGCCGCCATTTTGATGAACCCCACCACCTGGGTGACCACCGGTCACGTGGGTTCCTTCTCCGACCCCCTGGTGGACTGCAAGGGCTGCGGCGCCCGTCAGAGAGCGGACAAGCTGATTGAGGCTGCCCCCTCCGGCAAGGAAGTGAATGTGGATGCCATGAGCTTTGAGGAAATGGATGCCTTCATTGCCGAGCACGAGGATGTGGTCTGCCCCAACTGCGGCAAGCACCACTTTACCTCCATCCGTAAGTTCAACCTGATGTTCAAGACCCAGATCGGTGTTACCGAGGATACTGCCTCTACCTGCTATCTGCGTCCGGAAACCGCTCAGGGTATTTTCGTAAACTTTGCCAACATTCAGCGCACCACCCGGAAGAAGCTGCCCTTTGGCGTCTGCCAGGTGGGCAAGGCCTTCCGCAATGAGATTACCCCTGGCAACTTTACTTTCCGCACCCGTGAGTTCGAGCAGATGGAATGCGAGTTCTTCTGCCAGCCCGGCACGGACCTGGAGTGGTTTGCTTACTGGAAGGATTTCTGCAAGAACTGGCTGGTGAGCCTGGGCATCAAGGAAGAAAGCCTGCGGCTGCGGGACCATGAGCCTGCGGAGCTGGCCTTCTACTCCCGGGCTACCACCGATATCGAATACCAGTTTCCCTTCGGCTCCGGCTGGGGCGAGCTGTGGGGCATTGCCGACCGGACTGACTATGACCTGGGCCGCCATCAGGAGGCTTCCGGCAAGACCCTGGAGTATTACGACCAGGAGCGCAACGAGCACTATATTCCCTATGTCATCGAGCCCTCTCTGGGCTGCGACCGTGTGGCGCTGGCCTTCCTGTGCGAGGCTTACGACGAGGAAGTGGTTGGCCAGGATAAGAACGGCAACGACGATGTCCGTACCGTTTTGCATCTGCATCCCTATCTGGCACCTTTCAAGGCCGCGGTTCTGCCTTTGTCCAAGAAGCTGAGCCCCAAGGCTGAGGAAATCTACAAGATGCTGAAGAAGGACTTTATGGTGGACTTCGACGATGCCGGCTCCATTGGCAAGCGCTATCGCCGCGAGGACGAAATCGGCACACCTCTGTGCATCACCGTGGACTTCCAGACCGTGGGCGACGAGAACACCCCCGCAGACGATTGCGTCACCGTCCGCGACCGCGACACCATGGAGCAGGTGAGAATTCCCATCAGCCAGCTGAAGGAATACATCGCCGCCAAGTGCGACTTCTGATAGAAAAGCCAATCACCCCGAGGGAAATTCCCTCGGGGTGATTTTTTGCACATTACGGGTTGCAGACCGTGCCTGCAAACAGGGGAAGATTATCCCGGCTGGTGATAACGAAGAGGAAGGGGCGGTCCAATGTGAAGAAAACCTCATCTTCCGGCGGCCTGCCGGAGCTGGGGGCCTGGATAATCGTGTAGGCAGCGGCGGTACAGCCCTCTTCATCAATGGCTACGCGAACCGCATGGTCAATCTTATTCACATAGGGATTGTTGGGCAGGGATTCCGTATCAAACAGCCCGGACAGATTGGCTGCGCCCGGGTCAAAGACCTCGGTGATCCCCAAAGCTTTCATGCCGTTTACCAGATCCGACTGGCTGCTGATGTCAAACCTGGGCAGGCTCAGGTGGATTTGGCAGATGTCCTTTTCCTTCCAGTCGGTGGGATTTTGGAGCATGGAGAAATACTCGCCGCTCTCCAACAAATCCTGGAGTGACCTCCCCTCGTCCGGCAGAATCAGCCACATACGGTTGCTGTCGGAAAAGCCCAGAGAAATCGCACCGAAATCTTCGCCTTGATAATATAGCCCGCTTGAGAGTGTGGCGTTCATAAAGGGCACGGTAGTTTCACCGTCCGGAGTATGAAACGTTTTGGGAGCGGTGGCACTTTTGGAGAATTTTTGATTCCACTGGGCACTGAAATAGATGGTGGAAACCAAGGCGGCTGCGGTATCCTCAGAAAGCTTTGTCTGCTGCGCCTGCTCCGTCAGAAACTTGCCGGTGTTTTCGTTGAGCCAGTCCTGCAGCTGCTTGTTGGAGTCTTCGGTGCCCAGGTTGCCGTGAAAAACAGAGGCATAATAGCGGTCTGCCAGAGCATTTACTGTGTTCTGGCGGAACGGGTATCCGTCCCCCAGCCACAGAGAGTTTGCCAGCAGCAGAGTGGTCAGCCCGTCGTTTTGGTAATGGGCATTCCATACATGGCCGGCCTGCTCCTGCAAAGCGTCCATGCTGTCTGCTCCCAACAGGTCCAGGATTTGCTGACGGGATGCGCCTTCCGCAGACTGTGCCAGCATGGCCATAGCAAGATATACATTGATGGGAGAATACGCCCGGTTGCCCTCCCCGGACAAAAACTCAGGAATGCTCTTGGCAAAGAAACTCTGCAGACTGTCGGCGTAGCCCTCGGGCTGGTTGTATTGGGTTTGCTGACTTTGCAGCCAGGCTTCGTATTCAGCCCAGTAGGTGTCGCTGTCGCCCCGGGGATGGGGGCTAAGCTTGGGATAATTTGGCGCGGCAACCAGGTTGGATAAATAATAGGTGTTTGGGGTTGTGTTGGAGGGGGCGGAGGAATTGGTTACAGGACCGGTAATGGGGCCGGTTGACCCGGGATACAGCGCGCTTACCAGTACTGCCACCGCCAGCACAGCGGCGACAGCGCCGATCCAGGAAAGCTTCGGTCTGGGCTTTCCTTTTGCGGCTTCCTGAATGTGTACATCGCGAATCTCGTTCAGGGCGTCATTTAGTTTTTCGTTCACAGCAAACCCTCCTTTGTCAGGTACTGTTTCAGTTGGTCACGAATCCGGCTCAGACGGACGGAAAGCGCATTTTCAGTCAGGTGGAATTCCAGCGCCAGAGCAGAAATGCTGTCGCCGAACCAGTAGCGCCGCAGGAATAGAATCCGGTTATCCCGACTGATGGTATCCAAAAAAGTGTCAATCGATTGTCCCAGCGCCCGGGCATCCAGCTGTTCCCACAGGTCTTCGCCGGCAATGCAGCCGGAAAGCTCCTCCAGGGAAACCGTGTATCCGCTCCGCTTCTGGGCAGAGCTTGACCGCAGCCGGTTTAGCGCCAGATTTCTCCCGGTGCGGTAGACATAGGGCGCCAGTGGTTCCGGCCTTTTGGGTGGGATCGCGTTCCAGAGCGCCAGATAGGTGTCGCTGACCACTTCCTCCGCGTCCTGGTGAAGACCGAGAATATTCATGGCAGTTTGATAAAGCCGCCTGCCGAAATGTTGGGAGAGCGCCCCAATCGCATCCTCGGAGCGCTGCCAGAGCAGATTGAGGATTTTGTTTTCCATCCGTTTCACCCCCTGTACCTATATAAACACATTTTAAGGAAAGATCTTACATCTATTATACTATTTTTGGGTATATTTTCAAGAAGAGCTGCCCATACTTCCAACAAAAGGAGGCATGGCTATGAAATTACAGGATATCATGACCCGGCAGGTGGTGAGAATCCACCCGGAGGAATCGGTGGCGGTGGCGGCACGGCAGCTGACACATTATAATATCGGCGCGCTGCCGGTGTGTGACCGGGAGGGAAGACTCTGTGGCGTTGTCACCGATCGGGATTTGGTCACCCGTTGTCTGGCGGCGAATAAAGCCCCGGAGCAGGTAACCGTGGCGGATGTGATGACCGGCAGGGTGATTACCGCCGGGCCGGATATGGATACGGGAGCGGCAGCCCATCTGATGGGCAAACAGCAGATTCGTCGGCTGCCGGTGTGCGACAGCGGCGGAAAACTCTGCGGTATGGTAAGCCTTGGCGACCTTGCCCAGCGGGAGGAGTCTAGCTTTGATGCGGCGGACGCTCTGGGGGAAATCTGCAACGGAATTTCCCAGCGATAATTTTTTCAAAATATCTGAAAATTCCCCTTGACAAATTGACGGAGCAATGATAATATAGGCGGGCTGTCCGATGAACGGCGCTTTTCCGGGAGGACAGCCAAGCAGAAAAATTTTCCAAATTTCAAGAAAAAAGGCTTGACAAACGGAGGATTCTCTGCTAAACTTAAATGGTTCGCTGCGGCGAACATTCTGTACCTTGTAAATTGAATAATGTGAGACAAACTAAGACACCTTGGACAATTATAAATGGATTGTTTAAGCGTTTTAAGAACGAATAACAGCCAACGAAAATTCTTGAGTAATATTGCTAGAAGCAAATTATTCAAAAACTTGATTTTAGAGCTTCGGCTTTAAGATACAATTTTTTGAGAGTTTGATCCTGGCTCAGGACGAACGCTGGCGGCGTGCCTAACACATGCAAGTCGAACGGGGTTATTATGGAAGTTCTTTCGGGGATGGAAGTAATAACTTAGTGGCGAACGGGTGAGTAACGCGTGAAGAACCTGCCTTTCAGTGGGGGACAACAGTTGGAAACGACTGCTAATACCGCATAAT
>JAZNMX010000009.1:0-5103 GCA_045579965.1 Faecousia sp.
ACTTCCACGGGATCCTCACAAGCCTCAACAACCACACGGGCCAGCTCAGCAGCGCCTTCGCCGCCGTAACGCCAGTGGTTAGACTCAGCGCAGCGGACACCGCGCTCAGCGCACAGCTTCTTCAGCAGAGCGATTTCAGCATCGGTATCGGTGTAGAACCGGTTGATGCAGACCACGGGGTTGATGCCGGACTTCTTGATGGTGTTGACATGGTGGAACAGGTTGCAGGTACCCTTCTCCAGCAGTTCCAGGTTCTCCTCCTTGTACTCCTTGGGCAGGGGTGCGCCGGGGGTAACCTTGGGGCCGCCGCCGTGCATCTTCAGGGAGCGAACGGTAGCAACCAGAACGGAAACGTTGGGGGTCAGGCCGCTCAGACGGGTCTTAACGTTCCAGAACTTCTCGAAGCCGATGTCAGCAGCGAAGCCGGACTCGGTTACGTGGTAGTCGAACAGCTTCAGAGCCAGGCGGTCAGCAATAACGGAGGACTGGCCGATAGCGATGTTTGCGAAGGGACCGGCGTGGATCAGCACGGGCTGATGCTCAACGGAGTAGCACATGGTGGGGTTGATGGCGTTACGCATCCAGGCGGTCATAGCGCCGGCAACATCCAGGTCCTCACAGGTAACGGGCTCGCCGCTGCGGGAGTAAGCCACAACAACCTTGCCGATACGCTCGCGCAGGTCCTTCAGGTCACGGGCAACAGCCAGGATAGCCATCAGCTCGGAGCCAACGGCAATACCGAACTTGCTCTCCATCATGAAGCCGTCCAGACGGCCGCCGATGCCGATGATGATGTTACGCAGGGACTGGGCGCAGAAGTCGATGATCCAGCCCATTTCCACACGCTTGGGGTCGATATCCAGACGCTTCAGGCCCTTCTTAGCCAGCCATTCGTCGTCGTTGTTGCGCTCGTGCTGCATACGGGCGGTCAGAGCCACCATAGCCAGGTTGTGGGCATTCATAATGTCGTTGATGTCGCCGGTCAGGCCCAGGGAGAACTCGGTCATGGGCATCAGCAGAGCGTTGCCGCCGCCGGCTGCAGTACCCTTAACGTTCATGGTGGGACCGCCGGAGGGCTGACGCAGAGCGCCGCCGGCATTCTTGCCGATGTAGCCCAGACCCTCAATCAGGCCCAGGGAAACAGTGGACTTGCCTTCACCGAAGGGAGTGGGGGTAACAGCAGTAACTTCGATGAACTTGCCGTCGGGCTTGTCCTTCAGACGGTTCATAACCTTGATGAAGTCGATCTTGGGGGTCTTGCCGTAGGGGATGATTTCCTCTTCCAGCAGGCCCAGTTTCTCCCGGAAGTAATCCACGGAGGGCAGGGACTTTTCTGCCTCTTCTGCGATCTGCCAGTCAGCGAACTTGGTGGGGTCCAGCTTTACCAAACCCTTCTCGTCCACATACTTGCCGTTCTCGTCAAAAACGATTGCCATAGTAGTTTCCTCCTTGTTTTTGGTGCTTTCTCTTCAGCACAAATAATGACTTATTTATGATACTACCGTGATTTCGGCAGAGTCCCGAATCAGACTCATAACCTTCCCGGTGAGTACACTTTGGATGACCGCCTGCTCCAGCTGGGCATCGTAATGGGCCTTCAGCTGATCCATGGTCATGTGGTTCTGGCGGCAGATGATTGCCAGGGCTTCTGCAATCTCACTTTCCTCCGCCTGCAGGTTTTCAAGCTCCACGATCTTGTCGATGGCCGCCTGACTCCGGACCGCCATCTGGGCGGCGGGGATATTGTCCTGCCGCAGCTGCTCCGGTGTGGTGCTTAAGAAACTGCAATACATATTCAAATCCAGTCCCTGCTGGGCGAGCTGGGCCTTCAAATTTTCCATCTGGGCATCCAGTGCCTCGTCCAGCTGCTCCTGGGTGACTTCCATTTCCAGGGTCTGGGCTGCCTGGCGCAGAAGCTGATCCTGCAGATCCATTTCGCCCCGCTGGTCGGCGTAATCCTGAAGGCTCTGCCCCATCTTTTCCCGCATTTCGGCAAGATTCTCGCAGCCGCCGAATTCCTGAGCAAAGGTATCGTCCAGCTGGTAAGGGGTTTTCACCCGGATTTCATGAAGGGTGCAGCGAAACTGGGCTGCCTTGCCGGCCAGCTCCGGAGCGTGGTACTCCTTGGGGAAGGTAACCGAAACCACAACTTCCTCGCCGGGAACCTTATCCAGCAGCTGCTCCTCAAAACCGGGGATAAACGCGCCGCTGCCCAACACCAAGGTCTGACCCTGGGCGGTGCCACCGGGGAACTGCTCCCCGTCGCAGAAGCCTGCGTAATCCAGAACAACTTCATCCCCCAATTCGGTGGGGCGGTCGGTAACCTTGGCGATTCTGGGATTCATATCCACCAGCCGCTGCAGCTGGCGGGTAATCTCCTCGTCGGTAACGGTGTGACGGCTTAAGGTGCCGGTCAGGCCTTTATATTGAAAGCTCATAGCGTACTCCTTAAAAATAAAAAAGCAACTCGATCCCACAGAATCGAATTGCCCAGACGGTCGGCTCGTATTACATCACATTCCCCCGCAGTGCTCTGCGATTACCGTCAGTCATGTGATGCCTTGGCGTTATCATATATCCAGCAACCCATATTGTCAAGGCAAACAGGTTCTTCGGGAGAAAATACATACCCTTATTCCTGAGCTAGATCCCGTATGGGAAATCGGTATTTTCTTACCGAAAATAAGTTTACCACCTTTTCCCCTTTTTGTCAATACCTTTTCAAAGAAATTTCCGGTACCGGAAACCCGGTACCGGAAGGATTTATTCTCCGATTTCCACCTGTGCCTTCTGGGGTACAAAGGCCACATAGGTATTGCCCACGCCGAAGGTAATCGGATCGCCGTTGGCAGCCAGCGTATACACAAAGGGGTCGGTAACCGACGCCCGGCTCCAGTTGATTTCCACAGACTGACCGTTGCAGATAAAGTAGCCGGTGCCGCTGCCCACGGTATCCACATACAAAAGGCTGCTGTCCTTTTTGTTTGCAATCCGGGTACGCAGCACCAAAAGATTCCGGAAGGTCACCTGCTCACCGGTGTTGCCCTCCACCAGCTCGCTGCCGTATTGGGAGGCATAGTAAAGCTTATCCGCCGGATTATAGGCAAAGGAGGTGGACTTATGCCATTTGGCATTGGGCGTGCCGCTCATATTGAACCAAACCTTCACATGGTTGGCGGTGTCGCCGATAATCAGCTTATCGTCATCAAACTGCCAGCCCATATCCAGAGGTTCTTCCCGATCCATCTTAAGCTTCAGCTTCTTGGCCAGGGCCAGAACGGAATCGGGACGAATCACTACCCTGCCGGTCAGATCTGAACCGCCGTCGGGGTTATAGAAATGGGTCTGTCCGCCGGGGCTGGTGATGGTGTCCATGTGGGGCCAGCCGGTCTTTTTGAAATAGTCGTAGCCGCCGATCTCCGGATCGTTGCTGCCGCCGTTGTGCACATAGATGGCATCGTAGCTCTGGGCGATCTGAATAAAATAGTACCGGGCGCTGCGAACCGTACCCAAGGTGGCAGCGGTTTGCCCATTGAGATTATAGAAAATGCCCAGGCAGCGGGTTTCGCCCTCAATCAGGGTCTCGTAAACGATGTCCGCATTGCTGATGCCATAGTGGGGCAAATCCGCCTGGGTGTTGTTCAGCACCACGGCGTAGGGCCGGGCAGTCACTTCCTCCGCCATAGGCTCGCCGGTCAGGGGATTCCGGTACAGCATGGGCTGGGTGGGCTGGGTTGCCTCCGAGGTGGGAGCCTGGGATTCCGAAGGCTTGGTCTGAGGCGTCTGACTCTGGGAGGGCTGAGTCTGCTGGGTAGAAGGAACGGTATCCGGTGTCTCCTGGGGGGCGCAGCCGCACAGAACCAGCAGGCAGGCCGCCAGACAAAGGGCAAAAACTCGTTTCATAGAAAGCTTCCTTTCCGGTGAATTTTGTCATATTATAGCACATCTTGTCCCATAATGCAAAGGAAATCTCTACATCTGGTGGTTTGATATAATATAGTTCGCAACCAGGCGGAAAATACGGAGAAAAAAGGAAATTTCTATTGACTTTTGTGGCAAGAAAGGCTATAATACATGAGCCTGCGTGTGCAGGTAAATCCTTGCTTCCGGCGGCGCCGGAGGCCAAAAGTCCAAAAGGAGGTGCAAACAACATGGCTAAGATCACCGGTAAGTATGAGGTGCTCTACATCATCGACCCCGAGCTGGGCGAAGAGGGCATCGCAGCACTTGTGGAAAAGTTCAAGGCAATGGTGGAAGCGGAGGGTACTCTGACCAACATCGACCTGTGGGGCAAGCGTCGTCTGGCTTACCTTGTCAACGACAAGCCCGAGGGTTACTACGTTCTGATGAACTTTGAGTCCAAGCCCGAGTTCCCCGCTGAGATGGAGCGCGTTATGAAGATCACCGAAGGTGTCATGCGCTGCCTGACCACCGTAGTGGAGGCGTAAGACTATGCTCAACCACATCACTATCATGGGTCGTCTCACCCGAGACCCCGAACTTCGCCGCACCGGCACCGGCGTTGCCGTTGCCAGCTTTCGCGTCGCTGTTGAGCGGGATTACCAGTCCAAGGATGGCGGCGAAAGAAAGGCCGACTTCATCGATTGTGTCGCTTGGCGTCAAACCGGAGAGTTTATCTCCAAATATTTCACCAAGGGCCGCATGATCGTTGTAGATGGTCGACTTGAGATGCGCGACTGGACCGACAAAGAAGGCAACAAGCGCACTTCTGCCGAAATCATTGTAGACAACGCCTACTTTGGTGACAGCAGACGTGACGGCGATGGCAGCTACTCCGCTCCCGCTGCTCCGGCTTACGGCGGCTACTCTGCCCCCGCAGCCGCTCCCGCATCCGACTTCGCGATGCTGGAGGATGACGACGCACAGCTGCCCTTCTAATATCCACTGAACTTTTTCACATTCTACGAAGGAGGTAATCTTCATGGCTAACGAACAGCGTGTTCGCCCCCGCAAGCGCAAGAAGGTTTGCGCATTCTGCGTGGACAAGGCGACCGGTATTGATTACAAGGACACCGGCAAGCTCCGCCGTTACCTGTCTGAGCGCGGCAAGATTCTGCCCCGCCGTACCACCGGTACCTGCGC
>JAZNMX010000010.1:0-7499 GCA_045579965.1 Faecousia sp.
ACCAGAGCATTCTTGCTGGGCAGCTCACCGAAGCCGTTGAGGTCAGCAGCGGACAGGACAGAGCCTTCCACGATGCCGCCCTTAATAGCCAGGGTCTTCAGCTTGTTCTTCTTGGCGTACTCGCAAACGATACGAGCAGGGGCGATGGGGTCGCCGGTGGTGGAAGCCATAGCGGTGGTACCGTTGAGAACCTCGGAGAAATCGTAACCGGCATTCTTGGCTGCGAAGTTGGTCAGAGTGTTCTTTACGACGGTGTATTCAACGCCTGCTTCACGGAACTGCTTACGCAGCTCGGTATCCTGAGCGACAGTAATACCCTTGTAGTCGACGAAAACCACGGAAGAAGCTTCCTGGATTTTGCCGGTCAAGGCGTCAACAACTGCCTTTTTGCTCTCAAGAACCTTTGCGTTGGGCATGGATGTTTCACCTCCGAAAATAAAAAAATCTCTCTGCCGACAGACAGAAAGATACGCAACATTCAAAATTGAATTGGCGCACCTCGGCAGGACTTACGCCTCGCGGCACCTGCTGTCTTTGGCAACAGACGCATTTTACCATAGATAAGTTTGTTTGTCAAGGATTATTTTCCTGAAATTTCGCGAATTCCGGAATAATTTCTTGAGAAAGAAAAAATAGTTGACATGGAAAAAACTGGACGGTAGTATATTCTTGAAAGCAGATAGGTTGTCTTGTCTACAGAGGGAGGAGGAATGGGCACCTTTGAAAAAGAATGTATTATTATTTCTAGTATGCTGTATTGCTGTCGCGCTCTGTCTGGCAAGCTGCGACCCGACAACATCGGTGGAGTGGAATATGCATGCAACTTTGCTTGCGGCGGACGGGACGGCAGAGGACAGCTTCTCTCTGCCGGTTGTAGGTGTTATCTCTGAGTTGGAGGATCGGCACTACCTCAACCTAGATGTGCAGCTTCCGAAGAATGTTCCATATATGATGTCGATTTGCGAACCCAACGGCGATCCTGTTGACCCTGACATTTTGGAGAGTAAGGGTGATTTGGTCACGCAATCCTTTTGCTATAATGTCAAAGCCAATGCACCGGCGCCGATGATGTGGGCTATCAACACCGAAAAACAGTATTTCATCGCCTACTGGGGTGAGGATTACGGAAAATTCCTGGTTGCCTCGGTTGACCCCGATGTAAAGCCCGCGGAAATTATGGAGCACTTTGATTACTTGGTAGAAATCATGGGGCAAACGCTTAACGCCAAATAAGAAATCCCCCTGCGACAAATCGCAGGGGGATAAATCGTATCAGAGATTACAGGTACTTGGAAGTGTTGACCTTCACGCCGGGGCCCATGGTGGAAACCACGGTGCAGGAGCGGATATACTGACCCTTGGCAGCTGCGGGCTTAGCCTTCACAACAGCGCCGACCAGAGTATCCATGTTCTCCAGCAGCTTCTCAGCGCCGAAGGAAACCTTGCCGATGGGGCAGTGGATGATGTTGGTCTTGTCCAGACGGTACTCAACCTTACCTGCCTTAATTTCGCTGACAGCAGCGCTGACATTGGGGGTCACGGTGCCAGCCTTGGGGGAGGGCATCAGACCCTTGGGGCCCAGAACCTTACCCAGACGGCCAACCACACCCATCATGTCGGGAGTCGCAACGACAACGTCGAACTCAAACCAGTTCTCCTTGGTGATCTTCTCAACCAGCTCCATGCCGCCGGCGTAATCAGCGCCTGCTGCCAGAGCCTCGTCAACCTTGGCGTCCTTAGCGAAAACCAGAACGCGGCGGGTCTTACCGGTACCGTTGGGCAGAACAACTGCGCCACGGACCTGCTGGTCGGCGTGACGGGAGTCAACGCCCAGCTTGATATGCAGCTCGACGGTCTCGTCGAACTTAGCGGAAGCACCCTTCACAACCAGCTCCAGGGCCTCGTTGGGATCATACTGAACAGCGCGGTCAATCAGCTTCGCGCTCTCGGTGTACTTTTTACCTCTAAACAATGTAATTATCCTCCTTATAGTGGTGATGCGGAAAAATCCTCCCACATGTCCGGGATTGCACCCGGAACGCAATTATCAATCGACGACAGTGATACCCATGGAGCGGCAAGTGCCACGAACCTGGCTCTCAGCGGCTTCCAGAGTGTTAACATTCAGATCGGGCAGCTTGGTCTTGGCGATCTCGGTGACCTGAGCGGCGGTAATGGA
The DNA here is from genome assembly GCA_045579965.1 of Faecousia sp. GTDB lineage: Bacteria > Bacillota > Clostridia > Oscillospirales > Oscillospiraceae > Faecousia. The sequence goes on from JAZNMX010000010.1 coordinate 2,180, forward strand.
ACCGACCTTGGTCTTGTTGGGAACGCCGGAGCCACTCTCCAGGCCTGCGGCCTTCAGAACCAGCAGGGGAGTGGGGGGAGTCTTGGTGATGAAGGTGAAGCTGCGGTCTGCATAAACGGTGATCACGACGGGAATCTTGTAGCCCTCCATGGACTGGGTACGGGCGTTGAATTCCTTGATAAATGCGGCGATATTCACACCGTGCTGACCCAGAGCGGGACCAACAGGGGGGGATGCGGTTGCCTTAGCGGCGTTAATCTGTAATTTGATAATGCCAGTGACTTTCTGTGCCATGATAAGCACCTCCTGAATAAAATGTGGTGTTGATGCGTATAACGCATTTTTTCGGGGGATGAACCCCTCCCACTTCCGACCGAACTTTCCGGTCCGATGCGTTTACTGGGAAATAACCTCTACCTGATCCAGTTCGAATTCAACAGAGGTTTCGCGGCCGAACATGGAAACAACCACGTTAACGGCGTTGTTTTCGACCTCGATACTCTCAACAGTGCCGGTGAAGCTGGTCAGAGGACCGTCGAGGATGCGGACCGTATCGCCAACCTGATAGTTGACCACGATTTCCTTCTTCTCAACGCCCATGGCGTAAACTTCCTCGTCTGTCAGGGGAGTGGGGTCGTTGCTGGATGTACCGACGAAGCCGGTAACACCCCGGATGTTGCGGATGACATGCCAAGTGTCGTCGCTGTAGACCATCTTAACCAGGACATAGCCCGGATAGACCTTGCGGTCGTAAGTCTTGCTGACACCGGATTCGGTAATCTCCGTCACGGTTTCCATGGGGATGGAAATGGCAATGATCCGATCGTGCAGCTGACGGCTTTCGACGGTCTTTTCAATGGTGGCCTTCACAGTGTTCTCATAACCGGAGTAGGTATGGACAACATACCATTTTGCAGTTTCAGCCATGGCGCGATACCTTAGTGGAACAGGTTGATGAGTCCGGTGATCACGCTCTGGGCTGCAAAGTCAAATACCCAGATGAACACGCCGACAACCAGAACACAGGCGACAACAATCAGGGCATTTTTCAGCACCTGCTTGGGGGTGGACCAGACAACCTTCTTCAGCTCGCTCTTGAGCTCGCGGAAGTATCTGCAGACGCTACCCCAGGTTCTTGCGAACCAGTTTTGCTTTTTAACTTCTGCCATTGTTCTGACTGCCTCCTTACTTGGTCTCGTTGTGAACGGTGTGCTTTCTGCAGAATCTGCAGTACTTCTTCATTTCGAGACGGTCGGGGTCATTCTTCTTGTTTTTCATGGAATTGTAGTTTCTTTGCTTGCACTCGGAGCATCTCAAAGTGACTTTAACGCGCATAACGGCACCTCCTTAAATCATTGCCTCCCTGCATGACCTCGGCTATAAAAAATTTAGGAAGCGGCCACTACAACAGCCGCCCGAGGTTGAAAAATAGGCGCAACAAGAAAGCCCTTTTTTCACAGGTAGAACCATTCTACCACAAGGTTTAGACAGAGTCAACAATTATTTTTCCGATTTTTTGGCATTTTGTGAAAAAAACCGCTTTTTTCATCGGCATATTTTCAGGTCTGGGGGCATAAGGTGCTGTGGAGGTGGATTCGTATGAAAAACGGAAAATGGAAGACGTATCTTTTTTGGATTTTGCTCTCGGAAGCGGTGGGGTTCATTGCCGGTATGCTCACGGCAGATGGGACACAGGCGTACAGCATGATGGCAAATAAGCCTGCACTGACGCCGCCGGCCATTGTATTTCCCATTGTGTGGACAATCCTGTACGCCCTTATGGGAATCGGCGCAGCCAGAATTCAGCTGGCACCGGAGTCATTGTGGCAGAAAAGAGGGATTACCTTATTTGTTGCCCAGCTGATTGTGAATTTCTTCTGGCCGCTGTTTTTCTTTAACCTGCAGGCTTATGGGTTTGCGTTCTTCTGGCTGCTCCTGCTCTGGGGGTTGGTTCTTGGGATGATTTTGACATTCTACAAGACAGATAAGCTTGCGGCATTGCTTCAGATTCCGTATCTTATCTGGCTGACCTTTGCGGCATACTTAAATCTGGGTGTGTGGATTCTCAATTCGTAAATTCAAAAAGGAAAGGCGAAAGAAAGCCTTTCCTTTTTTCGTTTTATGGGCTATAATGAAGAAAACAGAAAGGGGAGAGAATATGAAACGGATTATGGGAATTGATTACGGTGATGCTCGAACCGGCGTTGCGATTTCTGACCTGCTTTGCTCTATTGTTGGGAAAACCGCAGTTGTGAGAAGCCGCAACCGGGAGAAAGCGATTGCGGACTTGGTTCGAATGGTGCAGGAACACGAGGTGGGGGAGATTGTGGTTGGTCTGCCCCGGAATATGGATGGCTCAGAGGGCATTCGGGCAGAGCTCTGCCGGGAATTTGCCAAGGAGCTGGAAATTGCCGCAGGTGTGCCGGTAACCATGTGGGACGAGCGCAGAACCACTGTGGAGGCCCATAATATTCTCTCCCAGCACAATTATCACGGACAGAAGCGGAAGGATACGGTGGATGCCGTTGCCGCATCCTTGATTTTGGAAGGCTACTTGGCCTTTCGCGGTCGGTAAAGCAGCTCCCGGATGCCGGTAACCAGCAGTAAAATACCGAATAATTTCCGGAAGGCGGCAACATCGGTGAACGTACTGATCCAGGCGAAAATACCTGCGAACAGACAGCCTGCCCCAATGGCAGGGAGCAGTTTTTTGAGTTGAATCGTTCCTTTTTTCCACCGAAGAAGAGTCACGATACCGGCACAGACAATAAAGAACATCAAATTGATGGCTCTGGCTGTGTCTGCCGGAACATCCATAACCAGAGTCAGCCAAAGTATCAGCAGGGTGCCGCCGCCGATGCCCAAGCCGGCCAGCCAACCCAGTATCAATCCTGCGATTACCGGCATAGATATCGGACTCCGCCCCAGACAATCATTGCGCCCAAAATGCGGTGGAGCCATTTGACCGGGATTTTATTTCCGGTTATCACCGCAGCAATTCCTCCGCCGATACTGCCCAGCAGATAGGGGAGCGCCTGCCGCAAGGGCAGACCGTGAGCACCTGCGTTGATTGCCAAAGACACAACACAAAGCGGTGCGATAATAGACACAGAGGACGGGAAGACCTCCTCCTCGCTCAGATCCGTCAGCACCCCCAGCAGAGGCACAAGTACCATGCCGCCACCGGCGCCAAACAACCCGTTTATCACCCCAGCAAGTGCACCTGCTGTGGCCATTTTCAGCTTTTTTATCAAGTAAATCGCCTCCTGCGGTCAGTTTTTCCACAGGAGGCATTTTTATACAAAAAACTCCCGGGTCCGAAGACCCGGGAGAAATAGTTTAATTTAGCCTGCGATGGTGTAGTCGCGGTCAATGCCGGACAGATTGACTTCGGTAACGGTCATCGCCTCGGTCAGAGATTCCTGCCAGGCGTCGTAGGCTTCCTGAGTCAGGTTGTGATCGATCATAAAGTCGCGGTAGCTCAGCTCGCCGTCGCCCTTGTAGTACATGACATGGTAGCCGTAAACGGTCTCAATGATGCCGGTGTCGCCGGGCTCGTGGGGCTTGATGGACCACTCGATGAAGGGCTCAACATAGTTGGCGTCGCGGTAAATGCCCTCAATCAGACCGCCGTTGGACTTGGTGCCGGTATCCTCGGACTTCTCCTTGACCAGTTTTTCAAAGTCTTCTTCCTTCTTGTTGGAGCCTTCGAACAGAGCCAGAATCGCCTCGGCCTTCTTCTTGGCGGCATCCTTTTCCTCATCGGAATAAACAGTTTCGCCGGTAGTTTCGTCCTTCTTGCCGCCGGTGAACTTAATCAGAAGGTGACGGACATCAGCCAGCTTGCGCAGGTTCTCGTCCTTGGTCTGATAAACCACAACATAGTAGCCGTTGACAACATCCTTGTCGTTTGCGTCCTTGGTCTTGTACTCGATAATGGTGATATCGCCGGTCTGGCGGCTGTCGTCGGAGAGCCACTTCTGGATATCCTTGTTGCCTGCAAGGGCGGCATAGAGAACCAGCTCGGAGGAGGTAGCCTTGGGCTTTTCCTCATCCTTCTTTTCCTTGTTGATGTCCAGCGCACCGATGGCGGCATTCAGCTTGTCCAGAGATGCGTTCTCAGTAACGGCGAGAGCCTCGGCATCCTTCTTGGCAGCTGCCAGAGCCTGTGCCTTATCCTCGTCGTCATAGGTGGTGGTTTCCTTGCCACTCTCGTCCTTGGTGGTGGTGCCCAGCTTCAGGTAGGTCAGATAGGCGCTGGAATTGACATAGTAGCTGATATAAGAGTAGGAATTGTACTCATGGTACTTGTCTTTCTCGTGCTCGCGGTAGTCATCGTTGTCAAACTCCAGAGCATCCAGGTACTCGGAAGCATACTGGTTTGCGATGGTGTTATAGGTGTAGTATTCCTTGTAGGACTTCATGTTGGCGCTGCTGCCGTAGGTGGAGCGGAGGTAGCCCTCTGCGCTCTGGAAACCACTGAGAGTAGCATACAGCTTGATATTTTCCTCAAAGCTGTCCAGGAATTTCTGATTGTCCTCGTCCAGCTTGAAGTCTCCGTCTTCCATGGCGGCATTGTAGATTGCCATGGTCCACCGAGCGGCGTCCTTAGCCTCGTTAATGAAGTGGTCGGCCCAGGTTTCCTTGGTGGTGGAATTCTTAATTTGCTCATTCAGGGGCGTGGTGGATACGATGCCGCCCAGATAGGGAGCATAAATATCAGCGTATTCGCCATACTGATCGGCAAAATCCTGATAGAAGGACCTTGCGGAGTCAACATAGTAATAGTTGACCATGGTGGTGCTCAGCTTGTAGTCGCCAATGCTCAAAGCATGGGTGTTCCGGTCAATGACACCGCCGATCATGGGGGTCAGGACAACGCCGGCTACGATGGCCACAACCAGAACCATGGCTACAATAAAGGAAATGGTATATGCCTTAAGCTTTTTGGCTTCCTTTTGTGCCAGCAGCTGCTTTTCCGTCAGGGCAGCAGCATTCTGCTCCTTGCGGATTCTTTTCTTATCGGATGCGCTCATGTAATCAATTCCTCTCATAGTGCAATAGGTAGTTGCGCAGAAGGGTATTCTGCGCATAGTCTTACATATCATAACGGATTGTCTGCATTTTTTCAAGTGTTTTATTTGTAATTTTTCTGTTAATGAGAAAATTGCTGATTTTTAAGTGATTTGTCAAACTAAGTGCAACACTTTTTGAAGCTCAAGATCCCAAAGGTGTTGTGCTGAAACGAATTTAAGAACCTTACGAGGCCTGGCGTTAATCAACGCCAGGTTTCGTTTTAGTGTAGCAGGACTGACTCGGG
>JAZNMX010000011.1:0-18579 GCA_045579965.1 Faecousia sp.
AGCCGCCGTTAAAGACCATGACCGGAGCACTAATGCCGTAGGTTTTGTCAGTACCAGCAATACCGTTGGTTGTCCGGTCAACGGTCAGGGTGCCGCCATTGACCGTGAGCTGCCCACCGACAGTAACACAATAGGCCTCACTTGTGACAACATTAGCGGGCTTTACGATAATAGAGCCGCTTCCCAGGGTCAAATTATTCTTTACATAGACGCCATTGCTGGAGCCGCCGTTAATGACCACATCGCCCATAACGGTCACGCTGCCGTTACCTACGTGCAGGCCGCTACCAGCGGAACGTTCAATGGCAACATCTGCATCCGCTTCCACGGTCAAATTGCCGCTTGTAGCAATCCAAATGCCATACTTGCTGCACTTGATGCTCAGCTTGCCGGGACCGGCAACGGACAGATTGCCGGAATCGATATTGACAGCTGTGGCAGCATCAATGGTGCTGTCATCCAGGACAACGATGTTATAATCAGCGCCCTTGCCGTAGATGGCAGTATCCGTTGTCTTCAGATAGGCATTCTTTAAGTACACGGTGGGAACACCGTCAACGATTGCCAGCTTGACATAATTGTCAGTGGCCTCGTCTACTAGAGTGGCTGCGCCGGATTCATCGGTCTGCGCATAGGCAACTTCGTCGCCGGAAACGGACAGCATCTTGTCGACGCCGTTCACGGTTAGCCAGGCAGATGTGGCTGCTGCTGATGCAGTCAGTACGCCGGCGGGCAACAAGCTTGCCAGCATGCAAACGATCATCAGCAGGCTAAAGATTCGTTTTTTCATGAATTTGCTCTCCTTCTTGAAAAATTTACTGGATTGAGTCTTAGCGATGGCGCGCTTGCACCGGGAGTCTGAATACCGCAGGAGTATTTGCAGCGGAGCAACAACCCCCTCGCGCCGGGGATTCATTCTTGTCGGGCATACCTCCAATTCCTTCTGTCAATTTCAGTTTACCTTGTACTAGATGTATGCGTCTGCTCTAACCGATATACGTATGACATCTTACTGTAACATGATAGCACCCCGACCCTGTAATTGCAAGAGGAATTTGATAAATATTACTAGAATTGTGCAAAATCCCAAGATGGTTTTAAACACAATTTACATAACAACTATGTATAATTTTATATTTTACAGAAAATGCAAAATCTCCCCTGCCCCACTGATGTTTTTGCACGGTCAACAGATGCTTTCATATGATGAACAAACGCTATGAAGAATACACATCGAATGCCTGCAATAGAAACAAAACCGGCGTTGCCTTTTTGGTGCAACGCCGGTTTGCTATTGGAAGGATATTAGCCTACGGTGTACAGATTTGCGGGGAAGGAAGTTGCTGCGTAGCTCAGCATGGAGGCAGACAGAGTGTTGTACTCATTGTAAGTGCCCATGTAGTAGTCGGTATCGCCCACCTTGGTGGTCAGAGTCTTGTACTCGGCGTTCCATGCGAACACAGCGGAGGGCTCAGCAACCAGACGGATGTTGACATAGTTACCGGCCTGGTAGATGTCGATGTAGGTCTTGACACCATCCTTGGTGAAGTACATGTAGTAGCCGCCCTCGGTCTCCTCCAGGAACACATCAACTGCTTCTGCGGCATTCTCAGTGGTCTCCAGGTAGTACTCCTTGTTGGCGGTGTTGCCGGTGATGTACAGGCTCTTGCTCAGGTTGCCCTGGAACATACCGAACTTGTAGCCGGTGCCGGCCGCAGGAGTCTCAACAACAGTAGCAGCCGCAGACTGAGTGGTAGCTGCATACAAATTGGAGGGGAAGGAAGTAGCAGCGTAGCTCAGCATAGAGGCAGACAGAGTGTTGTACTCATTGTAAGTGCCCATATAGTAGTCGGTATCGCCCACCTTGGTGGTCAGAGTCTTGTACTCGGCGTTCCATGCGAACACAGCAGAAGGCTCAGCAATCAGACGGATGTTGACATAGTTACCGGCCTGGTAGATGTCGATGTAGGTCTTGACACCGTCCTTGGTGAAGTACATGTAGTAGCCGCCCTCAGCAGCTTCCAGATACACATCGATGGCAGCAGCGCCGTCCTCGACGGTCTCCAGGTAGTACTCCTTGTTGGCGGTGTTGCCGGTGATATACAGGCTCTTGCTCAGGTTGCCCTGGAACATGCCCAGCTTGTAAGCCTTGCCGACCTCGGGAGCATCCACAGCAGTCAGAGTGGTGGACTCGGGAGCCTTGGGAACAGCGGCAACGTAGTACTGGAAGGAAACGCTCTCGGTCTTGCCGTCAGCGCCCTTAACAGTACCGGTCAGGGTGAACTCAACCTGCTCTTCGGGCTGCTCGACAATGTCGATCACCTTAGCGCCGTTCTCGCCGTCAGTAACCTTGGCAGCCTCAGCGTCGCCGGCGGTCACGGTAACGGCCCATTCCACGGGGAAGGATTCGCCATCGATGGCAACAGCGGTAACAACGGAGAAGTCCTTCACAGCCTTGTTGGCCTCGCCCTTGCCGGCAGTGCCCTTGTACATGTTGAACAGATAGGACTTGGCAGCTGCCAGATTGTCCACGGGGGGCTGAGTCTCTGCAGGCTTATTGTCGCAGCCGGCAAACAGACCCAGGCACAGGGTCAGCAGCAGGATAACGGAAATAAACTTTTTCATAGTAAACTCCTTTTGTGTTATTTATCCAACGATCACGATATCGTTGGGGGTAAATACTTTGATCTGGTAGGTGCCGCTGAAGCAATCCACGATGCCGGTGACATCAATGGTCTTCCCCAGATAAGCATCCTTGGTGATCAGGTTTCCGCTCTCGTCGTACAAAACAACGGTACGAACGGAAATCTTCACGCCGTCTACCTCGCAGGTTAGGGTCATCGCGCCCTTGGAGGAGCTGTCCTCATTGGAGGTGGTGTAAATGTCCACAACCTTCAGATTCTTCATCTGAACAGAAGTACCCAGCACCAGCTCGGCATAGCGGACGGATTCGACCTTGGTATCCTCCCCTTCCAGACTTTCCAGAACCTCAACATTCACATTTGCGTTTGCAAAGGTGGTGGGGTCTGTCAGCTTGTTGGAGGCGGCATGGCCGTCGCTGATAAACTGGATGTTGTTGGGATCGTTGGGCCGCATATCCCGATAGTTCAGATCAGATACCTGCCAGCTGTCGCCGGTGGCATAATACTGGACAGTACCAACGAACTTCACCCGATTGCCGACCTTCATCATTTCAAGGCCTGTACCGGTCAAATTCCAGCCATAGTAGACTGTAATGCCGTAGTACATATCGGTTTCTGCGTCGTAGTCCTCAACATAAACCGTCTGGCTGCTTTCCCGGGTGATGACGCCCTCAAAAACCACCTTCAGGTTCTCGTACAGCTCGATATTGGTCCGCAGGCCCTTCAAAGTTACGGGAATGGCATCGCCATAGTAGAAATCCGGGTCCTTTTCCTTGGAGAACACGTGCAGCTTTTGCGCCTGGGCCTGGGCCAGAGCCGCGGTACAGCTGTCGCCGTAGCGATTCTCCGAAGCGCTGGAGGCGATGGCAAGGCCATTCTGCAGCAGCTCCAGATTCAGATTCCGGTACTCCTCGGAACCTGAAGGCTTGTACCAAACCCAAACCAGATGCCGGTCGCCGGTGGAGTCCAGATTCCACACATTGTTATCGGACTCGATATAGATGGAGGTGGCGCTTTGCAGCTTTTCCTTGGTAAAGGAAGCTGCTTTCTTGCCCCACTGCTCAATTTTACCGGTAGACTCGGGAGTGTTGACAGCAAGGTATCTTGCCTTCAGCACGCCGTGTTCATTGACGGAGGTAGGCACAAAGAAGTGGGTGGTATCGCCATCTACATAAGACTTAACCGTAACCTCCTGCTTCAGCGTGTCGGAGTTCATATCCAGCTTCAGCTGGCTGACATAGTCGACAGTTTGAACAGAAGCAGAGGGCTGGGTGGTCTGGTTCTGGGGATCGGCGGGCTGACAACCGGCTAAGCAGCCGGCTGTCAAGCTAACCGCAAGAAGTAATGCAAGCAGCTTAATACGCATTTTCATAAGCAACTGTCAATTAGCCGCCCAGGAATTCACACTCGTCCACTGCATCCTTGAATGCAGAAGCAATCAGGCCGTCCACATCGCTGGTTTCGGTACTCATGCACTTAACCAGCAGAGCGCCAACCTGGGTACGGGCAACGGAAGAACCGTTGAAAGCGGGAGAAGTGAAGTAGTTCTGAGCCTGCTCCAGGCCAACCTTAACCACCAGAGCGGTCAGAAAAGCCTTGCCGTCAGCCTTTGCCAGCCATGCAGCATAGTTCTCGTCCTGCTGTGCGGACTGGATAACGGGCATATAGCCGGAGGTGGAGGAGAACTCAGTCTGGAATGCCATGTTGGTGGTCAGGTACTTAACGAACAGCCAGGAAGCAACGATCTGCTGATCGGTGGTGTTCTTACCCTTCAGGATGCACAGGCTGGGACCCTGGGAAATGACCTTGCCAGCCTCAGCATTGTGCTGGGGAATGGGAGCAACGCCAACCTCGAAGGCATCGTCAGCAGGGATCTGGTAGCTGGCGCCGCCGGAGGAGCCGATGCACATATAGCTGCGGGCAGTGGTGGGATCCAGGTTGGTGAACAGGCCGGAGGTGTAAGCGCCGTACAGGGACTCGGTGGTGACCAGCTTGTCCTGGTACCACTGACGCAGCATCTTCACAAAGCCGTGGTTCTCTGCGTTGTCAAACAGGTAGTGGTCGCCGGTAGCGCTGGTGTAGTCGGTGCCCATCTGCTCGCACATGGTGATGAACCAGTTGTCCTCGGAGTCGTAGCCCAGAGGGATGCAGGTGGGATCGATGGCCAGAATCTGCTTGCAAACAGCTTCCATCTCAGTCCAGGTGGTGGGAACGGTCAGATTGTTCTTCTCGAAGAAGGTCTTGTTGTAGTACAGAACCTCGGTGGACTTGCTCAGAGGCATGGTGTACATCAGGCCGTCACCGTACTGCTTGCCTTCGTTGTAGAAGCCGGGGATGAAGTCAGCAATCTGCTCCTCGGTCAGACCCACATTCTTGTCAGCAATCAGGTTGTCCAGAGTGACAACTGCCTTGGCGATGTTGTACATAGCAACATGGTCGGGGTAGCAGTAAGCGATGTTGGGCTGATTGTTACCGGCAATCTGGGTGTTGATCTGGCCGGCAATGTCGGACCAGCCACCGGCGGAGGAGTGCTCAACCTTGATGTTGGGGTAAATCTTGTTGAACTCGCCGATGTGGTAGTTCAGCACTTCCTGCAGCTTTGCGCCCATGGTGTGGGAGAAGGTAATGGTGACTTCGCTGCCATCATAACCGCCCTCGGGAACTACAAAGTTTGCATTTGCGCCATTGCTTGCGGCGGGCTGACAGCCTGCCATAGCCAGCATGCCAACCAGCATGCAAGCCATCAAAAGTACGCTCAGAATCTTTTTCATAGCTTTTGAATCCTTCCTTGATATATGTTCTGAAAAATATATGCTCACAGCATTTTGCTGCAAACGACTGTTGGTTCTGCCCTTTGGTTTATCCCTTGATACCGCTGCGGCTGACGCCGGACATGATATACTTTCTCAGGAAAATAAACACTAAGAACAGAGGTGCGGAGACGATGGCAACCGCTGCCATCTGAACGGGGTAGTTCACCTCACCGGAGGTGGCGGTAAAGGCATTGCGCAGGCCGTTGGTAATCAGCCGGTGGGCTTCGTCGTTGGCGACCAGCTTGGGCCAGATATAGGAGTTCCATGCGCCCATCATCTTCAGAATGGTAATGGAAATCAGGGTGGGCAATGCCAGAGGAATCATAACCTTCCACAGATACTTGATATCCGAGGTGCCGTCAACCTTGGCAGCAAGGTACAGCTCGTTGGGAATCTGCAGGAAGTTCTGGCGCAGCAGGTAAATATAGAACACGCTGACCAGGAAGGGAATGATGAGCGCTTCAAAGGTGTTTTCCCAACCCAGCGTATTTACCACGGTAATATAGTTGGTAATGGTAAACAGCTCGCCGGGAATCATCATGGTGGCAAGCAGCGCCGCAAACATCAGCTCCTTGCCCTTAAACTCCAAACGGGCAAAGGCAAAGGCGGACAACACCGTAATCACCAGAGAAAGAAGGGTAGAAACCACACCGACGTACAGGGTATTCAGGAAGAGTCTTCCCAAATTTGCCGTGGTAAAGGCTTCCACATAGTTGTAGAACACAACGGTCTTGGGAATAAAGGTGGGTACCGGCTGGCGGTACTCGCTCAGATTCTTCAAGGAAGAAATGATCATCCAGTAGAAGGGGAACAGCACGATTAATGCCATAATCAGCAGGAAGGCATAAGTGCCCGCCTTCACGCCAAGGCGCAGCACACGCTGTCCGGCGGAAACGTTCTGCAGATTTTTGGCGTGCATGGTAGAAAAGTTTTCTCTTGCCATAGCTGCCTCCTTAATAATGTACCCGCTTCTTGCTGACCTGGAGGTTAATCAAGGTAACAACAAGAATGATACCGAACAGAATCAGTGCAGCCGCACTGGCCAAGCCCTGGAAGTCGCCGCCCAGAGCATCGTAAATAAAGCCAACCATGGTGTTGAGGCGGCCGGAATCATGGGCAGGACCCATCTTATCGCCGAAAATACCCACGATGCTGGAATACTCCTTAAAGCCGCCGATGAAGCCGGTAATGACAACGTAGGCGATCATGGGAGAAAGCAGGGGCACGGTGATCCGGGTGAAGACTCTTCTGCGGGAAGTGCCGTCTACCTTGGCAGCATCGTAATACTGCTTGTTGATGGACTGCAGGCCGCCCAGAAGCACCAGAATCTTAAAGGGCAGGGCGTTCCACACAATGTAGACCACCATAACTGCCATATTCGCCCAGTAATTCGATCCGGCATTGATCCAGTTGATGGGCTCGCCGCCGAACGCCATAATCACATTGTTGACGATACCCCAGGTATCCGCGGTCTCTCCGCCGGGACGGAGGTTGATGATGTTGAACATCGCCGCGAACACCATGCCGATGGCAATGGAGTTGGTGACATAGGGCAGGAAGAAAATAGTCTGCAGAGCCTTCTGCAGGGACTTGATGGAATTCAGCGCCACGGCAATCAGAAGTGCCAGCAGTGTAGACAGCGGCACGGTGGCCACGCAAAGCAGCATGGTATTGGTCAGGCACGTGGTAAAGCGCTTATAACCAATAACCTTGGCAAAGTTGCCGATGCCGAAAATATACTGCGCTCCGCCCTGGGCACCCAAGGCGCTGTAGCCTTCCAGAAATGCCATTCTCACGGTGTTGATAATCGGCCATACAGTGAACACCAGCAGTAGGATAATCGCCGGCGACAGATACAGCCATGCTTTCCACTGTTGTTTGCTATCGACCATATTATTTCACCTCAAAATAGATTCGCTCCTCATTTTCCTTATTGAAAATGAATACCTTGTGGGCTTTCAGAGAGAAGCTGACGGTTTCCTTGGTGACATCCACCTTGTTGTCGGCATTGATAATGGCGCGGACAACGGGGTTAAGAGAAGCGGCATTGGTAGATACGATGCTGACATCCCGGCCCATGACCTCCACATTGCTCAAAGCGCAATGCAGAGCACCGTTGTCATCCAGCTCAAAGCCCTCGGGACGGATACCTACGTAAACCTCCTGATCGGCTACGCCGGGAACATCCAGAACCGCATCTTCACCGATGTACAGCTTTTCTGCGGCTACACGGCCCTCAAACACATTGATGGGGGGTGTACCCAGGAACTTGGCAACGAACAGATTGACGGGATTGTCGTAAACAGCCTGGGGCGCGCCGATCTGCTGCACAACACCCAGCTTCATAACCACGATCATATCGGAAATGGACATAGCCTCTTCCTGGTCGTGGGTAACGAAAATGGTGGTAATACCGGTTTCCTTCTGGATACGGCGAATCTCTTCACGGGTCTGCAGACGCAGACGGGCATCCAGGTTGGAAAGGGGCTCGTCCAGCAGCAGGACACGGGGCATCTTCACCAGCGCACGGGCAATGGCAACACGCTGCTGCTGACCGCCGGACAGCTCGCTGGGCTTACGCTCCATCAGCTCGTCGATCTGCACCAGCTTGGCAGCCTGGAATGCCCGCTCAAGCATTTCCTCCTTGGTCATTCTGTCCGCGCCCTTCAGATTCTGCAGGGGGAACAAAATGTTCTGCTTAACGGTCATGTGGGGGTACAGCGCATAGTTCTGGAACACCAGACCCACGCCTCTTGCCTCGGTGGGCAGCTCAGTAACATCGTCCTCACCGAAGAAGATCTTGCCGCCGGTAGGCTTTTGCAGACCGCTGATCATGTACAGCGTAGTGGATTTGCCGCAGCCGGAGGGTCCGAGCAATCCAATCAGCTTGCCATCGGGGATTTCAAAGGTGAAATCGTTTACGGCAACGACTTCCTCGCCGGATTTCTTGTTGCGGCTGGGGAAGATCTTGGTCAGATTTTGCAAAACAACTTTCATACTATTCCCTTTCGTATATAAAATTTATTTGCGATAATGTATGATCAGCCCAATGGGCGTGATTATGAAATCAGTATTCCTTGCCCTCGGCTTCCTCGGCATGCTGCTTTTTCTTAAATGCCAGAAGCTCTTCCTCAGAATCAAACACCAGCTGGCAGGATAGATCCACCGCCACGGTATGGGAGAGGAAATCGTGGATCGCGGTGCGGTTTTTGCTGCCGAACAGCAGACACAGCTGAATCACCAGCAGTGCCAGCACAACGGTCGGGCCAACGATACCGATGGCTCCGTAGAAAACCATTACGCCCAGCAGCAGAGGAATCATGGTTTCGATGGTGTATTTGCCCAAAACGGTACGGACAAACATCATAAAGGGCGTCACCCGCACACCGTCGGACCGAACCAGACCGATGCCGAAAATCTTCTTTCCCAGAGTCTGTCCGTTTTTCAGCCACAGCGGGAGGGCAAATTCCCACACCAGGTATGCCATCAGCACACTGATGGAAATAATGACCATCATTAGGCTGATAATCATATTGTAAGCATGCATGGCTTTCTCATCCTGTATAAAGGCTTCGTAAGCGGTGTTATACAGATCCAGTTCCTCCTGGGACATGTTGTTCCATTCTTCCGCAGAAACCTCGAATTTTACACCATACTGCGCTTCATACTGCTGAGAAATCTGGAAAAAGGTATCGTTATAGTTATTGTAACCGGTTACAGCGGATAAGGCAGTTCCCAGACCCACCGCAATAATGGCCACAAGAATCATATCGAACAGATACGCAGAAATCCGTTTCCATATACTTGCTTTTTCAATGCTAAATCTCATTTTCCAACTTCCTTTGCGTAATCGGTTGTCCGCAGGGCGCAAGCCCATGCTTCAGCACCGTATACTATATCATACTTGTCGACAAAAATCCACCGTTTTATCCAAAAGTTTTTGCAAAATAATTACTTTTTATTCCGGTTTCAGCGCCTGCAGCCATTCCATGGGCACTGCCAGGTCTCCCCTGCCGATGCCAAGGCGGATATCCGGCTTGTTTTCTCCGTGAAAATCGCTGCCGCCACTGCACAGGATTCCAAACTCCCGGGCCAGCGCCACCGCCTGCCGGCGCTGCTGGGGGGTATGGCGGGGGTGGTAGACCTCCATGCCGTCAAGGCCGGCAGGAACTGTCAGCTCCAGAAATGCCCGAACCGCATCCGCCTCTTTCAAGTCCAGGAAGGGGTGGGCAATAACGGCGATGCCGCCCATTTCATGAATAAAGCGGATTGTCCGGCACACGTCCGGCCGTCTGGGCGCATGATACAGCCCGTTTTTGGGGGACAGCAAGGTCTTGAACGCAGTCTGAATATCCGGCGTATAGCCCCTTTTTGTCAGCTCTGCGGCAAAATGTGCCCGGTTGAGCTGTCCGTTGGGGGTGTTTTTCACCATTTGCTCATAATCTATGGGATATCCCGCTTTTTCCAGCGCGTCTGCCAAATCCCGGTTGCTGGCCTCCTTGGCCCGAACGCCCTCGGCCAGCATGGCGGAGATTTCTCCGAAATGTTCCGGCGGGAGAAACAATCCCAGAAGGTGCAATTCCTTGTCCTGATACTCCGTGGAAAATTCCACACCCGCCACCGCTTCAACCGAAAACTGCTTCGCTTCCTCCAGAAATATCGGCAACCCCGCCACCGTATTGTGGTCTGTCAGCGCAATCGCCCCAAGACCCCGCTGCCGGGCCTCTTCCAGCAGCTGACGGGGGGTATAGGTTCCGTCGGAATAAATGGAATGGGTGTGTAAATCGCAAAACTGCTCCATATGTTTCAATCCTTTTCGGTGACTTCTTCCAGCAGAATTTTCTCCCGGAAGCCGCCCCGTTTTTCTTCCTTTTCCCCCCGGATTTCCTCCAGGGCTTCCCAACTGCTGCCCTTGGCTGCCACCAGAGCCTTCATGACCTCCAAAAGGTCTGCCAGCTCCTCCAGCTGTCCGGATTGGAGATATTCATTCAGCTCTTCAGACAGTTTTTGCTCCAGGCAGGAAAGATATTCCTCCTGAGTCAAAATCCGCGTCCGGCAATCGTTGCCGCCATTACGGATGATTTCGGGGATTCTGTCCCGCACCAGCTTCTGATAGACTACTGTTTTCATCGGTAATTCTCCCGCAGCCACCGGACCGACCGGCGCAGGCCCTCTTCGGTCTTGGTTTCCAGGACCACCGTACAGTCATTCTCCTGCGCCAGCGCCAAATGGGCAAAAATGTCCATCTCCCCTTCTCCCAGGGGTAAATGGTCCTTCCCGGGGCGCAGGGCGTCATGCATATGCATGTGGTTCAGGCGGTTCTTTTTTTCCGCAAATACCCCCTCGTCCATTCCCCCGGCGCAGAAATTGTGACCGATATCCATGGTCAGACCGAACACGGGGCTTTCCAGCAAAACATCAACAGCTGCCCGGTGGAACGGTTCCCAGCCGCCGCAGTTTTCCACGCAAATGCGGATACCGCTGCTCCCGATTTCTTTCTCGCACAGCTGCCGGAAATGGCGGATTCTTTCCAAATATTCCTCTTGGTATTCCTCAAAGAAATACAACTTTCTTTGGGGCAGTGTGTACACCGCGCCCTTTGCCAGATGCATATTCAGCACCAAGATGTTCGCAGCCTTGGCCAGAGCAATTGTCTCCGACACAGTCCGGCAATAGGCATCCCGGACATAATCGTTAAAATCCGCAATATTCAAATCATCATCCAGGTGGATGGTATAGCCGATTCCATATTCTTTTGCAATCTTGTTCAGCACTTCCCTATCCAGCTTCACCGGCTGAAATTGGGGAAAGTTGGCATTGAGCTCAATAAAGTCCAGTTTCAGTTCCCGGCACACTCTGGCGCACTGCTCCACAGTCTTTGCTTCCACCAGACTGGGCATTCCGAATTTCACCATGCCGACACCTCCCTTTTTACCACATTATATTACAAAACCCAAGCAATGGCAATGACAAAAAACCGGAATTGAAAATTTCCTGCATTCGGGATAAAATTTATATAACTTCCCCCTTTCTATTGACGAAGATTTATGATATAATGTGTAAAATATTGAAATTACCCACAAGAGAGGAACGCATTATGGCTGACGAAACCAATTTCCAACTGCCCACCGAGGAAGAAATCGACTTTGCTGAGTTGGATGATATTATAGCGGAATTTTCCGAATACGAGGAAGAAGACACCCCCACCGGGGAAGAAACCTATGAGCCGGAGGAAGTTTCTGTCGAGGAGCCCGTCCGGCGCTCCCCTTTGAAAATTGTATTTGCCGTATGCCTCAGCATTATGCTGGTGGCTGCCCTTGCGGTTGGCTCTGCGTTTTTTGTTTGGTATCAGCGCTACAAGGCTGCCCAGCCGGAGCAAAAGAGTGTGGATGTTTTTGCCCAGCTGTTCCAGGACCCGGACTGGGCAATGCTGTATACCGTGGGCGGACTGCAGGATACTGCCTTTGAAAATCGGGAAACCTTTATCCGGTACATGACCGCCGCCACCCAGCAGCAGTCCCTTAAGTACATGGAGCTGCCCCGGGAGAATGAATTCCAGCGCCGCTACTGTGTATTTTCCGGTGACACCGCCATCGGCGAATTCACCATGGTTGGCATCGACGACACCATTCCTCAGTGGAATCTGTATTCCGTAGAGTTTTTCCTGCAGCGGGATCGCCATGTGTCCATCGAGAAAGCACCGGGCGCCACCGCATTTATTAACGGCATTCCCGTGGATAACACATATATCATCCGCAGCAGCAGTACGCTGGCAGAGGATTTCCTGCCGGAGGGCACCCACGGCTACCGGATGGAGCAGCTGCTGGTGACCGGCTTGATGCTGGAGCCGGAGGTTGTGGTTCTGAATCCTGACGGCAGCATTGTGGAAATGGAATACAACAGCGAAACCTGCGCCTATTCTCCCAAAGCGCAAACTGCGCCCCAGATGACCGATGCACATCGCCAGTTTGCCCTGGATGCCGCCAAGACCTGCGCCGCCTTTGCGGTTCGCGCCAATTCCTTTGCTGACCTGCGGCAGTATTTCGACCCCAATTCCACCGCTTACGAGGAAATCGGCGCCCAAAAGCCTCTCATGGAGGGCTGCGCCACCTATGCTTTTGACGAAAGCGCTACCCAGGTTATCAATTTCCATACCTATGGCAGCAATCTCTTCTCCGTCACCGTGGCCGTCAAGCTGGATGTGACGGTTGAAAACGGCGATGCTTCCAGCTACGATATGAGCTGGCACTTCCTCTGCCGCCAGAATCCCGCCGGCGGTTTCCTCATTACCCAAATCAGCCAGCAGCCTCTGCACACCCTGCGGGAGCAGGTGCGGCTGACCCTGATGCTGGACGGCAAAGAGCTGGACTCCATGATGGTTGCCAGCGACGAAACCGTCCTCCAGTTCCCCCGTGTAACTGCCCCCGAGGGCAAGGTGTTTGCCGGCTGGGGCATGGAAATCACCGATGCCGAGGGCAATGCCGCTACCGCCGTTCTCTTTGCCCCCTCTGCCAGCAACATGGTTCATCTGGCACCTGGCAATACCCTCGAGCCTATGACCCTCCACGCGATTTTCCAGGACGCAGACTAACGCACGAAAGGAGCCGCTATGAAAACACCGGTACTGTTTATTGTTATCCCCTGCTACAATGAGGAAGCCGTTCTGCCCATTACCGCCCCACTGTTTCTGCAAAAGCTGGAGCAGCTGACAGACGCAGGAAAAATCAGCCGTTACAGCCGAATTCTCTTTGTGGACGACGGCTCCAAGGACACCACCTGGCAAATCATTCAGAATCTGCACGAGCAGGATCACCGCTTCACCGGCATCCGGCAAAGCCGGAACCGGGGACATCAGAACGCGGTGCTGGCCGGCATGATGGAAGCCAAGGCGCTGTGCGACATTACCATTACCATCGACTGCGACGGACAGGATGACATCAACGCCATGGACGCCATGGTGGATGCCTATCTGGATGGCTGCGAAATCGTTTACGGTGTCCGCAGCGACCGCTCCAGCGATACCTTCTTCAAGCGTTTTACCGCCCAAAGCTACTACAAGGTACTGAAGGCCATGGGCGTGGACTGTGTGTATAACCATGCCGACTACCGGCTGGTTTCCAGCCGGGTGCTCAACGAGTTCGCCGGCTTCCGGGAGGTCAATCTGTTCCTGCGGGGCATGTTCCCCCTGGTGGGCTTTAAAAGCACCAGCGTCTACTACGAGCGCCATGAACGGCTGGCTGGCGAAAGCCACTATCCCTTAAGCAAAATGCTGGGCCTTGCCTTTGACGGCATTACCAGCCTTAGTGTCAAGCCCCTGCATATGATTACCGGTCTTGGCGGTATCATTGCCCTGCTCAGCTTTATCGGCGTGCTGTGGTCGCTGATTGTGGCGCTTTGCGGCACTGCCGTGCCCGGCTGGGCAAGTATGACCTGCATTATCTGCTTCATCGGCGGCGTACAGCTGACCTGCCTTGGCGTCATCGGTGAGTATATCGGCAAGATTTTCCTGGAGGTCAAGCAGCGCCCCCGGTATATCATCAGCGAGCGCACCGGTTTGGAGGACAAGGCATGAAGGCTCTGCTCCAATCCTACCGCGCAAAACTGATGGCGCTGTGTTTGGTGCTGGCAGCTCTGTTCCTCGGCGTTTGCTCCAAGTCCTCTCCCCTCTACCCCATTAACGACTGGGTGGATGTCCACTGCTTCTTTACCGTTGGCAGAAGCATCCTGGAGGGCTTGGTTCCCTATCGGGATTTGTATGAGCAAAAAGGCCCTGTGCTGTATTTTCTCTACGCCATCGCCGCGATCATCTCTGACAAAAGCTTTTGGGGCGTATTCCTTCTGGAGATTGTTACTTTCGGTTTGTTCCTCTATTTCTGCGGGCAGATTGCCCGGCTGTATCTGGGAAAATCCCGGGCAGTGTATGTGATTTGCGCGGTTCTTGCCGCTGTGATTCCCGTTTCCGGCGCTTTTGCCCATGGCGGCGGCGCGGAGCAGCTTTGTCTGTTTATGCTGGCATACTCGCTGATGAGTGTTTTGCAGGCCCTTAAGGAAAACCGGTGTCTGACCGTTACCGAAGGGGTTCTGAACGGCGTGTTTGCCGCCTGCGTGCTGTATATCAAGTTCACCATTCTGGGCTTTTATATGGGCCTTGCGCTGTTTGTGATTATTTGGTATCTCAGTGTCCGTCAGGGCGCTCAGCTGCTTTCCACCATCGTAAGCTTCCTGCTGGGCGTTGCCGGTGTCAGCGTGGTGGTATTGGGCTATTTCGCCATCCACGGCGCTGTGGGAGACTTCTTCAAGGTTTACTTCTATAACAACCTGTTCCTCTACCCCATGGAAACCGAGGCAAGCAAGCTGGAGCTGATTCAAAACTGTCTGAAAGCCACCCTCCAGTATAACGCCTCTTATTCCTGGTTCTTGGTCATGGGCATTGTGCTGTTTCTTCTGGAAATCCGCACCAACTGGCGCGGTTTTCTGATGGCCGTTCTGACCTTTGCCGGCTTAACCGTCGGCACCTATTGGGGCGGACGGGGCTATACCTATTACGGACTGATTCTGTCGGTTTATGCGGTATTCGGTCTGATTGTGCTGGCAAGGGCCTGCCAGATTGCCGGAGTAAAGGGGCTTCCCCGCCGGTTTTCCCATTGGAGCGTTACCTTTGCCGGTATGCTCATGATCGTGGCGATGCTCCTCAATTACAGCTACAAGACCAGCACCAACACCTACTTAATGGAATACGAAAAGGAAGACCACCCGGCCTACCGGTTTGCCGAAACCATCAACACCGTGGAAGATGCCACCTTGCTGAATTTCGGTTTTCTGGACGGCGGCTTCTACTATGCCGCGGATGTGACCCCCAGCTGCGAATTCTTTTGCACGCTGAACATCGATGCGCCGGATATGTGGTATACCCAATATGACTGCATCAACAACCGGGAAGTGGATTTTGTCATCACCCGGCAGTATCCCATCACCAGCTACTATGTCGACCCCAGCGGATATGAGCTGGTGGACGAAGCCACCTTCTATTTCGAAGGCTTGAACTTCACCTACTACCTGTATCAGAAAAAATAAAAATATAAACATATAGAGAGGTCTACCATGAAAAACATCACAAAGCACCTACTTCCCCTGCTCCTGGTTCTGGCGATACTGTGTTCTTCTTTCATCACAGTCAGCGCCAGCTCCTCCACAAAGATCACAACCACACCCACCGGCTATACCAAAGCCTCGGATGTGGACTATGTGACCGTAAGTGGCACAGTCGCCAACTGGGGCGCCCGTGGCGAGGATTGTGTATTCCTATCCACCTACGCTCTGAACTTCTACCCCTCCGGCAGCACTTATGCTGATCTCTCCCGGCTGTCCGGCAGTTCTGATCAAAACTCTGTTCCCAACAGCGCTCTGTATGATGCTCTGCAGGATTTGATGACCTCCAAGCACAGCAAAATTCAATCCTATGATGCCACCAGGGATTACTACAAATATACTGACTGCGTAAGCAGCAACACCAATAAACTCTCTACCTTCTATTCCGGCAAGCTGGTTAACAGCGCATGGGATAGTGGCAAAACCTACAACCGTGAGCACACCTGGCCCAACAGCAAAGGCTTAAACGGCAGCGACGAAAATGACATTATGATGCTCCGCCCCGAAAACCCATCCCAGAACAGTTCCCGGGGCAACACCGCATACGGTGAATCCTCCAAATTCTTTGATCCCGGCGTATCTGTCCGTGGTGACTGCGCCAGAATTGTTCTGTACATCTACACCCGGTGGGGCAACACCAGGAATATGTGGGGTTCTTCCGGCGTTATGGAGAATCTGGACGTCCTGATGAAATGGATGGCAGAAGACCCGGTGGACACCTGGGAAATGGGCCGCAACGACTCTGTTCAGTCCATCACCGGAACCCGTAATGTATTCGTAGACTATCCGGAGCTGGCATGGCAGCTGTTCGGCAGAAGCATGCCTTCCGGCCTCACCACCCCCTCTCAGGGCAAGGGCAGTTCTTCCTCTACTCCCAACCAGCCCACAACTCCTGCCCCCCAACCCACCACACCTCCCAGCACCACGCCTAATACACCTTCCGTGGGCAGCTCCGGCGCTATCAGCTCCATGAGCCAGCTGGTGAGCGGCCAGTACATTTTGGTTGCTGATTCCGGCTATGCCCCCGGCGTACTGGACGGCACCTGGATTACTGCTGTTCAGCCCACCGTGTCCGGCGGCAAGGTCACCGATGCCAAGGGTGCGGTTTGGACCATTTCCGTCAGCGGCAATAAGGTCACTTTAACCGATGCCAACGGCAAGACCGTTGCCCCCAAGGGCGGCAATAACAACGGCATCGCGGAAGGTGACTACCAGTGGGAGGTTGTATGCGAGAACGGCAAGTTTATCTTCAAGGGTGTTGACCCGGATACCGTCCGTCTGGCAAGCAACAAGGAATTTGAGAACAAGTTCCGGGGCTACAAGGAAACCACCGCTACCGGCCAGTATGCTGACGAGTATCCCAGCACATTCACTCTGTACGCAGTAAGTACCGGTGGCTCTACGCCCAGTAACCCCGGCACCACCAATCCCACCACCGCCCCCACTACACCCACTCAGACTCCCTCCCAGTCCGGCGCAGCTGTTGTCGCAACTCCTGCAGTCGGCACCGGTTACAAGCTGGGTATGTTCCAGGGCAATCTGGGCCAAACCCTGTACATCACCGGCAACACCGCCAACAAGGAATACTATCTGGAGACCACCGAGAACACTGCAGACGCAGTGGATGTGATCCTGGAAAACACCAACGGCGGCTACTACGTCTACTTCACCAAGGGCGGCGCAAAGACCTACATCGATGTCTACCAGAGCGGCGACTATGTGAACATCCGACTGGTTTCTTCTCCCTCTGCCGTGTTTGTATGGAACAGCGAGTACAAGACTTTGACTACCAAGGTCAATGGTGAAGACTACTACATGGGTACCTACAACCAGTTCAATACGCTGTCTGCCTCCAAGCTGAGCTACGCGGCTACCTCCTTCCCCTCCAACCTGTATGCTGCGTCCACTCAGTCTGCTCCCAGCACGCCTGCAACCACCCCCAGCACCGCACCTACCACAGCACCCACCCAGGCACCTACTCAGGCACCCACGCAAGCACCCACCCAGGCACCTACCCAGACGCCTCAGACTCCCAGTCAGGCTCCTACCCAGCCTGCTTCCGGTACTGTCGCCGGGGCTCCCGCAGCTGATACCGGCTTCAAGTTCGGTATGTTCCAGGGCAACCTAAGTAAGACCCTGTACATCACCGGCAACACCGCCAACACGGACTACTACCTGGAAACCACTGAGAACGCTGCGGAAGCAGTGGATGTATTCCTGGAAAACACCAACGGCGGCTACTACATCTACTTCACAAAGGGCGGCACTAAGACCTACATTGACATTTACCAGAATGGCGACTATGTAAACATCCGCCTGGTTTCTTCTCCCTCTGCCGTGTTTGTATGGAACAGCGAGTACAAGACTCTGACCACCAAGGTCAATGGTGAAGACTACTACATGGGCACCTACAAGGAGTACAGCACGCTCTCCGCTTCCAAGCTGAGCTATGCGTCTACCTCCTTCCCCGCAAACTTCTACACCACCGGTTCCAACACCCCTGCAACGACTCCCAGCACCCCCGCAACGACCGATCCCACAACTGGGACTACCGATCCTGCAACTGGCAGCAATGCGGCTACCAATCCCGCAACCACTCCCAGCACCCCCAGCACTCCCGCAACCACTCCCAGCACTCCCGGCGCTCCGGGCACTCCTGCCACCGAGCCCAGCATTGTCATTTGGATCATTGTCGGCATTGTTGTCGTTGCCGCTGCTGCAGGTGCTGGCGTATGGTTCTACCTCCGGAAGCGGAAAGAATCCGCTGACCCTGAAGAAGTAGCAGAACCCGAAGAAGCAGCACAACCCGAAGAAGTAACCGCAATCGATGAAGAATAGTGATTTGTCAAACTAAGTGCAACACTTTTTGAAGCTCAAGATCCCAAAGGTGTTGTGCTGAAACGAATTTAAGAACCTTACGAGGCCTGGCGTTAATCAACGCCAGGTTTCGTTTTAGTGTAGCAGGACTGACTCGG
>JAZNMX010000012.1:0-4976 GCA_045579965.1 Faecousia sp.
CGGTGGTTTCCATGACGGAACGAACCTTGTTTGCCAGAGATTCACGGATGACAGCCTGAGCGGTGTACATACCCAGACCGTGCTCGGCATTGTCCTCGAACAGGGAGTTTGCCCATGCGGGACCGTGGCCGCTTTCGTTGACACAGTAGGGAGAGGTAGCAGCGGGGCCGCCCCAGATGGAGCTGCAGCCGGTGGCGTTGGAAATGTACATCCGATCGCCGAACAGCTGGGTTACCAGACGGGCGTAGGAGGTTTCGGCACAGCCAGCGCAGGAGCCGGAGAACTCCAGCAGGGGCTTGCGGAACTGAGAGCCCTTAACGGTGTTGTCTTCCATGTCGGCCTTGCGGGAAACCTTGGAGACCATGTAGCTCCAAACATCCTGCTCGGGCAGCTCCTGCTCCTGGGGAGCCATGGTAATGGCCTTGGTGGGGCAGACGCCGACACAGACGCCGCAGCCCATGCAGTCCAGGGGAGAAACAGCCATGGTGTACTTATAGACACCCTTGCCCTTGCCGGCCTTCACGTCTACCAGACGGGCACCGGCGGGAGCGGCAGCAGCCTCAGCCTCGGTCAGTGCGTAGGGACGGATGGTGGCGTGGGGGCAGACATAAGCACAGTTGTTGCACTGGATGCACTTGGTCTCGTCCCAGTGGGGAACGGTAACGGCAACACCGCGCTTCTCGTAGGCAGCGGCGCCCAGGGGGAACTGGCCGTCGGCCAGATCGTTGAAGGCAGAAACGGGCAGGCTGTAGCCGTCCATCTTGCCAACGGGGTTGAGAATGTTCTTAACAACCGCAACGGTATCGGCATTGCCCTCGAGAACCAGCTCAGCAGCCTTCTCTTCGGCGGTAGCCCATGCGGCAGGCACATCCACCTTGGTGTAAGCGGTAGCGCCGGCGTCGATGGCCTTCCAGTTGCATTCCACAACGTCCATGCCCTTCTTGGCGTAGGACTTCTCAGCGGCATCCTTCATGTACTGGATGGCTTCCTCAGCAGGCATAACCTTGGCCAGGGAGAAGAAAGCGGACTGCAGAATGGTGTTGGTGCGCTTGCCCATGCCAACGGAAATGGCCAGGTCAATGGCGTTGATGGTGTACAGCTGAATGTTGTTTTCAGCAATGTAGCGCTTGGAAGCGGCATCCAGGTGATGCTCCAGCTCCTCCAAAGTCCACTGGCAGTTGATCAGGAACACGCCGCCGGGCTTAACGTCCTGAACAATCTTGAAGCCCTTGGTGATGTAGGAGGGGTTGTGGCAAGCCACAAAGTCAGCCTTGTTGATGTAGTAGGGGGACTTGATGGGCTTGTCGCCGAAACGCAGGTGGGAAACGGTAACGCCGCCGGTCTTCTTGGAGTCGTACTGGAAGTAAGCCTGTACGTACTTGCCGGTGTGGTCGCCGATGATCTTGATGGAGTTCTTGTTTGCGCCAACGGTGCCGTCGCCGCCCAGACCCCAGAACTTGCACTCGATGGTGCCTTCTGCAGCGGTGTTGGGGGAGACAGTCTCGGGCAGGGACAGGTTGGTTACGTCGTCGACGATACCAATGGTGAACTCGTGCTTGGGAGCGTCCTTAGCCAGCTCTTCAAAGACGGCAAAGACGGAAGCGGGGTGGGTATCCTTGGAACCCAGGCCGTAACGGCCGCCGATGACAGTGATGTCATTCTTGCCGGCCTTGGCCAGAGCCATAACCACATCCTGGTACAGAGGCTCGCCCTGGGAGCCGGGCTCCTTGGTGCGGTCCAGAACAGCGATCTTCTTAACAGTTGCGGGGATAGCGGCCAGCAGGTGAGCGGAGCTCCAGGGACGGAACAGGCGAACCTTAATCAGGCCGACCTTCTCACCGTGGGCGTTCAGGTAGTCGATGACTTCCTCAGCCACGTCGTTGAAGGAACCCATAGCAACGATGACCCGGTCGGCATCAGCAGCGCCGTAGTAGTTGAACAGCTGATAGTTGGTGCCCAGCTTTTCGTTGACCTTGTTCATGTACTTCTCAACAACAGCGGGCAGCTCGGTGTAGTACTTGTTGCAGGCCTCCCGGTGCTGGAAGAAGATATCGTCGTTTTCGTGAGAGCCGCGCATAGCGGGACGCTCGGGGTTCAGGGAGTGCTTGCGGAAAGCATCCACAGCCTCCATGTTGGTCATTTCCTTCAGGTCCTCGTAGTCCCAGATAGCGATCTTCTGGATCTCGTGGGAGGTACGGAAGCCGTCGAAGAAGTTGATAAAGGGAACGCGGCCTTCGATAGCGGCCAGGTGGGCAACAGCGCCCAGATCCATAACTTCCTGCACGTTGGTCTCGCACAGCATGGCAAAACCGGTCTGGCGGCAGGCGTAAACGTCGGAGTGGTCACCGAAGATGTTCAGAGCCTGGGTCGCTACGGTACGGGCGGAGACATGGAATACGGAGGGCAGCAGCTCGCCGGCGATCTTGTACATGTTGGGGATCATCAGCAGCAGGCCCTGAGAGGCGGTGTAGGTGGTGGTCAGCGCACCGGCGGCCAGAGAGCCGTGAACGGTACCGGCAGCACCGGCTTCGGACTGCATCTCAACGACCTTAACGGTGTCGCCGAAGATGTTCTTCCGGCCGGCAGCAGACCACTGGTCTACATTGTCAGCCATGGGGGAAGAAGGGGTAATGGGGTAGATGCCAGCTACTTCCGTAAAGGCGTAGCTGACGTGGGCGGCAGCGGTATTGCCGTCCATGGTCTTGAATTTTCTTGCCAAGATGAAATACCTCCTAATAGTATTCAAATTTCGTCCTCTATATCATAGCACCTTCTTTCCTTTTTGTAAAGTCGAATTGTGCTGACTTTCGAGGAAAAAAGTGCATAAAAAACGCAGTCCGTTCCGCAGATAACCGGAACGGGCTGTATAGAAAAAGGTTACTTCGACAAAAATGGTTAGAAGCGGCCTGCGAGAAAAAGCGCTGTTTTATGGGAAAATAATGATAAACTTCCTCGCTGTGGTTGGAAATATAGGGTGCGGAAGTTTCTTATGGTGTGTATTTTATAAAGGTCAGTTCGTCAATCAGTTCCAGCAATGGTTCGGGATCGCTGTAATATACACCCAGAGTAAAATACAGGCCGTCTGAGCATCCAAAGATTGTGACATAGGATAAGTGATAGTCATTATCTGGAATATCCTTTGACATGGCATAGATTTCTTCTACAAATAGCGTGCTTTTTTCTGATTGGAGAATATACTGAATATCTCGATGCTTCCATACTTGTGATTCGTATTCATAAACATCAGCGGTTTTGATATCGTCGGCTACGGTGTAGAAAGTGTCATATTTCCGGCGACCATGCTGAAAACGGTAATACTGCGCCAGATAAATAGCAAATTCAAGCTCGCTGATTGTTTGCATGTGGATACCGCCGCGTCTGCCGGAATCCAAAGGCGTGGGCGTCTGGTATACAAGACTGTAATTGTCCCTGTGGACAGAGACCTCCTCCAACTTGTAATCATCCGGAAGACCGAGTGTGACCAGACAATCGGGATCCGGCAGAAGAAAGCCCTTGTTTTCGTCCCACCGGAAACAATGCCGGATGGCTTCTTCTGTAGCCGTTGAAATGTCCGGAGCGAGCAGCCAATGATACATGTCGTCCATGGAGTCGAAAAAAATGCCATGGCCGCAAGACTCTTTTTCATCAAGATTTAGCGAGATTTCATGATTTCCGGATTTAAAGCTGAGGAAGCAATGTCCGTCTTCTCGGCAAAAGCTAAAAGAATCGGTTTCGGAAATCACCCGGTTTTCCAGACGATCCGCTTCGGCGCCCGGTAAGGTGTGGATGATATCAAAATAGAGAGGATCAATGGGTTGCGACGACGGAAGAGAAGCGGTATCCTCTGGATCATCCACGGAACAGCCGAACAGAGATGTGGCAAATAGTATTGCACATAGAAACAAGGATAATGTTCTTTTCATCAGCAACCTCCTTATCAGCCAAGCGATCATTACCGTACACGGATATTATATAGTTTTACGCCTGTTCAGTCAAGTTTGCCGGATAGAGAGTGCATAAAATTGATGTCTGAAGAATTCTTGGAACAGGCAGTACAACGAGAAAGTTTAGGTTGTGTTTTTCCGGAAAATGCGTTATGATGTTACAAAACGAGGAAAGAAGGCGCAAGGTATGATTTGCAGTGTCCGCAGCTTAGGGATTACCGGCATCCAGGGCAGCACCGTGGTGGCAGAATGCTACATCTCCAACGGCCTGCCGGGCTTTGATATTGTAGGTTTGCCGGACGCAGCGGTGAAAGAGGCCCGGGAACGGGTTCGGGCCGCAGCGAAAAATTCCGGGCTAAGCTTTCCTACCAGCCGGATTACGGTCAATTTGGCCCCTGCCAATTTGAAAAAGGCGGGCACCCATTACGATTTGCCCATCCTGCTCAGCATTATGGCAGCGGCCGGCAGTATCCGCAGGCCTAAGTCCACCAGCGCGTTTATCGGAGAAGTGAGCCTGGACGGTCAGCTCAGGCCGGTATCCGGTGTGCTGCCCATGGCTCTGGCGGCAAAGAAAGAGGGAATTCAGACTCTGTTTGTGCCGACGGAAAATGCGACAGAGGCGACTTTGGCCAGAGGACCTGCTGTGTACGGCGTGCGCAGTGTCCGGGATTTGGCGGCGGCGCTGAACGGGGAATTGCAGCTGACGGAGGAAGCTCCCTGGGTTCCTGCCCGTTTAGACCGGTCTGAGCCGGATTTCAAGGATGTTATGGGCCAGGAGAATGTAAAACGGGCGCTGGAGGTTGCCGCGGCAGGCTCTCACAATGTGCTGCTCATTGGCCCTCCCGGTTCGGGAAAAAGTATGCTCAGCAAACGGCTGCCTTCCATTCTGCCGGGGATGAGCTGGGAAGAATCATTAGAGGTCAGCCAGATTTATTCTGTAATGGGAATGCTTTCTGCGAAAGAACCTCTGGTGACCCAAAGACCCTTCCGCAGCCCCCATCACACCATCTCCAACGCCGGCCTTGCCGGCGG
>JAZNMX010000013.1:0-23366 GCA_045579965.1 Faecousia sp.
GGAGTCCACGGAAACATATTGGACTATGTGAAATCATCGTAATTCAAGAATAATTCAAGAAAAAATGTTGCGGGCAAATGGGGCGTATCGCTCGAGTTTGGGAAAACCGCATTTTTGAGGTAAAACCACCGAAAAGCAAAAGAAAAAGTCATGAAAACCAATGGTTTTCAGGACTCGGTGGTGGAGATAAGCGGGATCGAACCGCTGACCTCTTGAATGCCATTCAAGCGCTCTCCCAGCTGAGCTATACCCCCATATGCGGTTTGCTGTTAAACAGCTTTCGTATTATAGCAACGGAGCGAGGATTTGTCAAGGGGTATTTTATAGATTTTTGTATTTTCAGCAGGCAGAAATTGCGCAGAGCAAAGCCTGGGTGATATTCTCAAGCGTCATAGACGGTGTGCCTTGCTGGGGAAGATAAGGCACATGAATGAAGCCCACCTTTGTTGCGGTACCGGAAAACCGGTGAAGCAAGGTGTACAGCACGTCATTACACACAAAAGTGCCGGCGGAATTGGAGACGGCAGCGGGGATGCCGTGCTTGCGGATTTCCTCTGCCATTTGCATGACCGGAACGGTGGAGAAACAGGCGGCGGGCCCCTCCGGCACAACGCACTCGCCTTTAGGCTGGGAACCGACGTTGTCCGGAATACGGGCGTCCCGGATGTTCACGGCGATACGCTCCGGCGTGACGGCATCCCGACCGCCCGCCAAACCCACACATAGGATTACATCCGGCTGAAACTCCGCGGCCTTTTCCAGGACTGCTTCTGCGGATTTGCCGAAGATAGTGGGAATCTGAAGTTTACATAACATATATTCGCCCACCTGCTCCGGGAGATTGCGTACGGCCTCCCAGGAGGGGTTGACGGTGTTTTCGCCAAAGGAATCAAAGCCGGTAATCAAAAGCTTTTTCATGGGAATCACTCCTTTGCTCTCATTATAAGGTGAGCGGAGGAGAAATGCAAGAGGGCAGCACGGGTGCTTGCTTTTGGGATCGGTCGGTGGTATAATTTTTACAATACATAATCAAAGTTTTGCTAATTTTCCTATAGGAGAAAATCGTATTATGAACAAAAAATTGTTTTTTGTGATCATATCGTTGATGTTATTACTAACATCATGTGCTGTTAATCCGGACACACAAGATACGACTACGCCACTTGAAAGAACTTATGTCAGCGCGGATATCACTTATTCCGAGCCAACCGCACAATTCGCTTTTAGACTGAATATGGATTCAACGGAAACCGAATTAGCTAAATACTTTTTCGAGTCAAATGTTGATGATAAGGAACGAGAGGCGTGTATCGAAGCAACGGAGAAAGTGTTGTCAAACCAAACCCTTGAAAGCACTATTCCCGAAATCTATATTTTCTCGCAAGACAGATATGATTACAAATTGATAAGCAATCACAAACTGTATTCCTCTCTCCAAGAGTGGAAATCTGCTGAATATATAGCTGATGTTTTACTTGTTACCTACGGGGAAACAGCACATTACGGAACGGCCTTAGGCTATGCTAATTATTTGGCTAAAAGCTATAACTGGAATAGCTATGACGGGAAATTTTCAAATCCTTCTGTTAGTGATATATACGATTTGAATTATTTGTGTTTTGACGAAGATTTTACAACATCTAATGATGTTGCTATCGCAAAAGGAATTGCCTGTGATTTCGTTGAATCCTACATCAGCCAACACGGAGAACAGACATTCCAACAGCTTTTGGCTTCTCACTCCAAATCCATAGACGCACTTGCAGCATACTATAAGGAAAACGGAGTATCTTATGCCCCCTCTGCAGTACAATATGGATATGGCGGTAAGGCATACGATTATCTTGTTTACTCCGAATACGGCACATTCTATATTGCTAAGGATTGGGTTGATGTAAATGCGGAATACAATCCTTTAATAACCGATGGCTTCCTGCACACCAATTATTCAGAAACCAAAGCATTTTTTGAAACAAACCTTACGCAGATGAAACAGTATCAAGACTTGTTTAATCTCGAAGATTATAATAATGATTTGGATATTGTTTTCTCAAAGCCGATAAGCGCATCCAAATATTCATTTTACCAAACTGTAATTCACCGCATTTATCTATATAATGTTGATTCTTTAATGCATGAATACATTCACTCGCTGACAACGACATCAACCTCAATGGCAAGTTGGCAGGTTGAGGGATTTGCGAGATATTTTTCTTACTATTATGATTACTATGGAATGCCATTTTTGAATCAAGATTACAATAATTCCCCCAACACACCCGAACTAAAGTATATTCACGAATATTTAGCCGCCATAAACAGACCGATAGATATGGCGAAGGATTATCGTGAATTAGAGAATGTTGCTGTGTATTACTTCGGCTTTACAAATCCGAACGAGAACTATCTAACTGGCTCTTCGTTCGTTCAGTATCTGGTGAAACAATACGGGGAAGAAGCCGTTATCAATTCCATTTACGGAAATGGCAATTCGTTGCCTAAAACCTATGCTGAATTGGTAAAGGAATGGAATGAATACATTGAGAGTGAGTATACGGGGTACAGTAAGTACGAATAACTACAACACGAAAAACAGCCGCCTCCGTGATGGAGGCGGCTGTGCTGTTTCCTATCGTATTGGGGGCGGACGACCGATGGTCGCCCCTACGAATGGGTGGTGTGCAGGGGCGGGCATTGCCCGTCCGTGTTATTCCGTAACCTTGATCCGTCAGCAAAGGCTGACGGATCAGATGTGGGAAAGAGAAATACACCGCATCCGACCTCGCAATTGCTCGGTCACCTTCTCCTCGAGGAGAAGGCTTTCCGGGGCGTCGGGGCGCCGCCCCCTACACATTATTTACCCAGCAGCAGACCCAGCAGGGCGGTGTCTGTCAGCGCAGGGTGGGTATATGCCGCGTCCAGAATGGCGTCCACATTATCTGCGTTGTTTTCGATTTCCTTGGAATACATTTGGGCGGTCTGCACCGGGTCACCGCCCAAAGCCCGCACCAGCAGGCAGGACACAACCACCATCTTTACCCGGGAAACCAAGTCGTAATCCGACACCGCCTGCAGCCAGTACCGCTCCACCCCATAGCGAGCAAGACGGCGCAGCACATCTGTCCACGGTGCCGGTTCGGGATTTTGCAGCCGCTGCCGCCAGCTGTCGGTGAGAATCTCCAGACCGGAGAAAAAACGGAGCAAATCGGCTAAATTTGCCGGGGTTGCCATGTCTTTTGCTGTTTGCAAAATCTCTTTAGGAATAAAATCCGGCGCATCGCCGCCGTCCAGAACGGCCTGCGCCTGATAACCGTAGAACAGCAGCAGAATCAAGCTTTCGGGCAGGGTATAGGCGGTATCTGACAGCAGCTGCAGCGCAGTTTCCCGGGTAGCACGCAAAATATCCATATCCGCCCGGTCGTAGTCCGGTTCCTCTCCGCCCGCAACTTCCTCCGTAACGAGGGGCAGGGCAGGGGAGGATAGAATCAATCGGGCAGCCTCCGGGCAGGAAAGCTCCAGACCAAGCTCTACAAAATCCCCGTAATCGTGGGTCAGCCGGGGGAATTCCCGGCAGGTTTTGCACAGGGCATCGTGCCCCAATTCTGCCTGAATCCGGCAAAGCCCGTCCTGCCGCCACATGGGGCAGCGGCCGTTTTCGACGGTCATAAGCGTTCCAAACTCGGCATCGTCCCGAAGAACCTGGCGCAGCCGATCGCCCAAAGCGCCGGGTAAGCTGCGGTAGAACGCAGCAGAATCGGGATCAACCTGCACATCCCACTCCTTGCAGCAGCTGTCGGGGCAGTTCTGCGCGATGCAGCGGAATTGGTCGTAATAAGGGGATTTATAAATCAGCATAGACGTTTCCTTTGAAAAAGCAGCGCATACGGAGACCGTATGCGCTGTGTAATTATTCTTCCACTTCTTCCGGACGGAT
Organism: Faecousia sp.; assembly: GCA_045579965.1. Classification (GTDB taxonomy): domain Bacteria; phylum Bacillota; class Clostridia; order Oscillospirales; family Oscillospiraceae; genus Faecousia. The sequence goes on from JAZNMX010000013.1 coordinate 3,935, forward strand.
GGTAGCCAGTGTGGCGGCGGCATCCTGCAGCGCGCCCTTGCTGTTTAAGACAGCGGTCTGCAGCTGGCTGATCTGAGCGCTGACATGGTCGGCCATTGCGCCCAGCTGCTGCGCGGCATCGTCTACCTGGGCGGTGGCGTCGGCCAGCGTGGCGGTTGCCTGCTGATAGAGCCGTTCTGCCCGGTCCTTGGCGGCCCGTTCTGCCCGCTCTGCCCGACGGTATGCTTCCAATTCGGGGTTGACGCAATCTTCGGACGGGGCTGCATCGTTTTGGACAGGCGCAGAAGCCTTCCCGCTGCGCAGCGCATCCAACTCGTCCTGCAGGGCCTTGTTCTCGGATTTCAGCTGATTGACAAGACTGTTGTACTTTTTGTTCATCATGTCAATATATCCAACAACATCTTCCCGATGAAATCCCTGGAACTGCCGACGGAATTTAAAAGTTTCAGCCATAGTTGGGTTTCCTCCTTAGAAAGCGAGCAATCGTGGGGGGATATCCCCGACATTCTCACCCATTTTATCAAATTATAGCACAATATCCGTAGAAACACAACAGTTTTTATTATGAGATATCCTTGGGGAACGTAAGGAGGGTGGCACGCCGAAAGGGACTCGTTTAATCAAGGTGTCGCCGGGTCCCAACCCGGCGAGCAAGGTGCCCCCGGAGCCTTGCATTGAATCGTTCAAGTCCCTTCCTTACATAAAAATTAAACAGGATATCCCGGATGGGATATCCTGTTTAATGGTACGCCGAAAGGGACTCGAACCCCCGACCTACTGATTCGTAGTGCGATACAAGGTGTTTTGTGGTGTATTTTCATGTTGTAAAACCATGTAAATCATTCTGTTTCTAGGGTGTATTTGTAACATTTTTTGCAATATTGTTTTGTAGCTTTTGAGGGCGTGTGACCCAAAATTGACCCAAAATTTCCGCTCCATTTTTAAGGCCTCTGCCGGGCAAAGCAGAGCAAAGACCACAGGTAGTAGTGGGGGACTCTCGTAGAAACAGAATGTGAGCTTCGCCGCACTTCTGCCTGAGGTGTGGCGGATTTTGCATAATAGGGGCAAATGCCGCCACGTGGCGGAATTTGAACGCCCGGACACCTCTACATGTGGTTACACTTAGGATATGCCACAGGGGGACTTCCAGTACGCATTATACAGCAAAAGCGGGCCACATGATGTGACCCGCTCGCTCTTTGAGAATCAGGTGGGGCGACACTCCCACATCTCCTAACAAGGGTGACGGCTGCCCGTTCCGTCCTCTAATCCTCTTGGTAATTATATTATAGACGTTGTGTCGAAATTTGTCAAACCTTTTTTAGCGTGCCCTTCTGGATAAAGTTATTTACCCGGGAGGGATTAAGAACATACAGGGACCTGGCGTACAGTGTTCCGCCACCAGAAAGCCGTACAGCTACCTTTACAAATTCGCCGTTGATCTGAAAATCCTTCACATACTCGATTGATCCGTCGCTAGGATTCTCGCCTACATAATCTGGCTGGGCAAGGATCTGCGGTATGTACTGTCCATATTTGGCATAATCCGCTGGGTGGCGGCTCTGCATGTGGGCTATGTTGCTAGGGCCCAAATAAATTGGTTGATCTACATGCAAGGACGATCCAAGCAGCGATATTACTCTGGCCGATACCTTGCCTACTTCCTGCGCCATTCTCTCTGTACCTCTGTTCTGATTGTGTTAGTCCAGTATAAATGCCTGGAGAAGGTTTGTCAATGCTACCGTGGTAGGATCTTATTTTTCGGCATTGTCCCGCTCCATAGTCTCAGTGATCGCCCTGTTGATAAATGCGTTTAGGCTTTCGTTCTGGGTATCTGCGTGAGCCTTTACCGTCTCTTTGCGCCCCTTATCAAGTCGAAGTTCTACACGGTCATAGTTTGCAGCATTGTATTTCGCTACAGCCCGTCTCTGAGCCTCACTAATCTTCTTTTTATCCTCCATACCTACACCCCCTTTGGCCTAAAATGTGGCGGCGGTTTTCAAACAAGGTCACCTTTTCCACTGTATCCCAATTATATCACAAAAATCTACTGCCGTCAATATACAATATAAACAATATACTGCCGTCATATTTGTGCATTGTTCCATCTTGAAATCTACTGCCGTCAGTAGTATAATTAAGGTACAAAGAGGGGATAACAGAGGCCACCCGGTAAGCGACCCCCATAACAAACGCTACAACATGGGTAAATGAATTTTAGGAGGTATATACAATGAGCATGAACGAACTGGAAACCAAATGCCGGGAGCTGCGCCAGCTCCAAGCTCTGATCGAGGAGGCCCAGGCAGAGGCGGAGACCATCAAGGATGCCATCAAGGCCCACTTGGGCGACGCTGAGACGGCCTATGCTGGGGAATATAAGATCACTTGGAAGAATGTCACGGCGTCCAGAATCGACACCACGGCCCTTAGAAAGGCCCTTCCCGATGTAGCACAGGCATTCACAAGGGAAACCACTACCCGCCGCTTTGTCCTGGCATAAGAAAAGCCCCTTGCATCAGACGCCGACCAAAGCACGATGCAAAGAGCCTAGTCACCCCGGAGGGGACACGGTCATTTTAACAGCTATGTTCCCTCCTGTCAATAAAAAACTGGAGGTAATCAACCAATGAAATGCAGAAAGAAACTTGTCCTTACAGGCTATCGTGTCCAGTTCGTGGATCTCCGAGAGCCAAAACCCCGCATGCCACAAGAGCGGATCCACGTGACAGATCAGCAATGGTTGGATGCTATGGGCCTTGTTGGTCGCAATGTGGCGGATGCCATTAAAGGACAGTATGAGAATGCCGGATACAAGGTGTTTAGCGTAGAAACCATCAGGCCAAGGCGGGTGGCGGAAATCGACCTCTGCCAGCTCTGGGAGCAGACAGCACCAACCGCCACACCGGATAGGGAGGTGACCTATGCCGAAACATAAGGCAGATATTCGCATTGGTTACCGAGCTGCAGAAGAAGCCTACCGCATATCGAATCATTCAGCAACCTACGCCGCAACCCTAATCGGCTGCAGCCGCAAGCTGGTATATGCATGGGCAGAAGGATGCGCACCTACTGCCATTTTTCTGCAAAGGCTCATGGAACTGGGCGCAGATATTCCCTATATTCTTTCTGGACGGAGGTCTGCTGCACTATGAGTATATCACCTATAACAGCAGAATGGGCGGTAGCTTACGAAAAGGAATACGGTCACCAGCCTAGCGAAAGGGCTCTGCAGATGGCGGAACATATTAATAAATTATCTGTGATTCTCCAAAACCTGGGTCAAAGGGATGCACAGAAGGGCGATTTGCCTTACTCTGCTGATATTTTCCAGGAGCTGGCGAAAAAGGCATTTTGCCTAGATCCAGACAAGGATCACGAGATAGTGCAGGTGGTGGCGGATTTGTGGCAGGCAGATTATATGGACGGGTATCGCCAGGTTACTATGTGTGATTAATGTCCTAACGGTCGTGGTGATTTCTGTCCACTTTGATGGACGTTTTCCGTGCTACGATCGACGCGAAAGGAGGGCGGCCAGCAAATGGAAAAACTGACCTTAAGTGTACCAGAGGCGGCTAAGGTTGTGGGAATCAGCGCCAGGTACATGTATGACCTGGTCAAAACAGAGGGCTTTCCTACAATTCAGGTGGGCCGCAGACTGTTGGTTTCTGCGCCGGGGCTAAGCCGATGGCTAGAAGAGCAGGCCCAAAAGGGTTGGACGGGTCAATATACAGAGTGATTCCCTGTAGAGAACTGCAAAACAGATTCCCGAGGCTTGATTGAGAAATCCCGGCTATGCTTTAAATGGCCGATGAAGGGTGCAACAACAGAATCAAAACCCGTCACACTTCAACTTGAGGTGTGGCGGATTTTGCATGGTGGGGGCAAATTCCGATATGTTTCATAATTTGACTGCATGGACACTTATGCGTGTGGCGGGTCTTTTGTGCCCGATTCGGACACCATCGGTGTTTTTACCGTGGGGAAAAAATCTTGCACGAATAGGGACGCGTGGTATTAGCGAACCCACTTGGGGATTTCCAAGACCCCGGGGGAGGGTGCCAGGGCGTAGCCCTCCTGCACACACGCCCGCCACGCTGCGGGTGCGTGTATGCGCCCAAGACAACCGCAGGAAACCGCGGCTAATTGCAGAAATTCAGGGACAGTTTTGTGCATTTTTTCTTCAAACTTTGTCGCGGTTTCTCTACGCACAATCGGCAGAGTTCCGGGGAAAGTCTGTACTTTTTGTTGCAAATATCATAACACACGCAACCGTTTTGGAAAAGACCGTTTGTGTTTTTTCTACATGACCCTTCCAGAAGTTAATATCCACCACCAAGGAAAACGAATGACCTCGTGGCGGTTTTATTTTACTGCTGTTTTACGGCGTCCAGGCTGCAGCTTTCCCCTGCTTTTATATGGCTGCGGTTGCGGCTGAGGACGGGGTATGCGGTATAGAATATACTCCATTGATGTGCCGTAAATTTCGTCCCGTTCTGTGCCACTTTTGATTTCCTCGGCACCAACGGGCAATGTGATTCCTTCAAACTCTGTACACCAATGCCCGTCGATTTCAGGCTGTTCCAGGTTCAGGCTCGGAATATAAGCCCTTGCCCCGTTGCCTTTGCTGTCGCTGCGTTTCTCCTTGGTTACATAGCTTGCAAGCCGTTGGAAGGTAGTTAGCTCGTTTACCTTCATTTGGTTTATATACACTTGACCATAGGGCCAAAAGGCCTTGGCGGCCTCGTAATCCTCTTTCTGGAGCAGAAGGAAACAATGCGCATGTAAGCGGCTGGGCGTTTCTGGTTCGTCCAGGGCGGCAGGATCGTCTACCTGCGCCCATCGGTCCTTATCCCGCCACGGTGTGATTTCCCATTGCTGAGAATCTACCCGACAGGCCAAAGGAGAGAAAACAAGCGTTTCCCCTTCTATGGTATAGATGTATTTCATTTCCCTGCCTTGGCGTTTCCATTCCTGGCGGAGCTGCTTCAGATAGTCGGCAAATATTCGGCGGGCATGTTTTTGGTTAGCCGGCAAATGATCATCGTCAAAAGTAAATGTACAAAAACAGGCTGCCTTACTGTCAAAGTTGGCACAAAGTAGCAGCTGGAGCTTTTCTGTTGTATTCTTGATATTAATAAACTTCTGTGCTGCAGTGGTGGTGGACTGCTTTGCCCGCCGTACTGTACTGCTATCTCCGGGCAAAGCACGGCTATACCGCACTACTTTCCTATATCTGCCGGCACTCATAGTACGAATATAGAACTCTTTTGCCATACCGTGCTTATGTCCTTTCCGCGATATTGGGTGGTCTTGTTTCGTCTGGATGATAATAAATCCAATAGGTTTTTCGGGTGGCGGCCAGTTTTTTGGCGTAGCCATTTATTAGCTGCTGGCGATATAAGTACCACATCCGCCACCGGTCGCATTGCCGTTCAGGGCAGGATGCTGTGCGTGTACAAATATCACAAGGGCACACCCGCTTAGCCATAACATCTCCTATGAAGATCCTTGTAATACTCTACTATTGCTATGGAATGAGCAAAAGGGCCAATCTCCCAGTTGGGGCAGTGTTCACCTTCAGGCAGATCCGGGGATTTACAATGTCCGGTGTTTCGGAAACTATTCCATTCGCAGGTATTGCATGTATGAGGAACAAACCGACCAAGTTGGATTGTAGTTGGTTCTTTAGGAACAAAATCAAAGTCCAGTGTCAACGGCCCTTCTGGCGTTTGAAATGTTTTGATCATGTAAGACATTCTCTGTACCTCCTTCAAATGCTGCCCGCCACGGCTTGTTGACGGCCTGTGGCGGAGGGAATGTGTGTGGGTTGATTATTCTCCTGTGGCTGCATCTAGGGCCCGCTGGGCCGATTCTGCGGCTTTTAAGGTGTTGGCTGCCCGGGCGTATAGTGTGCGCGTAAAGCGGCGCAGCTCGACAGGATCATTGGACAGATAATATCCGCCACCACAGGCATCTGATAGGATCACAGCACCCGCAGATCGCTCCCGTTCTATCTGTTTTTGGAGATCCCGGACAGACTGGAAACCAAGTACCTGGGCTAGTGTTTTTGCAGGTATGGCATTCTCCTTTCCATACTGCAGGACATCATAGACTTTCATCATTGATTCTCCTTTATGATCCGCCACACGGCGTGGCGGCTTGAATAATTGTGAAGATATGTGCAAGAATTTTAGCCGGCCTCAATGCGCCTAATGCTGGCACCCGCCACCGTGGCGGAGAGTGAATTATCTCCGCCATCTTCACACTGCAGGTACCGTACAAGATTTGGATAGAACAGCAGCATCTTGTTTCCGGCGTTTCTGGCGGGAACTGCCCCGGTTTTGATCCATCTGCGAAGGGTGTACTCCGAAACAGGTAAGCCCTCCGCTTTGGCTCTGGCAGCGGCCTCCCGGATCGTAAGTACATCCGCCATTAGGAAACCCTCGCTTTTTCTGCCGCCAGTTCGTTGATTACACCAAGAATGTGATTACGCTCCTGTTCCGGTAGCTCCCGTCGCAGCTTGCGGGAAAAGGCAGCGTCAGACATTCCGATACCCTCCGCCACCTGCCAAAGTTTCACGCCGCTACGCTTTGCAGATTCACGAATTTCCAGATTTGCAATAGTAGGCATAGTATTTTCCTCCCATACATAATTTTGTTGTTGACAATCTAACACTCATCGTATATTCTATAAATGGAATTGACGATGTTGTTATTTCATATATAGCATAATTTAGGCTGCGTTGCCATATATTACAGAAACAATATTTATATGGAATATGATTTTGTGAAATTCTATATTTGATGGATGGACGGTGCTTTAGATGGCTACACTTACAAGAGGGGAACGTTTCAAGGATGCGCGAAACGTTCACAATAAAAATGGAAAACAGTCGATGGGTGCTGTAGAACAGGATACCGGAGTTTCTGCATCGTTAATCAGCGCTTTGGAAAACGATAACTCTGAGCGTTCTGTTGGCTATGATAAGGTGGCAATTCTGGCCAAGCACTACGGTGTTTCGGCGGATTGGTTATTGTGTCTTACTGAGGATCCAGCGCCTAAACCGTGCGCAGCCGATGAACTTGGATTATGTCAAGAAAGCGTAGATATCTTACGGATTGCAAGAGAAATGATTGCAACACGTATAAATATAAATGGGCCACAAGATTTAGATAGTAACAAACAAAGAATGATCCAAATAATGGATTCAAACGGTTATTTTGATATGTACCAGCAACAAGTGATTAAAGAAGAAGGAATCTTGCTTGAAGAATTGATAGACATGGCTTGCACATATTCCTCTGATTTGGCAGGTTTTATTGATGAGATACTTTTAGCAATAGTACAAGATGGAAATATTATGAATAACTACCGCAAGTATAAAGAAACTCAACTTGTGGAAAAAAATGATGAGTTTGATAATAATGCAATTTCGTATACTGAGATATCATCACTTGGTAGGCTAAGGGCGTTAACAAATGCAGAGTACATTCGGTATATATCGAATGAAATTGCAAAATCCATTGATCGGTATTTTGTAGAGAGGTATATTAATGGCAACTATTGAGAAGATCCCAGGCAAAAAGGGGACTAGCTACAGGATAACGGTGGCGGGTGGCTTTGATACCTCTGGCAAGCGTATCCGCCACAGGACGACCTATAAGCCTGCCACAGGAATGACAGAACGGCAGATTCAAAAGACCGTCCAGAGGGCCGCTGCAGACTTTGAGCGGTCTATTGAGCAGGGCTATGCACTGGATAATCGGCAGACCTTTGCAGAGTATGCCGCCTATGTGATCGATCTAAAGGAGCGCACCGGTACGAAGCACCGCACCGTGGCGGGTTATAAGCGTCTGCAGGTCCGCACCAACCAGGCAATTGGCCACATGGCCATACAGGACATTCGGGCGGTGCATCTGAACAGTTTTTATAAGAACCTGGCAGAAATCGGTGTCCGGGATACTGCGCCCAGAGCGGTGCCGAAGGGTGACCTCCGGGCAGCGCTGAAGGAAAAGAAACTATCTATGGTCAAGGTTGCCCAGCTTGCCGGGGTGGCAGAATCCACCGTCAATGCTGCGGGTAAGGGTGAGCCGATACTAAAAGACAAAGCAGAGCTGATAGCCAAATCTATGGGGATCTCGTTCGATAAGCTGTTCACAGTGGACGCAAGAAATGAGCCGCTTTCTACAACCTCTATCCTGGCATACCATCGTTTTATCCATATTGTGCTTGCCCAGGCAGAAAAGGAAATGCTGGTACCCTACAACGCCGCGGACAAGGCCACGCCGCCACAAAAAGAAAAAACGGAGGTAGGAACATTCCAAACCTCCGAGCTGATCGCCATTCGAGATGCAGCGGCTAAAGAGCCTATCAAATGGCAGATGATTATTCACTTGCTGATGATCACCGGTTGCCGGCGTGGTGAGATTGTAGGGCTAAAGTGGGATCGTGTCAACTGGGTAGATTCCTCCATCCGCATAGATACTACACTACTGTATACCCCGGAGCGGGGCGTTTACGAATCTACTACCAAGACCGGGGCAGAACGGACAATCAAACTCCCCAAGGAAACCATGGATCTGCTGCGACAGTATCGGCTTTGGCAGCTGGAGACAAGGTTTGCAAACGGTGACCGTTGGAAAGATAGTCCCTATGTATTTACCGGAGAGAGTGGCGGGCCGATGGCACCAGACAGTCTCAGCGGCTATCTAAGCCGGTTTGAGAAGAAATACAACCTCCCGCATATCCACGCTCACAAATTCCGCCACAGCATGGCATCTGTGCTTTATTTCTCCGGTGCAGATCCTGTCAGCATTTCTAAACGCTTGGGACACGCACAGGTAAGTACCACACAAAACATCTATTCTCACTTGATCGAGCAGGCCGACACACAGTCTGCAGAGCGAATTGCGGACGCAATTTTCCGCACAGAAAAGCGCTCTGGCTGACCCAAATTTAAGCAATTGACCCAAAATTGACCCAAAATCCAATGCGGATGCTTTTGAAAATATATCAAAAAGTTAGAAAAAACCCGGAAATCATGAAGATTTCCGGGTTTTTAATGGTACGCCGAAAGGGACTCGAACCCCCGACCTACTGATTCGTAGTCAGTCACTCTATCCAACTGAGCTATCGGCGCATAGGCGCTGCGAAAGCGCTAAAATATAATAGCATAGCGGCTTGAAAAATGCAACCCCTTTTTTCAAAAAAGTCGGAAAAATTTTGCGTTCCTTCCCCAGATTGACGGAAGTTGGGATTTGTAGTAGAATAAGCAAAGAATACATTTGGGGGAGAGGGCATGGAGAATTTGCAGCGGCTACCCGAGGTTCTGTTGCCTTGGTATTATGTAAACCAAAGAGCGTTGCCCTGGCGCCAAAGCCGGGAGCCTTACCATGTGTGGCTCTCGGAAATTATGCTGCAGCAGACCCGGGTGGAGGCAGTAAAGGGCTACTACGCCCGTTTCTTAAAAGCACTTCCCACCATTGCCCATCTGGCGGAGTGTGACGACGATTCCCTCTACAAGCTGTGGGAGGGCTTGGGCTACTACAGCCGGGCACGCAACCTTAAGAAGGCTGCCCGGGTGATTATGGAGCAGCTGGGTGGGATATTTCCCGGGAAATATGAGGATATTCTGGCGCTGCCGGGAATTGGTGAGTACACCGCCGGTGCCATCGCTTCCATCTGCTTTGATGCGCCTACCCCTGCGGTGGACGGCAATGTTCTGCGGGTGATGACCCGTCTGACGGAGGATGCCACCCCCATTGACCAGCCCGCCTGCAAGCGGACCGTCCGGGAAAAACTGGCTCAGATTTACCCGTCAGCGGCGGGGGATTTTACCCAGGCGCTGATGGAACTGGGGGCAACGGTTTGCGGACCGAACCGAAAGCCCGACTGTGAAAACTGCCCCTGCAGGGAGCTGTGCGGCAGCGCAATCCACAATACCGCAGAGCATTTCCCCGTCAAGAGCGGGAAAAAACCCCGAAAGGTGGAAAATATGACCGTATTTATTCTGTCCTGTCAGGGAAAATACGCTCTGGAAAAACGGCAGGACAAGGGGCTCCTTGCCGGGCTCTGGCAGTTTCCCAATGTTTCCGGTCATTTGGAGGTGCCCCAGGCTCTGGAGGCGGCCCAGGCGATGGGCATTCAACCGAGAGAGGTGCTGCGCCAGCTGGATCGCAGCCACGTTTTCACCCATATCCGGTGGGAAATGCGGGGGCTGTTTCTGGAGGTCAGTCAGTGCAGCGGTGATTTTTGCTGGCTGACGGAGGAGGAAATTCTCACTCAGGCAGCCCTGCCTACCGCATTCCGGCAATTCTGGGAGGAACGGCACCATATTTGAACCTTCCGAAACCGCCAGCCGGTTTTCCACAAGCTATAAAAATTACACCACTACCCACAAGGGGTAGTGGTTCTTTTTTCCAAAACGGGTATATGTTGACTTTACGCTTAAAAATGCGTATAATATATTTGATAAAATGGATAAGTATGGCAGGTAATCATTATGGCTACTAAGAAACAAGAGCAATACGGAAACTCCAGTATTTCCATGCTGAAGGGCGAGGACCGGGTTCGCAAGCGCCCGGCGGGTATTTTCGGCTCGGACGACCTGGAGGGCTGCAAGCACGCCGTCTTCGAAATCCTCTCCAACGCCATCGACGAGGCCCGTGAGGGACATGGCGATACCATCATTGTCACCCGTTACGAGGACCTGAGTGTGGAGGTGGAAGACTTCGGCCGTGGCTGCCCCGTGGACTACAACGAAAAGGAAAAGCGGTACAACTGGGAGCTGGTGTTCTGTGAGATGTATGCCGGTGGTAAATATGGGGAAAACGGAGAAAACTATGAGTATTCCCTGGGCTTAAACGGCCTTGGCTCCAGCGCCACCCAGTATGCCTCCGAGTTTTTCGATGCAACCATCCGCAGAGACGGCTTCCGCTACGACCTGCATTTTGAAAAGGGCCGCAACAAGGGCGGTCTGAAAAAAGAACCGGTGGACCGGAAAAAGACCGGCTCGGTGTTCCATTGGCGCCCAGACCGGCAGGTATTTACCGACATCAACATTCCCGTGGAATACTACCGGGATGTGCTGCGCCGGCAGGCGGTGGTGAACAAGGGTGTTACCTTCCGGTTCCGCAACCAGGTGGGCAAGAAATTCGAGGAAGAGGAATTCTGCTATGCCGACGGCATCAAGCAGTATATCGAGGAGCTGGCAGGGGAGAATGCCTTCACCATGCCCACCTTCTGGGAAACCGAGCGCCGGGGCCGGGATGCGGAAAACCGCCCGGAGATGAAGCTGAAAATTACCGCCTCCTTCTGCTTCAGCAAGCAGCTGAACCATATTGAATACTACCACAACTCCTCCTGGCTGGAGTATGGCGGCAGCCCCGACCGGGCGGTGCGCCTGGGCTTTACCGCTGCCTTTGACAAGTTCCTCCGGGACAGCAACAAGTACACCAAAAACGAAAATAAGATTCTGTTCCAGGACATTCAGGACAGCCTGGTGCTGGTTACCAACTGTTTCTCCACCATCGGCTGCTTTGAGAACCAGACGAAAAAGAGTGTCAACAGCAAGTTCACCCAGGAAGCCATGACCAACTTCTTCAAGGAACAGCTGCAGATTTGGTTTATCGAGAATAAGCAGGAGGCAGAACGGGCTGCGGACCAGATTTTGGTGAATAAGCGGGCGAGAGAGTCTGCGGAAAAGACCAAAACCAACATGAAAAAGCAGCTGACAACCAAGCTGGACATTGCCAACCGGGTACAGAAGTTTGTAGACTGCCGCAGCCGGGATACGGACAAGCGGGAGCTGTATATCGTGGAGGGTGATTCCGCATTGGGCAGCGTCAAGCTGAGCCGTGACGCAGAATTCCAGGGCATTATGCCCGTTCGGGGTAAAATCCTCAACTGTCTGAAAGTGGACTACAGCCGGATTTTCGCCTCTCCCATTATCACCGATTTGATGAAGGTATTGGGCTGCGGTGTGGAGGTGCAGGGCAAAAAAGCCAAGGAACTGAGCAATTTCGACATCTCCCAGTTGCGGTGGAACAAGGTGGTGATCTGTACCGACGCGGATGTGGACGGTTTCCAGATCCGCACGCTGATTCTGACGATGCTCTACCGGCTTTGCCCCACGCTGATCCGGGACGGCTATGTATATATCGCAGAATCCCCGCTGTTTGAAATCACCTGCAAGGACAAAACCTGGTTTGCCTATAATGAGCAGGAGAAGGTGCAGATTCTCAAGGAGCTGGAGGGGAAAAAGGTGACTATTCAGCGGTCCAAGGGTCTTGGTGAAAACGATCCGGAGATGATGTGGATGACTACCATGAACCCCGAAACCCGCCGGCTGATCAAAGTGATGCCGGAGGACGCAGAGCGGACCGCTTATTACTTTGATGTTCTGCTGGGCGACGCACTGAACGACCGGAAGAACTTCATCGCTACAAACGGCGCCAAGTATTTAGACATGGCGGATATTTCCTAAAAAAAGCCTTCCCCTTTGGGGAAGGTGGCGCGGCGCAGCCGTGACGGATGAGGTAGAAACCTACAAACTTTGATGATCGGTGAGATATGATACACGAACGCGGCTTAACATCCAGAGCGCAGGAATTGCGAAAGAATATGACAAAGGAAGAACGGAGATTGTGGTATGAGTATCTCCGAAAGCATCCTTATCGATTTCGCAGACAGGTGGCTGTAGGGAGGTACATTTTGGATTTCTACTGTGCAGCGGCAAGGTTGGCTGTGGAGTTGGATGGGTCGCAGCATTATGAGTTATCCAATCAGAAATATGACCAGGTGAGAACGGATTTCCTTGCAGAACTGGGAATTCAGGTAATCCGCTTTTCTAACGCCGATGTCTTACAGAACCTGCGTGGTGTTTGTCAAGCGATAGATATGTCAATCGCAAGCCGGATTCAGCAGGCACTCCCCTCCGGGGAGTGAACCTCACCCGCCCCCTTTGGGGGCACCCTCCCCAAAGGGGAGGGCATTAACGAAAAGAGGTGCGTTTATGGCACGAAAGAAGAAAGCGCCGGAAGAGGCGAAGAAAAAAATCAATACCGACGGCATTATGGGTCTGATTGGCTCTACCACAGAGCAGCCCATCTCCGAAACGCTGGAAATCAACTATATGCCCTATGCTATGTCGGTGATCGTTTCCCGGGCCATCCCGGAAATTGACGGCTTTAAGCCCTCTCACCGCAAGCTGCTGTATACCATGTACAAAATGGGTTTGCTCAGCGGCGGCAGAACCAAGTCTGCCAATATTGTGGGTCAGACCATGCGGCTTAACCCCCATGGCGACGCGGCAATTTACGAAACCATGGTTCGGCTTGCCAAAGGCAATGAAACCCTTTTGCACCCCTTTGTGGATTCCAAGGGTAACTTTGGTAAGGTGTATTCCCGGGATATGGCATACGCTGCCGCCCGATACACAGAGGCCAAGCTGGACAGCATTTGTACGGAGCTGTTTCGGGATATTGATTCCGATACCGTGGACATGGTGGATAACTACGATGCTACCATGAAAGAGCCCAGTCTGCTGCCCACCACCTTCCCCAATGTGCTGGTTTCGGCAAACCAGGGCATTGCCGTTGGTATGGCATCCAACATCTGCTCCTTTAACCTGCGGGAAATCTGTGACACCACCATTGCCCTTATGGAAAATCCGGAGCATGATATTCTCTCGACGCTGCCCGGCCCGGATTTCTCTACCGGCGGCGAGCTGCTGTTTGACGAAAATACTACCCGGGAGATTTATTCCACCGGTCGGGGAAGCTTTAAGCTTCGGGCCAAGTGGCGGTATGTCAAAGAGGGAAATGTCATTGAGATTACGGAAATTCCCTATTCTACTGCCACAGAAGCCATTATGGACAAGGTGGCAGAGCTGATTAAGGCCGGCAAAATCAAGGAAATTGCCGATATGCGGGACGAAACCGACTTAGGCGGCCTGAAGCTGGCCATCGACCTGAAGCGGGGCGTTGACCCGGATAAGCTGATGCAAAAGCTGTTCCGCTGGACACCCCTGCAGGATACCTTCCCCTGCAATTTCAACATTCTGGTGGAGGGCAATCCCCGGGTGATGGGCGTTGGGGAGATTCTGGAGGAGTGGACCGCATGGCGCACCGAGTGCGTCAAGCGGCGGATTTATTTCCAGATTCAGAAGAAGGAAGAGCGGCTCCATTTGCTCAAGGGTCTGGAGCGGATTCTGCTGGATATTGATAAGGCGATTTCCATCATTCGGGAGACCGAGCTGGAAAGTGAAGTTGTGCCCAATTTGATGATTGGCTTTGGTATTGACGAAATCCAGGCAAACTTCGTGGCGGAAATCAAGCTGCGCAATATCAACAAGGAATACATTCTCAAGCAGACCAAGGCGATTTCCGATTTGGAGCGGGACATTGCGGATTTGCAGTCTACCCTGAAGAGCCACAGAAAGCTGCAGAATGTGATTATTTCCGAGCTGAAGCAGGTTTCCGAGAAATTCGGCAAGGACCGGAAGACGGAAATCATCTACAGCGCGGATGAAATTGCCCCCGAGGAAGAGGAGGAGCAGGTGCCGGAGTACCCGGTAACGGTGTTCGTTTCCAAGGAGGGTTATTTGAAAAAAATTACCGCCCAATCCCTGCGGATGAGCGGTGAGCAGAAATTTAAGGAAGGCGACAGCCTGTCCTTCTCGGCAGAGTCCAACAACCGGGAAGAACTTTTGGTCTTTACCGACCGGTTCCAGTGCTACAAGTCCAGACTCTCTGATTTTGAGGACGGAAAAGCATCCCAGCTGGGTGAGTATCTGCCCCAGAAACTGGGTATGGAGCAGGGCGAAAGTGTCATCAGTGTGGTGCTTCCCGGAGATTACAAGGGCTTTGTGCTGTTCTTCTTTGAAAACGGCAAGGCGGCAAAGGTGCCCCTGAGCGCCTACGAAACCAAAACCAACCGGAAAAAGCTCACCGGCGCATACAGCGACAAGAGCCCCCTGAAATCGGTGATTGCCCTGCAGACAGACGAGCAGGTGGCGGTGTATGCCAGCGACGGCCGTGCCGCGGTGTTCTCCACAGCCCAGCTGCTGCCCAAGACTACCCGAAACACCCAGGGTGTGAGTGTTATGAGCCTGAAGAAAAAAGCCGCTCTGACCCACGCGCTGAAGCTTGCTGACAGCGGAATCACCAACCCCAGCCGCTATCGCAGCCGGACGGTACCCACTGCCGGCGCCCTGCTGAAGCAGGAAGATACCCAGGAAAAGCAAATTACTTTTGATATTTAACGGAGGCAGTATGAAGAAACTAGGGGCTACCGCAGCATGGATTTTGCGAATCGTTATCGGCTCCTGCCTGTTTGCGTTGGGTTTTAATTTGTTCTTAGAGCCCCACAGCATCAACGCCGGCGGCATCAGCGGTTTGGCGCAGATATTTGTCCAGTTTGCCGGTGTCGGCTCCGTAGGTGTCATCACCATGCTGATTAATCTGCCTCTGTTTGCCTTGGGCGGTGTCAAAATCGGCAAGAAATTCTTCCTCGGTTCGCTCATTGGTATGCTTACCAGTTCCATTGCGCTGGACTGGATGAGCAGAATCCCCGCTCCCCAGGCGGAGCCCCTGCTTGCGGCACTTTACGGCGGCGTGCTGTGCGGCCTGGGCCTGGGTATTGTGTTTATGACCGGCGCGTCTACCGGCGGCTCGGATATCGTGGTTCGTCTTCTGAAGCGGAAGTGGCAAAATGTACCCATTGGCACCATCAGCATCATGTTCGATATGGCGGTGGCGGTGCTGACGGGTCTTGCCTTCTGGGATATCAGCAGCGCGCTGTACAGCGGCGTTGCCATCGTGGTGACCGGGCAGATTATCGATGCAGTTGTCTACCGATTCGACTATTCCAAGGTGGCGATGATTATCTCGGCCCACCATGAGCCAATTGCCCGGGAGATTGCTCTTCAGCTGGACAGAGGGGCAACCTACCTCCATGGCGAAGGCAGCTATACCCACCAGGAAACCAAGGTGGTGCTTACCGCTGTGAAAAAGCAGCAGCTGGCGGAGCTGAAGCGGCTGGTGGTGGAAATTGACCCCGATGCCTTCATCATCGTGCAGGAGGCCCACCAGGTTCTGGGAGACGGATTCTCCCGGTACAGCAGGGATTCTCTGTAAGGAGGATGGCAATGAAAAAATGGATTGTGTGGATTCTGGCGGTCTGCCTGCTCCTTAGCGGCTGCAGCGCATGGCTGGACGGCAGCTACTATTCCACAACGCCCCACCAGGAAAAGGGAAACCAGGCTGCCGGTGATATGGTGGCAGTTTCCAGCTACTCAGCCCTTTACCGGGTGCTGGTGAATATGGTCCACAGCGGTACTACCGGCGGTCTGATTTCCGTGAAGAACTATAATCAGCTGGTGGTAGCAAAGGATATGAGTACAGCCGTGCAGCGGGTTCGGCAGTCAGACCCCATCGGCGCCTATGCGGTAAAGGAGATTCAGTTTGATCTGGGAACCAATGCCGGTCAGCCTGCCATTGCGGTGAACATTTCTTATTACCACGACCGTGGGGAGCTGGAGAAAATTCACCATCTGGAGAATACGAGGCAGGCAGAGCAGGTGATTGCGGAAGCCTTGCATAACTGTGAATCCGGAATTGTGCTGCATATCAAGGAATTTGATAATACAGATATGGGTCAATGGGTGGAGGATTACAGTGATGCAAACCTTGACTGGGTTATGGAAAAGCCCCGGGTGGCGGTGAGTTTGTACCCCAAAACCGGTGAAGAACGGGTGGTAGAGCTGAAGTTCTCCTACCAAAACAGCCGGGAAACCCTGCGCTCCATGCAGGGGCAGGTGCAGAACCGGATCCAGCATCTGATAACAGATGCCAAGCGGGAGCAGAATCAGCAGGATCGGTATTTGCTGGTGCAGCAGTTGCTGACCCAGGATATAACAAGCATTCGCAGCTCCATTACCCCGGCCTACAGCCTGCTGATTCACGGTGTGGGTGACAGCGGAGCGGTGAGCAAGCTGTTTACAGCCGTTTGCAAGCAGCTGGATTTGACCTGTATTACAGTGACAGGTACCTGGGAGGGCAACCCCCGGCACTGGAACATCATTTCCCTGGGCGGTGCGTATTTCCATGTGGATGTACTGAGGTCCATGGGAACAGATGCCCTGGTATTGGAAACCGACGACAAAATGACTGGCTATGTGTGGGACTATTCGGCATATCCCATTTGCTCCGGTGTACCCGGTGCCAGCTGAATAAAAACGGCAGGCTCTTTGGAGCCTGCCGAAGTCGTATAAAAAAGCTTCGGGTCTATGAGACCCGAAGCAGTTATGGAGCGGGTGACGAGGCTCGAACTCCCTACCTCCACCTTGGCAAGGTGGCACTCTACCGGATGCGCTACACCCGCGAGGAACAGTAGTTATTATAGCGAGTATTTTGAATTTACCAGTGTCGACTCCGAGGTTGATCTCAGAGTCACCAGTTTTCATACGCTATTAGGTTTGACGTTTACTATTTCCGGGCAACCATGTGCTATGAAAACGCCGGAAGAGTCTGCAACATGACCCTTCCGGCGTTACTTTCTATGCTCGTGTTTATCTTAATCCACAGCTTTTTGCTTTCTCGTACACAGTAACCAACCGAATGTGATCAGCGCCAATCCAGCCACTACCAGGATCGGTATCGGCCAGTTGGTCTGTCCCGTCTGGGGCAGCTTCGGTTCTTCCGGTTCTGTCGGCGGGGTGGTTTCCGTCGGTTCTGTAGTTTCTGCCGGTTCTGTGGTTTCTGTCGGTTCTGTGGTTTCTGTCGGTTCTGTGGTTTCTGTCGGTTCTGTGGTTTCCTCCGGCGCTTCCGTCAGTTCCACTTTAGGCGTAGCTACTACATCATAGAGATATCGGGTTCCATCATGCATGGGAACCGACACCAGGAACGGATCCGCAGGGTAATATCCATTTGCCGCTTCCGTCTGAACGATCAGATACAGTCCCAGTTCCAGATCGCTGAAGGCTACATCGCCATTTTCGTCGATAGATTCTTCCCTGCCCGGTAACTTGTTCTCAGCGGCATAGTCCGCCAGAGCCTTTGCAGCTGCCTTCGCCTGGATGTCCTCCAAGGACACCTGGCTGCCGGCATACTCCTCTGTTAAAACGAAGATGTAATCGCCGTCCGCATCCTGAATCTGACCTACCCGGTATACCGTCAGCTTACCTCCGGGAACCCGGGTCTCCCCGTCCAGCATCGTTACCGCGATACTTCCCTGTCTGCTCATATCTGGCACTTCATGGGCATGTACGCATAGTGCCTGGAATCCTACCACCATTACCATCAGGAGCAGAATTGCCATACGTATTCTCTTCCGCATTTCCTCACTCCTTACGTCATTTCACTTCGGTCTTTATGCTTCCGCGCTCATGCGCTTCTTGGTCACCAGCAGAACAACAGACACCAGAACCAGGATCGCACCTGCCACATAGAAGATCGTAGTACCCACGCCACCGGTAGCAGGCAGCGTCGCACCAGCCTTGTTCACTACGTCAAAGCTGACACAGTTGTTCTCCATGGTCACTTCGTCCCCTGTCAGAACCGTGCCGTCCTTGGTGATCGTCCACACAGGAACCTTATTTTCCGCGTCCATGGCAAAATCGATCTTGATCACGATGGGCTTCTTCAGCAGGTTATAGCCCGCAGGAGCAATCAGCTCTGTGATGGTGTACGTTCCGGCGCCCAGACCGGTAAAGGTAATATTACCATTGCTGTCTACCCAGCCTTCTGCCGTCAGACCGTTTTCATCCGCTGTGCTCTCTGTAACATTCCGCACCAGTACATATTTATCTGTTCCGTCATAACTGTCGGCAGTGTCTTCTGTGGGCGCTGTCGTGGTATAAGTGCCGTCCTTCAGACGGTAGTATGTACCATTGCTGTTATCCTTCAAAAAGATCTCGCTGTTGATCATGTACGCGGTATGGGAGCCGCCGGAGATGCTGAACTTCGCGCCCGTCAGAGTCTTCTGATCTACGCCGGTCTTGTCATTGATCTTCGTCAGCTTGATGCCCGTGGCATATACGGTTACAACAGAATTGGGGGTCTGCCCGGTGGGCTCGCCGGGGCCGGGATCATCGGGATTATCAGGAGTGCCCTCATAGTCATAATTGGGATTATTGGAGAACTCCAGAGATGCCGTATTCTTATTGCCAACGGCAGTCATATCCACATCTTCATCCACTGTCGCGGAGTATGTGATCGTGATGGTTCCACCGGGATGGCTTGTCTTATACTGAATAAAGTTGCGGAAGATGATCTCCAGTGTCTGACCATTGTTGCTCATATTCAGTACATAATCCTTCGGATATGTCGCGTCTTCATTCTCGTCATAAATGTCAGCCTTCAGCGTCTTTGTCGTGGTACCATCCGCGCTGGTAATCTTAATGGACAGGTCGTTATTATAGGTCAGACCG
>JAZNMX010000014.1:0-55628 GCA_045579965.1 Faecousia sp.
CAGCGTCGGTAGCCTCGACAGCTTCCACAGCCTCGGCAGCCTCAGCGGCAGCATCTTCACCCTGGCGGCCTTCGATGGCAGCGCTTGCCATAGCGGCAGCGATCAGACGGATGGCGCGGATTGCGTCATCGTTGCCGGGGATCACGTAATCGATTTCGTCGGGATCGCAGTTGGTATCCACGATTGCCACGATGGGGATATTCAGCTTGCGGGCCTCAGCAATGGCATTGCGCTCCTTGCGGGGGTCAACGATAAACAGAGCAGCGGGGATCTTCTTCATTTCCTTAACGCCGCCCAGGTACTTCTCCAGTTTTGCGATCTCGCCCTGGTGCTTGATAACTTCCTTCTTGGGCAGCATAGCGAAGGTGCCGTCCTCTTCCATCTTGCGCAGCTGTGCCAGACGGTCGATGCGGGTACGCATGGTGCGGAAGTTGGTCAGCATACCGCCCAGCCAACGGGCGTTGACATAGTAACCGCCGCAGCGGGCAGCCTCTTCCTTGATGGCATCCTGAGCCTGCTTCTTGGTGCCGACGAACAGGATGTTGCCGCCGTTGGCGGAGCACTCACGAACGAAGTTGTAGGCTTCCTCCAGCTTCTTAACGGTCTTCTGCAGGTCGATGATGTAGATACCGTTACGCTCGGTGTAGATGTAGGGAGCCATCTTGGGGTTCCAGCGGCGGGTCTGGTGACCGAAGTGAACACCGGCCTCCAGCAGTTGCTTCATAGATACGACAGACATTTTCAATTTCTCCTTTTTGTTTGTTCCTCCACCCCGATCATCCCGAAATGCCCGTTCCATTTGGAACACTGGAGCACACGGTCCCCGGGTGTGTGGCGTTAAAATAGTGTCATGGGGCATACCCATGCCGATACATTATAACGGATAGTAATTTATTTTGCAAGTATTTTTTCCAAAAAAATCAAAAAATATTCCCTAAAAAATGCCCCTGTCCCCGGATGTTCGGGGGCAAGGGCGATTCAGGGAAAGGGAAGTCCGAATTTGGGGCGGGGAAAGCGGCATTCCTCCGGCTTGATGTCCACCAAAACGATGTCCGGACCGATTCGCTTGATGCACCGCCAGGGAATCACATAGTCATCCTGCCGTCCGATGACCCCAAAGAGGCGGCAGGGGCCCGGCACCACAATGGCGATGATGTTTCCGGAGGGGATTTCCACCTCCACATCGCAGATAAAGCCCAGCCGTCTTCCGTCGCTGATACAGATTACCTCTTTGCAGTGAAGCTCTGTGATTCGCATACCCATGCGGTCTCCCCCTTTGCTGATTTGTAAAGCCTATGAGGGGAGGGGAGGGATTATGACAATACGCTGATGGATTTGCGCATGGCGCTGATTGCCCCTTTTTCCAGCCGGGATACCTGGGCCTGGGAAATGCCCACCAGGTCGGCAACCTCCATCTGGGTTTTTCCGTCGTAAAACCGCAGAGAAAGAATCTGTTTTTCCCGGTCCGCCAGATTGGAAAAGGCGGTACGCAGAGAAATATGCTCCATCCAGTTCAGCTCGGTGTTTTTGGTGTCCCGAACCTGGTCCAGCACGGTCAAAGGGTCACCGCCATCGGAATAAACAGGGTCGTAAAGGCTCACCGGCGCGCAGACCGCGTCCAGCGCCTCGCTGATTTCCTCCGGACTTAAGTCCAGCTCCTTGGAAAGCTCCTCCAGATTCGGTTCCCGGCCCAGCTTTAAAATCAGTGCCTCCTTGCATTGCAGAACCCGGTAGGCAACATCCCGCAGGGAACGGGACACCCGAATCACACTGTTGTCCCGCAGATACCGGCGCACCTCCCCGGCAATCATGGGAACGCCATAAGTGGAGAAACGGACATTTTTATCCGGGTCAAAGTTGGCAATGGCCTTCATCAGGCCGATACAGCCTACCTGAAATAAGTCGTCGGGGCTTTCTCCCCGTTTGTCAAAGCGCTGAATGACGGAAAGCACCAACCGCAGATTTCCTTCAATCAGGGTCTGCCGGGCGTCTTCGTCACCGGACTTGGCTTTTCTGAGCAATTCATCCATTTGGGCTTGGGTGAGGGTTTTGAGCCGGGCGGTGTTCACACCGCATATCTCTACTTTTCCCTGCATGACGGTCCTCCTGTCAGAAAATTGGATTGCTACCAGTATTTCCGTCGAGGCTCGTATGATACCCGATTTTATTTGGCGGTTTTTCACAAAAATTATGAGGCAAACCGACGGCAAAAGCCGACCGCAAAGGGGCGCATTCTGGTTTTTTGTAATTTTTCCCCGGAAAAGTGACGTTAGCGGCGGTTTTGGGGCTGTTTCCGTAACACATTTTTTCGGGGATTTCCACCGGAAAAAACCAGAAAATTTCTCCATTTTTTCCATGGCCGGATTGGGGGAAAATCCGGGTCAGTCTGTGGAAAGCCCGAACTTTTCCACATTATCCACAGAGTTATTCACAGCCCTTTTTCACAAGGAAAAGGAAACGGATAATTTGAATGGTTTACATAATGCGATTCGACCCCGTTCGACAAACTCCCCACTTTTTCCCCCATTGTGGTTTTGCCGAGGAGGGAAAAACCGTCCGATTATTTTCTCTTGACAAAGGAGAATTTCCAATCCGTCCTTGCTGCCATTGCCCCAAATCCGATAAAAAGCAAAAAAATTTTGAAAAAGGGATTGATTTTATGGATTTAAGGCGTTATAATGCATATCTGTATGAAATGATTTGGGAACAGGAGGTGTAACAATGCCCAACATTAAGTCCTCTAAGAAGGATGTCATTGCTTCCAAGATTGCTTATGAGAAGAACAAGGCCAACAAGTCCGAGCTGAAGACCAACCTGAAGAAGTTCGACGCTGCTCTGGTTGCCGGCGACAAGGCTGCCGCTGAGGCTGCTTACAAGGTTGCCGTTAAGGCTGTGGACCAGGCTGTCATCAAGGGTCTTCTGCACAAGAACAACGCTGCCCGGAAGAAGAGCAGCATGACCCTGAAGCTGAACAAGCTTGCCTGATTTCTCTGAAAATATCTCCCTCCCGTTTTATTCCGGAGGGAGTTTTTTCATTTTCCGGCGGGTCTTTTTCCGTATCCGTGCACAGCCTAGGACCGGAATGGCATGGAAG
This sequence comes from Faecousia sp., assembly GCA_045579965.1. Taxonomy (GTDB): domain Bacteria; phylum Bacillota; class Clostridia; order Oscillospirales; family Oscillospiraceae; genus Faecousia. Next base: position 3,095 of record JAZNMX010000014.1, read on the forward strand.
CGGACGACCGATGGTCGCCCCTACAAAGGATAGAGGATCCAATATGTAGGGGCGGGCAGTGCCCGTCCGCGTGTGGCTGGTTTCCGCCCTTACGCATTGCGAGGAGTTGAAAAGTGCATATGGCTGTGATACAATTTTAAAAAGGGGTGAGAAAATGGCAAGGTTATCCGATCCGATTACCGTATTAAAAGGAATCGGCCCAAGTAAAGCAAAGCTTTTTGAAAACTTAAACATCTTCACCCTTGGGGATCTGATCTGCCATTTTCCCCGGGGCTATGAGGACCGGACACGGCTTGTGACCATTGACAAGCTGGAGGTGGATCAGCCTGCCTGCTTCAAGGCTATGGTGATGAACACCCCCCGGACGACCCATATCCGCAAGGGTCTGGATTTGACCAAGGTGCAGGTGGCGGACCACACCGCCCGTTTGAATCTGACCTTTTTTAACAACAAATATGCCGCCCAGACCCTGGTCTACGGAAAGGAATACATCTTTTATGGTGCGGTTTCCGGGGATTTCATTGGATACAGCATGACCAATCCCATTTTTGAAGCCATGGACTCCCAGCCGGTAACCACCCGGCGGGTTCTGCCCGTTTATCCCCTCACTGCGGGGCTGACCAATGCCGCCATGCTCAAGGCGGTGCGCCAGGCCCTGGCGGTGTGCGATGCGCCGGCGGAGATTCTGCCAGAATCGGTGCGAAATCAATATGGCATTCTGCCGGCGGAGCGGGCTTATCGGGCAATCCACGAGCCGGCCTCCATGGCGGAGGCGGAGCTTGCCAAGCGGCGGCTGATTTTTGAGGAATTCTTCATCTTCTCCGCCGGCCTTTCCCTCATTCGTGCCTCCCGGGCGGAAAAGAAAACAGAACCCTTTGAAAATCTGGACCTGGGGGAATTTATGAATGCTCTGCCCTTTGCCCTCACCGGGGCGCAGAAAGGGGCGATTGACGAGATTTTGGCAGATTTCCGTTCCGGCGCGCCCATGAACCGGCTGGTGCAGGGCGATGTGGGCAGCGGTAAAACCATGGTGGCGGCGGCCGCCATTTTCTGCGCCGCGAAAAACGGTGTCCAATCGGCGCTGATGGCGCCCACGGAAATTCTGGCGGAGCAGCATTTTGCGTCGTTAAGCAAACTCTTTGCCCCTATGGGGCTGCGCCTGACGCTGCTCACCGGCTCTTTGACCCCCAGACAAAAACGGGAAATCCGGGAGAAACTTGCCGCCGGGGAAGTGGATTTGGCGGTGGGAACCCACGCGCTACTGTCGGATGCTACGGAATTTGTCCGGTTGGGGCTGGTGGTTGCCGATGAGCAGCACCGGTTCGGTGTCGCCCAGCGCTCAGGGCTGTCTGCCAAGGGGCGGGACCCTCATCTTCTGGTGATGTCAGCCACCCCCATTCCCAGAACCCTGGCGCTACTGATGTACGGCGATTTGGAGGTTTCCGTTATAGGGGAATTGCCCCCGGGCAGAGAGCCGGTGGATACCTTCCTGGTAAACGAAAGCTATCGTCCCCGGATCAACGCCTTTATTCGCAAGCAGGTTGGGGAGGGTCACCAGTGCTTTGTGGTGTGCCCGGCGGTGGAGGAAAACGAGGAACTGGGCGTCAAGGCCGCCACGGCCTGGGCGGAAACCCTGCAGCAGACCGTGTTCCCCGATTTGAGGATTGCCCTGATTCACGGCCAGATGAAGGGCCAGCAAAAAGAAGAAGCCATGAATGCCTTCGCCGGTGGCAGCGCCGATGTTTTGGTTGCCACCACGGTGATTGAGGTGGGTGTGGATGTGCCTAACGCCACCTTGATGGTCATTGAGGACGCCGACCGCTTCGGCCTTTCCCAGCTGCACCAGCTTCGGGGCAGAGTGGGTCGCGGCGGCAATAAAAGCTACTGCATTCTTACCTCCCGCAACCGCAATCCGGAGACCCTTGCCCGACTGAAGGCCTTGTGCCAGACCACCGACGGCTTCCGCATTGCAGAGGAGGATTTGAAAATGCGCGGACCCGGCGATTTCTTCGGCTCCCGCCAGTCCGGTTTGCCTGCCTTCCGTGTGGCAAGCCTTAGCATGGACCTGCAAACCCTTAAGGACGCCCAGGCGGCATCTGCGGCATGGATTAACGAGTATGGCACTGCCCAGACCCCCGAGGGAACCGCCTTGCGGCAGCGCATTGGTGAGCTGTTCCGCCGCTCGCAGGGCACATGGAACTGAAGAATTTTAATAATCTTGCAATATCCTCCGGGAAAGTGCTGAAAAAGCAATTTTTTCCGGAGGATTTTTTGTGAGCAAGGGAAAATAATAAAAAATACCTTGTAAGTTTGAAAGAAATGTAGTAAAATGATATGACTTGAACTGTGCAAATTTTTGAAATTCCTATATTTTAAGGAGATAGAATATGAATAAACCCATTGTACTGGTAATCTTGGATGGCGTGGGCAAGGGCGACGGCGGCAGCGGCGATGCTGTCAAGGTAGCCAAGACCCCCACTCTGGACCGTTTGCTGGCCACCTGCCCCCATACTTATCTGAAAGCCCACGGCACTGCCGTCGGTCTGCCCTCCGACGAGGATATGAGCAACTCCGAGGTGGGACATAATGCCCTCGGCTGTGGCCAGGTATACTCCCAGGGCGCCAAGCTGGTAGGTGAGTCCATTGAAAATGGCAGTTTGTACGCCTCCGCTACCTGGCAGAGCCTGATTGGCAACGCCAAGGAAGGCCACGCTCTCCATTTTCTGGGCCTGCTGTCCGACGGTAATGTCCACTCCAACATCGCCCATCTGATTGCTATGCTGCGGCGCGCTCACGCAGAGGGCGTGAAGAAGGCATACTGCCACATCTTGCTGGACGGCCGTGATGTGCCCGCCACCTCCGCCCCCGAGTACATCGGTCAGCTGGAAGCGGTGCTTGCTGAGCTGAATACCGAGGGCTGCGATTACGCCATCGCCTCCGGCGGCGGCCGTATGCAGGTAACCATGGACCGGTACGAGGCAAACTGGGCAATGGTGGAAACCGGCTGGCGCACCCATGTGCAGGCCCAGGGCCGCTGCTTTGCTTCCGCGCTGGAGGCCGTGGAAACCTATCGGGCGGAAACCGGCTGCATCGACCAGGATTTGCCCGCCTTTGTGGTGGCAAGAAACGGCGAGCCTGTGGCGAAAATTGCCAATGGCGACAGCGTGATTCTCTTTAACTTCCGGGGCGACCGGGCCCAGGAAATTTCCCTTGCCTTTGACCGGAAGGATTTCGACAAGTTTGACCGGGGTGACTACACCGGTGTCAAGTTTGCCGGTATGCTCCAGTACGACGGCGATTTGAATATCCCCGAAAACTATCTGGTGCAGCCCCCCGTGATTTCCAACACCCTCACCGAGGTGCTGTGTGAGGCCGGTATCCATGAGTATGCCCTCTCCGAAACCCAGAAGTACGGCCATGTCACCTATTTCTGGAACGGCAACCGCTCCGGCAAGGTTTGCGAGGAGCTGGAAGTCTATGAGGAGATTCCCTCCGATGTCATTCCCTTCGAGCAGGCACCTGCCATGAAGTCTAAGGAAATCACCGAGAAGATGGTGGAGGCCATGGCTTCCGGCAAGTTCCAGTTCCTCCGGTGCAACTATCCCAACGGCGATATGGTGGGACACACCGGCGTGATGGACGCGGTGGTATACGCCATGGAGTGCGTGGACAACGGTCTGGCAGCAATCCTTCAGGCAGCTGACAGGTACGGCTACACCGTGCTGATTACCGCCGACCACGGCAATGCCGACCAGATGACCGAAACCAAGAAGGGCAAAACCGCAGTCCGTACTGCCCATTCTTTAAATCCCGTTCCCTTTATCATCTACGACAACGAACACACTTACACCATCCGCGATGGCAGCTACGGTCTTGCCAACGTGGCACCCACCGTTGTGAAAATGATGGGTCTGACCGCCCCTTCCTGCTGGGAAGAGAGCATGGTGTAACCACCCGTAGAATTCAGGAGGTATCTTTATGATTCGTCAAAAAAATGAAACCGGCGCCATTGGAGTCAGCACCAGCGTGTATACCGACATTGCCGGCACCGCTGCCACCAACTGCTACGGCGTCAAGGGCATGGCTGCCCGTTCCGTTACCGACGGTGTGTATCATCTGCTGCGTAAGGAATCTATGTCCAAGGGCGTTCGGGTTACCTTCCATGAGGACGATACCATCACCATCGACTTGCACATTATTGTGGACAACGGCGTAAACTTAAACGCTGTGGGCGCTGCCATTATCTCCCGGGTCCGCTATGAGGTGACCAAGTACACCGGCACTGAGGTGCGGGGTGTGAATATCTTCATCGATTCGATGATGATCGACTGATAATCGGAGGTAAAGAAATTGAGGCAGACAGTAAATGGCACCGATCTGCGCAGACTGATGATCAGCGCGGCTGCCGCTATCGAGATTCATAAGCAGGCTTTGAACGAGCTGAATGTGTTCCCGGTTCCCGACGGTGATACCGGAACCAATATGTCCATGACCATCAATGCCGCCGCCGCGGACCTGCGCAAAGTAGAAGACCCCTCTTTGGAGCAGGCAGCGAATGTGGCCGCCTCCGCTATGCTGCGGGGCGCCCGGGGTAACTCCGGTGTGATTCTTTCCCTGCTGTTCCGGGGCATTTCCCGGAAGCTGAAGGGCTGTACCGATTGCGACGGCGTGCTGTGGGCAAGCGCTCTGCAGGAGGGCGTGGACGCAGCCTATAAGGCAGTTATGAAGCCCGCTGAGGGCACGATTCTCACCGTTGCCCGTCTGGCAGCCGCCAAGGCAACCCAGGCAGCCCAGGAGAATAACTATTTTGAGTTCGTCCATGAAGCAGCCATTGCAGAAGCCAGGGTAGCCCTGGAAAATACCGTCAACCAGAATCCCGTGCTGAAAAAAGCGGGTGTTGTGGATGCCGGCGGGAAGGGCTGGGTGGTAGCGCTGGAGGCCATGCTCAGCGCCCTGCGGGGTGAAGACATTGTTGTCCCCGAGGGCTTCGAGCAGACAGAAGTTAAGGAGCAGGCAAGCTTCTCGGATTTCGACACCGAGGAGATCACCTTTACCTACTGCACCGAGTTTATCATCTCCCGGGAAAATGACAAGGATCCCGAGCAGCTCAGAGCATTCCTGGCAGAATTGGGCGACAGCCTGGTGCTGGTAGATGACGAGGAAATCATCAAAGTTCACGTTCACACCAACGACCCCGGCACCGCCCTCCATGAAGGCGGCAGCTACGGCTCTTTCGTGACCGTCAAGATTGAAAACATGCGGCTGCAGCACACGGAAAAGGTGATGACCGAGGCGGAAAAAGCCCCCAAGATCGCCGCTCCGGAAAAGCCCATCGGCGTGGTTTCCGTCTGTGTGGGCGATGGTATTTGCGATGTATTCCGGAATCTGGGCGTTGACGGCCTGATTTCCGGCGGACAGACCATGAACCCCAGCACCCAGGATATCCTGGAGGTGGTCAACGCCGTTCCTGCCGAAACGGTGTTCGTTCTGCCCAACAACAAGAACATTATCATGGCAGCCCAGCAGGTGGATGCGCTGACTCCCAAGCATGTGGTGGTCATTCCCAGCAAGACCATTCCCCAGGGCGTTACCGCCATGCTCAGCTTTAACCCCGAGGGCAGCGTAGAGGAAAACGAGGCAGCCCTGACCGAGGCGCTGGCAACGGTGGATACCATGCAGATTACCTATGCCGCCCGGAATTCCGATTTCGACGGCTACCTGATTCACGAGGGTGACTACCTGGCGATGTACGGCAGCGCTCTCTTTGGCACCAGCCGGGATATTAAGGCTCTGGTGAAGTCTTTGGCGGAAAAGGTTAAGGAAGACGGCAAGGAGTATATTACCATTTACTACGGCGCCGATATCACCGAAAAGCAGGCGCAGAAGACTGCCGACCTCTTTAGCCAGATTCTGCCCGATGCGGATGTGAATCTGCTAAACGGCGGTCAGCCCGTATATTATTACCTCATCTCCGCAGAATAAATCCAATGCCCACTGCCCCTTGGGCGGTGGGCATTTGCCACTCCTTTTTACATACACTAGATAGGAAGGAGGGGGCAATATGGCGTTTCCAAAGGGCGGACTCATTGGAAAAACCGCGGCATTGGTGGAGGAAGTCCGGGATATGAATATCCCCACCCACGCAGCCAATGCCGGTTATTTTATTGTACTGTCAGTCTTTCCTGCCCTGGTGCTGCTGCTGAGTATTTTGCGCTATACCGATTTGGATGCCCAGGATTTAATGGGGGTATTGGAGGGGATTTTGCCCTATGCCCTCTTAAGCGCGGCGGAGCGGCTGATTATCAGCACCTATGCCCATGCCTCTTCCGCAGTGGTGTCCGTATCGGCGCTGGGTGCGCTGTGGTCCTCCAGCCGGGGGATTTACGGCATTCTGCGGGGCTTTAACGCCATTTACGGCGTTCAGGAGGACCGGGGCTACTGGTACACCCGGGCCATCAGCGTGTTCTACACCTTTTTGCTGTTGGTGGTTTTGCTGCTGACTTTGGTGATGAATGTGTTTTCCGATACCATTTTGGCATTTCTGGCGGAAAACCGCTGGGCGGGAATTCTGACCAATGTGGTGAATCTTCGAATTTTGGTTCTGCTGTTTTTACAGACAGCGCTGTTCAGCGCTATGTATATGGTGTTTCCCAACCGGAAAAACCGGTTTCGGGAAAGCCTGCCCGGCGCGCTGCTGGCATCCGCCGGATGGATGCTGTTCACCCAGCTGTTTTCCTGGTATGTCACCTGGTCCGGGGGCTATTCCGGCATCTACGGATCGGTGTATACGGTGGCGCTGAGTATGCTGTGGCTGTATTTTTGCATGTCGATTCTCTTCGGCGGCGCGGCGCTGAACCGGATTTTGCTGGAAAAACGGGGAAATGTGTCCCAAATGTAAAATTTTCCATGTTTATGTTTCGTTCACATCTTGGGTGTATCATAGAGGAAAAAGGAGGAGACGGCTGTGTTTGGATATGTAACTGCCAACCTGCGGGAGCTGAGTAAGGACCAGCGCCGCCGATACAATGCCGTCTACTGCGGCATTTGCCGGCAGATTCGCTGCCGGTCGGGTAAGACCGCCCGGTTTGGCTTAAGCTACGATATGGCCTTTCTGGCGCTGCTGCTGATGAGCCTTTATGAGCCGGAGGAGCTTTCCGGAAGCCGGGCCTGCGGCCTGCACCCCATTTCTCCCCGCCCATGGGTGGATAACGAATTCATCGCCTATGCCGCGGATATGAATGTGGCGCTGGCATATTACAACGCCGAGGACGATTGGCAGGACGACAAAAAGCAGCTGGCAAAGGTCATGACCCGGGTGTTTGGCAAGCATTTGCCGGAAATTGCTCAGCGGTTTCCCCGGCAATGCATGGCCATTGAACGGTGTATCGGGCAGCTGAACCGGCTGGAAAAAGAAAACTGCGACAATCCCGATTTGCCCGCCGGCTGCTTTGGTCAGCTGATGGGTGAGCTGCTGGTGTATCGGGAGGATTTATGGGCGCCTACCTTGCGGGAAATGGGCATGGCCCTGGGCAGGTTTATTTACCTGGCCGACGGCGCCCGGGATTTCCGGCAGGACAAACGGAAACATAAGTATAATCCATTCCTTGCCATGGGCACGCAGGAGGATTGGAAGCTTTGGAATGAATATCTGGTGCTGGCCATGGGGCGGTGCACCCGGGAATTTGAGCGGCTCCCGCTGGTTCAGGACAAGGCTTTGCTGGATAATATCCTATACAGCGGTGTATGGGTGAATTTCAGCCGAAGGACGAAAGAGCAGGAGGACGGGAAATGATGGACGATCCCTATCAGATTCTGGGTGTCAGCCGGGATGCTTCCGATGAGGAAATTAAGCAGGCATACCGGCGCCTGGCAAAAAAATATCACCCGGACATCAATCCCGGTGACGAAGCGGCGGCGAAGAAAATGCAGCAAATCAATGCCGCCTACGAGCAAATCAAAAACCCGGATAAGGGCTACACTGCCGGTGGGGGCTACGATCCCTTTGGTGAAAGCTACCGGCGTCAGTCAAGCAGCCAGCAGTACCGGCAGGCCGCATGGCGTTATCTCCAGTTTGGCAGGTTCCGGGAGGCAATCAACATCTTGTCCAACGACCAAAACCGGGATGCCCAGTGGTATTACATCAGCGCCCTGGCCAATAACGGCATGGGCAATCAGGTTACCGCTTTGGAGCATATCCGCCGGGCGGTGAGTATGGCACCGGATAATATGGAATATCTCCGGGCTTTAAATGAAATCGAAAGCGGCGGCACGGCCTACCGCCGCCATGCAGACGACTTTGGTGGCTACACCACCCGGGGCGGCTCGCTGTGGAATATGTGTCTGTGCTTTGTTTTGCAGATGTTCTGCTGCCGCGGCAGGATTTTCTGCTGTTAATGCACAAAAAGCTCCTAACCATCAAAATACCATGTGGAAAAGGGATTCCTAATTTGTACCACACCCAAAGGCCCCCTTGTGTAAAGGGGGCTGTCACGCGAACAGCGTGACTGGGGGATTGTGCGGTAAATAGATTGAAATCTATATATTATTTCGGCAAAAACAAAACATTTCCATAAGACAACCCCTCAGCCATTTTGCACTATTGGCGCAAAATGCCAGCTCCCCTTACACAGGGGAGCCTGGGGGGCGCTCCCGCGCCAGAGGGTTTTTCAACAAACGAAAAACACCCCGAAGGAGAAATCCTTCGGGGTGCTTTGTTTGTTATACCTGCTTGTACATGGTAACGGCATCGTCCTTGCGGACGGTTTCTGCCACCTGAAGAACCTCCACGGCTACGGTGCGAGGTCCCATGGTGATTTCGATTTTGTCGCCCACCTTAACCTCGTAGCTGGCCTTTACCACCCGCCCGTTGACGCTGATGCGTCCGTTGTCACAGGCTTCGTTGGCAATGGTCCGCCGCTTAATCAGCCGGGATACCTTCAGATACTTGTCAAGCCGCATGGATTACTTACCTACGGCGTCCTTCAGAGTCTTGCTGGCCTTGAAAGCGGGAACCTTGGAGGCAGGAATCTGGATGGTCTCCTTGGTGGCGGGGTTGCGGCCGGTTCTGGCTTCGCGATGCTTCACTTCGAAGATGCCGAAGCCGGCAACCTGAACCTTGTCACCGGCTACCAGAGCAGCGGTGATGGCATCGATAGCGGCGTTGACGACGCGCTCGGCGTCCTTCTTGCTGACACCGGCATTGGCGGCAGCGGCGGCGATAATTTCGGTCTTGTTCATAATGTTTTCCTTCTTTCTTTTGTTTTTTTATAAATGGAGTATATGGGCGATCCGTTCGCCCTTGGGCAACAACATACAGTCCTCCCGGGTGATGGCCTTGAGCTTCACAGCGCACAGCGCATACACCGCTACGCCCACCGCCAGCGGCACGCCGCAGGCGATGATGCGGCTCAGGTCAGAACCCAGCGCGGCGGTTAAGCCGTACCAGGTGCCGTACACCGCAGCGCCCATAATGGCGGCAGAGAGAACAGCGCGGAGCATATTTTTCACAATGGCCGGGGTCTGCTCCACAGCCCGGCGCAGGGAAATGAGATTGAGTATGGTAATGCTGACATAGCAAAGGAATGTGCCGATGGGGGCGCCCAGAATGCCGATGTGGGGATTCCGGGTGAGGATGGAAATGGCAATCAGCTTCAAAATGCCGCCCACAAACATATTCACAACCGGCAGGGTAACATGGCCGTGGGCCTGCATAATGGCGTTTGTCAGCAGAACGGTGGCGTTGAACAGAATACACAGTCCCAAAATGCCCATCAGCTGGGTTGCCAGCGCCAGATTCTCTCCGCTGTAACCGCCTAAAAGGGCGGTGACCGGTTGGGCTAGCACCGCTAAACCTACGGCGCAGGGGGCGCTGATTAACGCGGTTACCCGGGCAGCGGATTCTTCCGTAGCCTGAGCGCCCCGGGTCTGACCGGTGGTCAGCTGGGCGGTGATGGCGGGGATGATGCTGATGGTAATGGGGGTAATAAAGGCACAGGGCATATTGAAAATGGTCTGGGTCATGTTGTAAATGCCCTTTTGAATGTTGGCAGCATCCTGGGTCAGGAAGGTTTTCAGCTGCTCCATGTAGATTTTGGTTTCCAGCATGGTCAGAATCTGAAGACCCGCCGAGCCGATGGTAATGGGTACGGCAATTAGCAGCAGACCCTTTGCAATGTCTTTTCGGGAGGAAACCGGCTCATCGGTAATGGGCAGGTCTTTATATGCCTTGCCGAATACGCTGCCCAGATAAATGGAGCTGAGCAGACAGCTGGCGGTAACGCCTAAGATTGCGCCGCCGGCGGCGTAGGGAATGGATGCGGTCAGCTGATATACAAGAACCGCAGCGCCGATGCCCACAATCAGCTTGCAAATTGCCTCCAGCACCTGGCTGATGGAGGTAGGCAGCATATTGCTCTGCCCCTGGAAGAAGCCCCGGTAGGTGCTCATCAGACAGATGAAGAAGCAGCAAGGACCCAGCGCGCCGATGGCTGCCCAGGCGTCGGGCTGCTCCTGAAAGGCTGCCAGCTGCCGGCAGAAAAGGGTCATCAGCAGGCTGCCAATGAGACCTAAGCCCAGGAAAATGCCCTTGGCAGTGCTGTGGATTCTCCGCAGGTGACGGTAGTGCCCCAGAGAGCTGGCCTGGCTGATCATCCGGCTCATGGCCACGGGGAGTCCGGCGGTGGAAATCATCAAAAGCACATTGTAAATATCGTAGGCGGTATTGAAGTAGCCGAAGCCTTCGGGGCCAATAATGGCGTTGAGGGGCAGCTTATACAAAGCACCGATGACCTTGACAATGGCGGTGGCCATGGTAAGGAGTATGGTGCCGTGAAGAAAGGATTGCTTTTTGGGGGATTGGGGCATGGCGTTCACTCCTTGTCCTCGGAGAATACCCGGGGAATGGCGTAGGTGGTCAGTTCTTCCACTACGGATTTTAGGTCAATGGTGGGGAATTGTCCGTTGCGGTACAAAATCTTACCACGCACCATGGTCATGGCCACATCGCCGCCCTTGGCGCTGAAGGTCAGGGCGCTGAGAACATTGTGGCAGGGCATGAGATGGGGGGCAGAAAAGTCCACCATACAAAGGTCGGCATCGTAGCCCAGCTTCAGCATGCCGGTGTTTCCTGCTCTGCCCTGGGCCCGGGCGCCGCATACGGTGGCCATCATCAGAGCAGCGGAGGCGGGCAGCCGGTCGGCAGAGCCTTCTTGGGCCCGAACCGCCATAGCGGTTCCCCGCAGCACTTCAAACAAATCCAGATTGCCGCATTCAATGGCACCGCCGGTACCCAGCGCCACATTCATGCCTGCCTTGACGCAGGAAAGTACGGGCGTGGGAGTCTGGCCGTTTTTGGCAGCCTCCAGGGGCAGCGCTACGGCGGTTACGCCCTTTTTTCCCAGCAGCTGTTTGTCTTCCTCGGTGAGGAAAGCGCAGCCGGCGGCGGTGGCGGGCAGATTCCACATGCCGTGGCAGCCCAGCAGCTCGGCAGGGCTTAAGCCGGTGCGGTCCAGGCAGGAATCCACCTCGGCCTGGGTCTGAGCCAGGTGAAGCTGAAGGCCCAGGCCTTGCTCTGCTCCATAGCCCACCAAACCTTCCCACAGCTTATGGTTGCTGGTGTACTCGGCGTAGATGCCGGCATCGATGCGAATCCGGCCATTGTCATGGTTGTGCCATTTTTCCGCAACCCGGCGCAGCTCCTGACACTGCTCATCGGTGTCGAAGTCGAAATCCTCGCTGGCGTCAATAAAGCGGTAGGCGGAAAGGGCTACATTTGCCTTGATACCCGTTTCGGCAGCAGCCTCTGCCACCGCGTCGGGGTAGTAGTAAAGGTCGCTGACGGAGGTAACGCCGAAACGCAGGCATTCGGCGATGCCCAGAAGTGCAGCAGCCTTGGCGCTGCGTCGGTCCAGCTTATCCTCCCGTTGCAGCTGCTGCTCCAGCATTTGCCGCCCCTCTAAATCATCACAGTAGCTGCGAAACACCGTGGTTGCCAGATGGGTGTGGCAGTTGATTAGACCCGGCAGGACCACCATGCCCGTGCCGTCTACGATGGTAGCGGGCATTTCTTTCGGGGCAGTTTTGTCAATGTAGGAGATTTTACCCTCTTCCACGCCCAGATATGCGCCAAAGAGAACCTCCATTTTTTCATTCATGGTCACAATGGTGACATTGGAAATCAGCGTATCCAAATCAGTTGCTTCCTTTCATCAGTCGAAACAGTGCCTGCTTTTCCTCCAGAACGCTGTCAATCATTTCGATATATTGCTCCGGGAATTTGGGATTGTGAAAGCGCTGCAGCGAGCCGTCCGGCAGGTTTACCTTGTTCATGCCGCCGCCACCTAAGGAAAGAATGGTGTGAAGCTCTTCCATCATGTAGATATTGTATAGACAGTCCCTTTGTTCCCGGCTCCAGCCCACATTTTCAAAGGAGCCGGACATATATTTCTGCCGGTACAGGTAGTAGGGGGCATAGCCTCCACCGGCAAGGGTTTTGTTGGCGAAGTCCACCATTTGCGCCACTTCTTCCGGGCAGGAGAGGCCCTCCCGTTTTTCAAACAGGTCAGCACCCTTTTTTAAGGCCAGGGTGTGAACGGTAATGTTGGCGCATTTCAGGCCTGCAACGGTTTCTAAGGAGTGGCGGAAACCGTCAAAGGTGTCGGTGGGAAGACCGGCAATCAGGTCCATATTGATGTTTTCAAACCCTGCATCCACAGCCCAGCGGTAGGCGGTAAGGACATCCTCCCCGGTGTGGGGGCGGGCGCAGGCTTTTAAGACGCTGTCTACCATGGCCTGGGGGTTGATGCTCATGCGGTCAGCTCCATGGTCACGGAGGGTTTTCAGCTTTTCATAGCTTAAGGTGTCCGGTCTTCCGCCCTCTACCGTAAACTCGATACAGCGGCTCAGGTCAAAGCTGCCGGTAAGGGTGTCCAGCAGCAGCGCCAGCTGGGAAGAAGACAAGGTGGTGGGCGTGCCGCCGCCTATGTATATGGTACGAATGGTTCGCCCGGAACTTTCCAGAAGTTTTCCGGTGACTGCAATTTCCTTCAGCAGCGCCTGCAGGTAAGGCTCCAGCAGGTCGATACGCTTGCCCACAGTCCGGCTGACAAAGCTGCAGTAGCTGCACCGGGTTGGGCAGAAGGGAATGCCCACATACAAGGAAATATCCTGAGGCTCCAGAAGATTTGCAGCCCTTACAGTGGACTCTGAGCAGGCAACCGCCAGCTTCCGCCGGTCCTCGGTAACGCAGTAAATATCCTTTAGCAACTGATGGGCGGTTTTGGGTGTACCGCCCTCCAGAAGATGCTTGGTGGAAATTTTCGTGGGGCGGACTCCGGCCAGCGCACCCCATGGGGGCGTCGTGCTCAGCAGGGGAAGGGCAGCGAAATATACACTGCGCTGCAACGCCCGACGGCGCAGCCGGACCGTTTCCTTGTCCGCTTTCAGCCGTTGACGGGCGGTGGCGGTTTTGCCGTTCAGGGTCAGCCGGGTGACGGCAGTGAGCCAAACAGCGCCCCGGTGCAAGGTGCTGACCGCCTCCAAATCAGAGCCGGGGGCGAACAGAGTCATCAGCAGCTGCTCTACAGCGTACCGGTCCTCGTGTCCGATGAGTGTTAAATTCATGAGTAAACCCCCAAAATATCAAAGGTAAGGGTTGAAGCGTCTTTCCTGCTCCAGGGTGGTAGCCTGTCCGTGACCGGGGTAGACGGTGTAGTCTTTTGGCAAGGAGCGGAGGACTTGCAGGCTTTTTTTCATAAGCGCGCTGTCTCCGCCGGGGAAATCCGTTCTGCCGCAGCTGCGCTGAAACAGCGTATCTCCGGAAAACAGCACATCTTCAAACAGCAGGCACACAGAGCCGGGGGTGTGTCCCGGGGTGTGCAGAACCGAGAAAGAAAGTCCTGCCAGCTGCAGATTTTCGCCGCCGTGATAGGTATCGGTATAGGAAAGCTTCCCGGCGGTGAGCTGGGGCGGCAGAGTACATTCCAAGGGGTTTAAGAAAACCCGGCAGCCGGTATCTTGGGCCAAATCCTTCACCGCGCCCACATGGTCGAAATGTCCGTGGGTCAGCAAAATTGCCGCAATCGTCAAGCCCAAATCCCCGGCGGTGGACAAAATGGCATCCGCCCGGTCAGCAGGGTCGATGACCAGGCAGGCGGTGCTGCCCTCCCGATAGATCAGGTAGGTATTGGTTTCCAAAGCCCCCAGGGGCAGTGTTACAACTTTCATAAATCCTCTTACCGTCTTGGTTCGTTCATCAGTTGATCGGTGTCCAGAATCAGGGTAACCGGTCCGTCATTGACGGATTCTACCTGCATATCTGCACCGAACTGTCCGTGCTGAGGGGGATAGCCCAATTCGGCGCATACGGACAGAAATTTCTCATACAGGGTGTTGCCCAGCTCCGGGCCTGCCGCGCCGGCAAAGCTGGGGCGGCGACCCTTGCGGCAATTACCGTAGAGGGTGAACTGGCTGACAACCAGCACCTGCCCGTCCACCGCATCCAAACCCAGATTCATCTTGCCGTTTTCGTCTTCAAAAATCCGCAGGCCCAAGGCCTTTTCCGCCAGGTAACGGCATTCCGCTTCCGTATCCTCGGGGCCCACGCCCAGCAGGATCAGAAAGCCCTTTCCGATTTTTCCCACCACCTGAGAATCAATGGTGACGGAGGCGGAGTTGACTCTGGTTAACACAGCCCGCATGGCGTTTCCTCCTTAGTTCTGTCCCCGGCGGGAGCCCACCACATCCCGGATGTTCAGCAGCTTGTTGCGGATGCTGTCCAGCTCGGAAACATCGGTAACTTCAAATTTCACGGTAAACACGCTTTTCCCGTCGGGCAGGTCCTTGCCAAACAGCTCCTTGATCCGGACCCGGGCGGTAGTCATAGTGGTGGCAACGTCCAGAAGCAGACCGTCCCGGGTGATGCAATCCAGCTCCAGGGTGGTTTCAAAGGGCTGATTGCTCTCGTTCGCCCAGCGAACCCGAACCCAACGGGCGGATTGAATGGGGTCATCCCGGTGGGCGGCGTTGGGGCAGTCGCACCGGTGAACGCTGACGCCAAAGCCCTTGGTGATAAAGCCGATAATGGCGTCGCCGGGAACGGGAGCGCAGCATTTTGCGAACTTAATCATGCAGGAGTCAATATCCTCCACGATGACACCGTTGATGGCATGGCGGTTGCGCTTGACAGTCTCGGTGTCCGGATTTAAGCGCAGGGTAAGCTTGTCATTGGTCTGGGCCTTTACTGCCCGGTTGATATCGTCACGGATACGGCCCACAGCTTTCACCGCAGTTAGACCGCCGTAGCCGATGGCGGCATACATATCCTCCCATTCGTCGAAGGCCAGCTTTTTCAGCAGCTGAGGGCCAACCTCCGGGTCGATGGTGATGCTCAGGGGCAAGCCCACCCGCTTCATCTCCGATTCAAAAGCAGAGCGTCCGTGGGCAACGTTTTCTTCCCGCTTTTCCTTTTTGAACCATTGCTTGATTTTTGTCCGGGCCTGGTTGGATTTACAGATATTCAGCCAGTCGCGGCTGGGACCCTTGGCGTTGCGGGAGGTCAAAATTTCGATGATATCGCCGTTTTTCAAAGGCGTATCGATATTGGCAATCCGGTTGTTGACCTTGGCGCCGATCATGGAGTTACCCACACCGGAGTGAATGGCATAGGCAAAGTCAACGGGGGTTGAGCCGGCAGGCAGGGAAACAATCCGTCCCTTGGGGGTGTAGACAAACACCTCATCGTCGAACATGTCAATCTTCAGGGATTGAACAAATTCTTCCGCATCGGAATCCTGCTGGCTTTCCAGCAGACGGCGGACCCATTCAAAGTCCCGCTCGTTGCCTTCTCCGGTGCCCTGCTTGTATTTCCAGTGGGCGGCGATACCGTATTCAGCGGTTTCGTGCATATCCCAGGTGCGGATTTGTACTTCAAAAGGAATGCCCTGGTTGCCGATTACGGTGGTGTGCCGACTCTGGTACATGTTGGGCTTGGGGGTGGAAATATAATCCTTAAACCGGCCGGGGACCAGATTGAAAAGGTCATGGATATGACCTAATACATTGTAGCAATCGGGAATGGTATCCACAATCACCCGGAAGGCGTAAATGTCGTACAGCTCGTCGATGGCCTTGCCCTGGCTTTGCATCTTCCGGTAGATGGAGTAAACGTGCTTAATCCGTCCGTAGGAGGTGTTTTGGATGCCGATGGAGGTCAGCCGCTGGTTGATGGCAGACTGAATGGTCCGCATAAAGGCCTCGTCCTGCTCCTTGTGGGCGGTGAGGTAGGACATGATGTTGTTGTAGTCGTCGGGGTCAAGATACCGCAGGGCGATATCTTCCAGCTCCCATTTGATTTTCTGCATACCAAGCCGGTGGGCCAGAGGGGCGTAGATATCCATCGTCTCCCGGCATTTGCTGATTTGCTTTTCCGGGGTCTGGTACTGCATGGTGCGCATATTGTGGAGCCGGTCCGCAATTTTAATCAGTACCACCCGGATGTCCTGGGACATGGCCATAAACATCTTCCGCAGGTTTTCCATCTGGGCCTGCTCGGTGGAATTGAAATTGGCACGGGTCAGCTTGGTAACACCCTCCACCAGCTGGGCAACGGATTCTCCGAACATACGGGAGATTTCCTCGTGGGAGGCGTCGGTATCTTCAATACAGTCGTGAAGCAGCGCGCCTAAAATGGCGTCGGTGTCCAGACCCATTTCCACCACGATTTCCGCAACCGCAAGGGGGTGGATGATGTAGGGGGAGCCGTCCTTCCGGACTTGGGCTTTGTGTTTGTTTTGGGCGTAGTCCACGGCCTGGCGAATCAGGTCCATGTCCGCGCCGGGCATTCTGCGCCGAATGGTGGCGCACATGCTGTCAAAATGGGCGTCGAAGGTTTCCATAGCTTATCAGCTCTCTTTCACCTGAAGCAAAAACCGCATGGTTTTGCTGGCGGTCAGGTCCGCCTTTTCAGGTTGGGGGGTTAATTCAATAGAAAGGAATTTGTGCAGCCGGGTCTGCCGGAGAAGGCCCACATCCTGGAAAATATCCAGGCAGGTCAGCAGCTGCTCCAGACTCAGAGGTATGCCAGACCAGCGGACAATCTTCCGGCAAAGGCACATGGGTGTCTCCCGGATGACAGTTTCCGCTGCGGCAAGATACCGCCACACCGTAGAAAGGGTGGCCCGATCCGGCAGAAGCCGGGCAGCATCGGCTGCACTCAGCTGCCCGCACCGCAGTTGGGCGTAACGGGCGGCGCTGGCAGAGCAGGGGGCGCTGCAACTGGGACGAATGTCCAGAAGGTTCATTTGTACGGTCCGCTCCGAGCGGAACTCGTTTACCTGGGGATAGAATGCCACGTCTACCAGGTCACCGGGCTGAATGGAGGTGGATTCCGGGGTGGCGGAGAAGAAAATGGCAGGCAGGATATGGTGTTTTTGCCGCAGGCGAAGGCGCATGTGGCGGCCGTTGCCTACCATACTGATGCGCTCCACCACCAGCTTTTCCATCATCAGCACCGGTTTGGGGCAGCCGTTGCCGCAGGGCTCCAAAGCGGACAGGGCATCAATGCCCCGGACGGTTAACAGCTCCGGCGTTACGGCGCAGTCGATATCCAGCACCGTTCTGGGGGTGTCGGCGGAATAGTATTGGGCGGCCAGCTGGCAAATCTGCCGGCGGAACTCGGGAATCTGGCTGCGGTGAATGGTAAAGCCGGCTGCCAGCTCGTGACCGCCGTAGCTTTCCAGCAGGTTGGAAAGCGTTGTCAAAGAGGAGAACAGATTGAATCCGCCAAAGCTGCGGGAGCTTGCCTTGCCGTGGTCTCCATCCAGACAAATCAAAAAGGTGGGACAGCAGAATTCCTCTGCCATGCGGCTGGCCACAATGCCAACCACGCCCTGGTGCCAGCTTTCCTCGGCAAGCACGATGGCCTCCGGAGGCTGACCCTGGGGCAGCATGGAAAGGGCCTGGCTGTAAATTTCGGATTCCACAGCCTGGCGCTGCCGGTTCAGGTCGCAAAGTGCCGCTGCCAGCTGGGCGGCGGTTTCCTCGTCCTGGGTCAGGAACAAGTCCAATGCCAAATCAATCTGCCCCATTCGCCCGGCGGCGTTGATTCGGGGGGCAAGGGTAAAGCCGATGGCGGAGGCGCTGATGTTATCCCGGGGACAGCCGCTTTCTTTCATCAGCGCGGCAATGCCCACCCGGGGATTCTCCTGAAGCATACGAAGACCCCGGGAAACAAAAACCCGATTCTCCCCCTGCAGGGGCATCACGTCTGCCACTGTACCCAGACACACCATGTCCGCATAGTCCCGAAGGATAGCCTCCTGGTCACCGCACAGAGCGGCTGCCAGCTTGAAAGCAATGCCCACGCCGGAGAGGGTCTGGTGGGGATAGGGACAGTCGGGGCGGGGGGGGTCTACCACCGCAACGGCATGGGGAAGGGTATCTTTGCATTCGTGGTGGTCGGTAATCACCAGTTCAATGCCCAGCTCCTTGCAAAGCTCGGCCTCTTCAATGGCAGTGATGCCGCAGTCCACGGTGATAATCAGCTGTACGCCTTCCCGGTGAAGCTGATGGATGGCGATGGGGTTTAAGCCGTAACCCTCCTCCAGGCGGCCGGGGATATAGCGGACGCAGTTTGCCCCCTGCTGGCGCAAAAAGCAGGTCAGCAGGCAGGTGGCGGTGATGCCGTCCACATCGTAGTCGCCAAACACAGCGATTTTTTCGCCGCTTGCGACAGCGCGCTGGACCCGGTCAGCGGCACGGGCCATATCCGCCATCAAAAAGGGGTCGTGCAAATGACAATTGCAGTCTAAGTAGCCCTCCGCGGCGGAAGGATTTTCCAAGCCACGGGAGGCGAGAATCATTGCGGTCAGCGGAGAATAGCCCGCTCCCACCAGGGCATTGACACCGGTTGCCGATGGCTGCCCCACATTCCAAACTCCATATTTCAAAGCAATACACATCCATGATATCTTTTTCTTATAATTATATCAAAAATTCATGGACAGCACAATAGGGAGTTTGGATTTTTTCCTTATTTTAAAGGGTTTTTTCCTATTTTTCACGGGAATTTCTTCCGGAAAACAGCCCGGATACCGTAACCGCTGCCAGCGGGGAGAGAATCATGCCGCCAAAGCCCCACAGCCGGTAGCCGGTATACATGGAAACCAGGGTCAGCAGCGGGTCTAAACCCAGCTGTTTTCCCACAAACCGGGGCTCCAGAACAGAGCGCAGCAGGCTTGCCACCGCCCAGACCGCCAGCAGTCCGATTCCCCGAACCGAATCCCCCTGCAAAAAGCAAATCAGGCTCCAGGGCGCCAGCACCATGCCGGTGCCCAGTACCGGCAGGGCATCCACCAGACAGATGACCGCCGCCCATAATGGGGCATAGGTAACCTGCAGAATGAGAAAGCCGGCGCACAGCACGCAAAAGGTAATGCCAATCAGCTTGCATTGGGCAATGAGCCACCCGGAAACCGTGTGCTTGAGGTTTTTCAGCATGGGCAGATACCGCCCGTGCCAGCTTTCCGGCAAGCGGCTTGCCACCCAGGACTTGATGTTCGGCAGCTTGGCGGAGAGCATAAAGCTGGCCAGCAGCCAGGTGCCGATGCCCAGAACGCTGTCCGGAAGCTGCCCCAGAATTGCCGAGGCCAGTCCCAACAGGCGGGTGGTCAGCTCCCCCAAGAGCTGATTGCTGTTAGAAAACAGCCCTTCCACCCCTTGGGTCATCAGGGGACGAATCCCCTGGGGCGTTCGCTGGGCCACGGAAAGCAGCCAGCCCTCCAGCGCACCCAGTCCCTCCTGGGCGGTCAGCTCCAGATTGGGCACGATGCCGGCAAGACTGCCCAGCTGCCGCAGCAGAAAGGCGGCCAGCACCATAATGGCAAGAATAAACAGCACCAGGGTAATGGTGACCCCGATTCCCGTGGCAGCCGGGCGGGGCAGGCGGCTGCGTTTGTTCAGAAAACCCACAATCGGCTCCGCTGCCAGAGCCAGAAGCCCTGCCAGTAAAAACGGGGATAAAATGGGCAGCAAATACTTCAGAACAATCCACCCCAACACCAGTAAAACGGGCAGGGCAATCAGCTTGCGGAGGGTTGATGCGGACATAGGTTATTTCCTTTCGTGGACAAATGTATGCAAGGGACTTGCATTTTTGAAAATTTGTGATACAATACAGGAACGGAATGCATGAAAGACGCTTTTTGTGATTGGGAGGAAGCTATGAACCAGAAACCGAAGTTTTATATCGTGGAAGCGTCTGCGCTTCCGGAGGTCTTTATTAAGGTTGCGGAGGCCACGCGCCTGCTGTCTACCGGCGAGGCCAGTACGGTCAACGAAGCTACCAAGATGATGGATATCAGCCGCAGCGCGTTCTATAAATACCGGGATTCCGTGATTCCCTTCCAGAATATGATGAAGGGCCGGATTATCACCTTCCAGTTCCTGCTCCACGATGAGCCGGGCGTGCTGTCCAATTTGCTCATCGCCTTTGCTCGGGAGAAGGCCAATATCCTGACCATCAATTCCATCATCCCCACCAACGGCTGTGCGCTGGTAACCATTTCTGCGGAAACCACGGAGATTGACGTGTCTATGGAGGAACTGCTCCATTTGCTGGGTGGAATCACCGGCGTGATCAAGGCGGAAATTCTGGCCGCGTAAGGTGTTTTGAAAAGGCTGCCCTGTGAAAACAGGGCGGCCTTTTTTTGCACATTTTGTCAGGCTCTGGCGTAGCATAGGGCGGAGGTGAACAAAATGCGCCTTGTGCAAAAATTCGGAGGGACTTCCCTGAAGGACGATCAGCGGCTGCGCTGTGCCGCGCTGCGAAGTATCGAATTGGCGAAAAAGGGCTGGCAGGTGGTGACAGTGGTATCGGCTCAGGGCAGCACCACCGACGAATTGCTTGCTGTGGCAAATCGGGTCTGTCCCAATCCCCCGGTCCGGGAACTGGACGCGTATTTGAGTGTTGGAGAGCAGATGTCGGCGGCGCTGCTGGCTATGACAATAGAAGCCATGGGCTACCCTGCGGTTAGTCTGACCGGTGCCCAGGCGGGGCTTATGACCGACGGCACCCACGCAAATGCCCGGATTCTGGGACTGAAGCATGACCGGATTGCGCGGGAACTGAAGGCAGGAAAGATTGTTGTGGTGGCGGGCTTTCAGGGAGTGGACGGCGCCGGTGACATTACCACTCTGGGTCGGGGAGGCTCGGATACCACGGCGGTGGCGCTGGCGGCATTTCTGGGGGCGAAATTCTGCCGGATTTATACGGATGTAGACGGGGTATATAACAAAGACCCCCGGAAAGATCCCGATGCCGTTCTCATTCCCTATCTGGGCTATGAGCAAATGCTGAAGATGACGAAGGAGGGGGCGCAGGTGCTTCACGACCGGTGCGTGGAGCTGGGGCAGCTGTACCGGGTGCCCATTCAGGTGCTGTCGTCCTTCCGCCCCGGGCGGGGCAGTTGGGTCACGGACAAATGGGAAATGCAAGAGAATTGTCCCCAAATCTAACCTAGGATATTCGGCAGCAGGAGAAAATATTCACAAATTGTAACAAGTTGATTGTAACCTTTGTAACCGGTTGGAAATTCGGATAATTTAAAAAAACAACCGGAAAACCCACAAAAATCAGCATAAAATGAAGGATTTTCGACGAATTCTCTCTTGACAACCCATAGGGGCTGTGCTATAATTTGTAACCGGACTGTAACTTTTGATACCAAGTTGCAACCGGGAAGGACTCATTTTTATGCTGAATTTTAAACGCGTGGTTCGGTGCGTAATCAGCCTGGCGCTCTGCGGGGTGCTGATTGCTGCCCCGGCTGAGGTTATGGCTCTGCGCAACCCCGTTTCTTCTACATTCGTTCCGGAAATACCCGGCGTGCCCATGGAAGCGCCCAAGGCGGAAACCCAGGGCCATCTGGTCAGCGCGGTTCGCCGCAGCCGGGATTATTCCAGTACGGTAATCGGCTGTCTGGAGGACGGCACACGGATCAATGTTCTGAAGACCTACGGGGAATTTTATCAGATTGACTGCTTTGACATGAAGGGCTATATTGCCAAGTCCCAGGTTGCGGTCAATGAGCAGGGCGAGTACTATGTCAAGTGTGACTCCGAAAGCAAGGAAAGCAAATACCTGCCCTCTTATGCACCCCAGGAGGCGCTGCTGCTGAAAAGCCGCTTGCGGGATGTATCCGACGATTATCTGGGTGTCCGTTACAAGTGGGGCGGCACGACCCCTAAGGGCTTTGACTGCTCCGGCTATACCCAGTACATCATGAATTTGGTGGGTATTACCCTCAACCGTACCGCCCTCACCCAGCTGCAGGACGGTGTGGTGATCGCCAAGAAGGATTTGCAGTGCGGCGATTTGGTGTTCTTCTCCAACACCAACGGCCGTGGCTTTGCCTCTCATGTGGCCATGTATATCGGCAACGGCAAGATTATTCATTCCGGCGCCAGCACCGGCGTGGTGATTGCGGACTTAAGCAGCAGTTACTATACGGAGCATTATCTGTGCGCCCGTCGGGTGGTTTTGTCCGATATTGCGGTGACAGCGGCCATTCCCAATGCGTTGGTGACACAAGGTGGTGTCGGCTCTCAGTGGCGTGACACCGGCAGCACCGGCATGGGCCTGATTGGACAGTAATAAAAAACACACAAGCCTCGGCTTGTGTGTTTTTATTTTGTTTTGTTATCGGATTATCTGTCCGTTGAGCACCGCTTCCACCAGCCTGTCGCCGCTGTAGCGCAATTTCAGCAGGAAGAAGGGGGCGTCCTGCCACAGCAGGTCCAGGAAAATCTTGTCTCCCTCCCATTGGGGCAGGTTTTGAATGAAGTCCCGCTTGACCCATTCCAGATTGCCCTCGTCGCATTGGCTCAGTGTTCCTTCAAAGCCGTCGGCAGTGAACAGGTACATAAATTCGTTTTCCCAATCTCCGTCGGTGAGGAAGGTGATGACGCCCCGGCATTGCCATCGGGTCAGCTGCAGGCCGGTTTCCTCCCGGACCTCCCGGAGCAGGCACTCATCCGGGGATTCGTCTGCTTCAAATTTGCCGCCAATGCCGATCCACTTGTCCTGATTCAGGTCGTTCTTCTTTTTGACACGGTGGAGCATCAGCACTTCATCACCCCGGGTGATGTAGCAGAGGGTTGTGTTGATCATGTTTTCTCCTTCTGAATCAGCCGGATGGCAAGGTGATGGTTGGTAATTTCGATTTTCCGGCGACCCGGCTCCCGTTCCCCGTCCAGGGTCCAGTCCATATCCTTCCGGGCGGTGACGCGCAGCCAGGGGGTACTGAGAAAGGTGATCATGGCGCAGTTATACTGCTGCTTCTGCAGCGCCAGAACACATTCGGAAAGCTCCAGAAAATCCTTGGGGGAGCGCACCAGCAGCAATTCAAATTTTCCGTCGGTCATATCCACCTGCTTGGGGTCCAGAGTGAGGATGCCGCCTACGGAAACGGAGTTGCTGATTGCGCCGAAAAGGAAGTCGTCTTCAATGATGCCGTTTTCGGTTTCGATTTTCACATGTTCGGTGTGAAGCTGGGAAAGCTCCTGAATGCCGCTAAGCAGGTAGGCCGTGTGTCCCAGAGCATTTTTGACCGTTTGGGGTGTGGCGTAGGAAGCTCTCGTAAACGCGCCAAAGGAAGCTACATAGGAAAAATACCGGTCGGCAAATTTGCCCACATCGTAGGCAAAGGGTGTGCCCTCCACAATGGCCTGGGCAGCAGCCAGAATGCCCTTGGGCAGTTTTAAGGTGTTGGCAAAGTCGTTGGTAGAGCCGCAGGGGATATAGCCCAAAGGAATATCCAGACCGGCGCTGAGCAGGCCGTTGATGGCTTCGTTCAGCGTGCCGTCGCCGCCGGCGCAGACTATGGTGTCCATGCCGGCAGCCTGCTCTGCCACCGTTCGGCAGCAATCCCCGGGGCCCTCGGTCATGTGGACGGTAACCCGGTAGCCTGCCCGGTTGAAAATGGAGATAATCTCTGGAAGATACCGGTTGGCGCGGCGTGTGCCGGCGTAGGGATTCATCACAAACAGCATTTGTTTCATAACGCATACCCTCATTTACAGTTCTGATGCTTTTATTATAGCACTCAGTTTGGTTTTCACAAGGGTGTTTGGGGCGATTGTGAGAATATTTACGAATTTTTTACAATCCGTTTTTTCGGTAGAGGATTCGCAGGGAATTGAGTACACACAGCATGGCAACGCCGGAATCGGCAAAAACCGCAGCCCACATGGATGCGTAACCGGCAATGCCCAGCGCCATAACCAGCGCCTTGATACCCAGGGCAAAGACAACATTCTGCCATGCGATGGCATGGGTTTTCCTTGCCAGCTCCAGAGATTTGGCAATGGCGGACACCTCTCCCGTCATATAGACCACATCCGCTGCCTCGATGGCGGCATCCGCGCCGGCACCCATTGCGCCGCCTATGTCTGCGCCCGCCAGTACCGGCGCATCGTTCATGCCGTCGCCCACAAACATCACAGCGCCTTGCTGGCTGCGCAGCAAACGAAGCTGCTCCAATTTTTCCTGAGGCAGCAGACGGGAGTGAACACGGTCAATGCCCAGGAGTTTTCCCACGGCGTGGGCGGCAGAGGGCTGGTCGCCGGTGAACATGGCAACGGCAATGCCTCTCTTTTTCAGCCGGTCAACGCCGGCTTTTGCGTCGGGTTTAACGGTATCGGAAACCAGAAGGCTGCCTAAGTATTCTCCGTCTCTCGCAATCAGTACCCGGCTGCCCATGGCATCTTCCGGGAGCTGGGGCAGGGAAACCGCAAATTTCTTCATCAGCTTTTCGTTGCCGCAAAGGATATGGGAGTCTCCCAGCCGGGCGGAAATGCCGTGGCCGGAAAGCTCTTCCACAGAATCCGGCTGGACGATGGGAAGGTTCTTTTCCCTGGCTGCGGCGACGATGCTCCGGGCGATGGGGTGGGTGGAGTGTTGCTCACAGCCGGCGCAGAGGGACAAAAGGTCGTCGTCTGCGCGCTGGACCGTAAAGTTGCCCTCGGTGAGGGTGCCGGTTTTGTCCAAAACCACTGCCTTTACCTTGGCCATTGCCTCCATGGATAGGCCGCCCTTAAACAGGATACCCTGCCGGCTGCCTGCGCCGATGCCGGAGAAAAAGGCGAGGGGAATGCTCAGCACCAGAGCGCAGGGGCAGCTCATAACCAAAAAGGACAGGGCGGTGTATACCCAGTATTCCCAATCGCCGGTGATGAGGGAGGGGATGAGGGCGGTGGCGGCGGCCAGAGCGATGACCACGGGGGTGTACACCCGGGCAAAGCGAGTGATGAACCGGTCAATTTTCGGCTTGCTGGCGGCTGCATGCTCTACGCTGTCTAAAATCCGGGTGACCATAGATTCAGACAAGGGCTTTTCCACCTGAAGGGTTATGAGACCTTCCAGATTCACGCAGCCGGAAAGCACCCGGCTGCCCGGCTGGGCGGATACGGGAACACTCTCACCGGTGATGGGGGAGGTATCGATGCGGCTGCTGCCGCTGACGATGATGCCGTCCAGGGGAATCCGGTCGCCGGGGCGAATCTGGAGCAAATCTCCGATTTTTGCAGCCTCGGCGGGAAGGGTTTCTCCACTTGTCAGGGTCACCACCTCCGGCCGCAGGTCCCCCGCCTCCATAATCTGGCTGCGGCTGCGGCTGACGGCTTTGTCCTCCAGCCATTGCCCCAGCCTGTAAAACAGCATAACGCCCACCGCCTCCGGGAATTCTCCGATGGCAAAGGCACCCAGGGTGGCAAGACTCATAAGGAAGTTTTCGTCAAAGATATGACCCTTCAAAAGATTCTTTCCGGCCTGGGTCAAAACCGGCAGACCCAAAACAAGGTAGGCGGCAATGTAGCTGATTGCCGGGGCAATGGGTATATGACAGCCGGACAAAATCAGACCCAGCAGGAACAGCCCCGCGCCCAACAGAAGCCCGGGCAGATCGCTGCGTTTATGTTCGTGGTGATGTTCGTGGTCATGGTCATGGCCGCAGGAACAGCACGCGTGGTGGTCGTGGTTATGTACATCGTGGCCGCGTACAATGGAAAACTCCGTTTCCACGGTTCTGCCCAGCGTCTCCAGTTGGGGCAGGAGGGAATCAGGGTCTTCTGCGGTGAGGCGCAGCTGACGGGTGGCAAAGACAATCACCGCCGATTCCACCTGGGGCAGGGCGTTGAACTTGGCTTCTATTTTTGCCGCGCAGTTGGCGCAGTCCAGATTGTGGAGGGAGTATACCTTTTCCATAGAAACAACCTCGTTAATTTTTATATATGAGCAAATACTCATGCGTTAATTACAGTATAACCCCTATTGACGGCTTTGTCAATAGGGGTTTGGGACATCCAGCCGGGATGATAACATCAGCTCCTGCCCCGAAAGGGGGTGGACAAAGGACAGACTTTTGGCGCAAAGCTGCTGGGTGGAAAACCCAAGGCTTTGGGAAAAGACCTGGGATTCTTCGCTGCCGTACTGGGGGTCGCCCAGAATGGGGTAGCCCATATGGGCGCAATGAAGCCGCAGCTGGTGGGTTCGCCCGGTAACGGGGGTCAGCGCCAGCAGGCTTACCTGTTCACCCCGCTGCAGCAGGGAAAACTCCGTCCGGGAGGGCTTTCCCGTGAGGGAAATCCGCCGGAGCAGGCTGGGGAGCTCGCACCGTTCGATGGGTGCGTCAATAATCCCCGAAGATTCTGCCGGACCGCCAAAGGTTAGGGCGTGGTAGGTTTTCTTAAGGGGTGTTTTCTGCATCAGGGCGTGGGCGTGGGAATGCTTGGCTAGGAGCACGATGCCAAAGGTATCCCGGTCCAGCCGGGTGATGGGGTGAAAGGCGGAATCCTGCCCCGTCTGCCGATAGTAGCCCAGCACAAAGTTGGCCAGGGTATCTGTATTTTTGCTCCGGGAGGGGTGAATCAGCATTCCTGCCGGCTTGTCCACCGCCAGTAGATGGTCATCCTCATAAAGCACCGTGAGGCTGCCGTTTTGCGCCGGGTAATCCGGCATAGGGTCGTCAAGGGGGACACAGATGACATCTCCCACGGCTACGGCATAGTCCGTGTGTTGGGGCGTGCCGTTGACAAATAATTGCTGCTGCCATTTCAGCCGGTTCATAAGGCCGTAGGAAAGGCGCAGGTCTTCCCGCAGAATTGTGGAAAGACGCCCGGCCCGGGCGGCGGTATAGCGAAGAACCAAGATTTCACCTCCGGTAAGAAAAAAGACCCTGCAACGGCAGGGTCTTTTTGGTCGATTAGTTCAGAGCGGACTTTGCCTTCTCTACGATGGCTGCGAAAGCAGCGGAATCCTGGATTGCCATTTCGGACAGGCTCTTGCGGTTGAGCTCGATGCCGGCCTTCTTGACGCCGTTCATAAACTTGGAATAGTTCAGACCGTAGGGAGCGACAGCAGCGCTCAGACGGGTGATCCACAGAGCGCGGTAGGTGCGCTTCTTCTGCTTACGGCCAACATAGGCATAGTTGCCGGACTTCATGACAGCCTGCTTGGCCATCTTGAAATGCTTGGACTTCGCACCCCAGTAGGACTTAGCCAGCTTCAGGGTAGCATTTCTTCTCTTGCGCGTCATCATTGCGCCTTTTACTCTTGCCATTTCGTGTAATGCTCCTCTTCTACCTTACTTGTACGGAATCATCTTCTTGATTGCATCGACGTTGGTCTGGTCGGCATATGCAGTGCTGCGCAGATGACGGGTACGCTTGGTGGTCTTCTTGGTGAGGATGTGGCTCTTGTAAGCGTGAGCTCTCTTAACCTTACCGGTCTTGGTCAGGTTGAATCTCTTCTTAGCACCGCTATGGGTTTTCAGCTTGGGCATAGGTAGGTTCTCCTTCCGTATCTTTGGTTATGGTAAGCTTTTCAGCTTATTTACTGTTTTTGGGGGACAGGAACATCGCCATAAAGCGACCTTCCAGTTTGGGGTTCTTCTCGGTGGTTGCGATTTCGGCGCAGGCAGCGGCAAAGTCTATCAGCAACTTCTCACCCAGGTTGGTATGTGCCATTTCGCGGCCGCGGAAACGGACGCTGACCTTAACACGGTTGCCGTCTGTCAGGAATTTGGTGGCGGCCTTAACCTTGGTATTGAAGTCGTTGGTGTCGATACTGGGGCTCATGCGGATTTCCTTGACCTCCACAACCTTCTGGTTTTTCTTGGCCTCCTTTTCCCGCTTCTTCTGGTCGAAGCAGAACTTGGAGTAGTCCATGATTTTGCAGACGGGGGGGACGGCATTGGGAGAAATCTTGACCAGATCCAAATCCTGCTCCTCGGCCATAGCCAGAGCTTCGGCGGCGGATACGATACCCAGCTGGGCACCCTCAGCACCGATCAGGCGGATTTCCTTGTCCCGGATTTCCTCGTTGAGCTGATGATCTAACTTTGCGATGGTAAGCACCTCCATAAAAACAACAAAAGCGGATGCCAAAGCACCCGCACATTCCCAAAAAGCCCCTACCGGGGAAGTGGAATATGAACCGTTTTGCCCGGGGCGAACGGTGAGGCGGATGTTCAGCCTTCTTTATTACCTGGGTATTCTACCATAGAGCGTTCCCATTGTCAAGGATTTTTTCAGAAAAATTCCGCCGCTGCTATTGGGCAGCGGCGGAAAGGCAGGGTTTCTTACAGATACTGCTTCATGGCTTCGGAGGCCAGAGCAGGATCGTCGGAAATGGTGATGGTGATGTTCATATTGTTGGCGGCGGCAAAATCTGCGCACCATGCAACAAAGTCCTCACCTGCGGCACGGTCGGCGCCAATGGTCTTGTAAAGGTTGTCGATGTACACATTGGTAATATCGAAATTACCGGCATGCAGTCCGCTCAGGAAACCCTTCAGCATATCGGGATTGGAGATGCCGTACTCCTGAGAGTCCACCAGACGGACACGGTAACTTAAATCGTAGGTCAGCTTTTTGCCGTACTCAATGCAGACAACATCGCCGGCGGCGTGTGCCAGGGTCTCGTTGACAGAGTCAATCAGCTTCTTGGTCTTGCCGGAGCCCTTCAGCCCCATAATAACATGAATCATAGGAATGTCCTCCTTTGCTAGCCTAATGTGGCCTTATGGTAATTTTAACAGCTAAGAGAGGATTTTGCAATAGCTAATTTGTAAAAATTCTTAATTCTCATAGCCGGGTTTGCCCAGAAGCTGGAACATATTCCGTTTATAGAATTCCACACCGGGCTGATTGAAGGGGTTAACGTCCAGAATATAGGCGCTGACACCGCAGGCAAGCTCGAAGAAATAGAAGATTTCGCCCAGCTTTTCGTCGCAGAGTTCGCCCATATCCATGATGATCACGGGAACGCCGCCATCCACGTGAGCGGCCAGGGTGCCCAGATATGCCTTTTCATCCACAAAGTCCAGGGTTTTGCCGGTGAGGTAGTTCAAGCCGTCCAGATTCTTGGCGTCGCCCATGATCTCCATCTTCTGCTCCGGCGCATCGAAACGGACCATGGTTTCAAAGATGTTCCGCTCGCCCTGCTGGATCATCTGACCCAGAGAGTGCAGGTCGGCGGTGAATTCTGCGGTGACGGGGAAAATGCCCTTGCCGTCCTTGCCCTCGGACTCGCCGAACAGCTGCTGCCACCAGCCGCCCATCATCTTGAAGCCCGGCTCGTAGGACTCCAGAATCTCCAGAGCCTTGCCGTTGCGGTACAGGAGATTGCGGATACCGGCGTACAGCCATACGGGGTTTTCGAAGGAGCGGACATAATTGTACTCGTGCTTTGCCTGAGCCGCGCCGGACATTACCTTGCGGATGTCGATACCGGCAACCGCCAGAGGCAGCAGACCCACGGGCGTCAGCACGGAGAACCGGCCGCCGGCTGCGGGGGGGATGGAGAAGGTTTCCCAGCCCTCCTCGGTTGCCATCTGACGCAGCGCGCCCTTGTTGGGGTCGGTGATGGCGAAAATGCGCTTGCGGGCGCCGTCGGTACCGTACTTGCGCTCCAGCATCCACTTTAAGCCCCGGAACGCGATGGCAGGCTCGGTGGTTGTGCCGGATTTGGAAATCACCGCCAGGGAGAAGTCCTTGCCCTCCAGCAGACGCTGCAGCTCATTCCAGGCCCGGGTGGACAGAGTGTTGCCGGCAAAGAAAATCTGGGGATTGCCCTTACCTTTGCCGATATTGTGGTTGCAGCCCTGCATCAGTTCAATGGCGGCCCGGGGTCCCAGATAGCTGCCGCCGATGCCGATGACCACGAAGACCTCGGAATTTTCCCGAATCCAGTCGGCGCAGGTTTGAATGCGCTTCATTTCCTCGGTTTCCTCGGTGGTGGGCAGGTCCAGCCAGCCCAGAAAATCGTTGCCTGCGCCGGTGCCCTCGGTGAGGGTGTTGTGAGCGCTAGCAACCTCCTGCTCAATGGCCAGCAGATCCGGCAGGGACAGCTGACCCCAAACATTGGAAATATCTACTTTAATCATATGAAAAACATCCTCTCAGATAATGAATTTTTGTCCATGCAGTATCTTACCGCAAATGGAAAGAAAAAGCAAGTGCAGAAAAGGGAAATTATCCTTCTTTCTTTTCTGCGTTCAGAGGGTCTACCACAATGTCCGCGTAGGGATTGACGATCACGGTGCGGTAGCTGTGGTAGATTACCATACCCGGCTTGCCGTTTGCCGGCTTTTTGATTTGCCGTACCGGGGTCACATCCACGGCAATGTTCTGTCCGCCGGTGGCCTCGGAGTAGTAAGCCGCCAGCTGGGCGGCCTGGGTAACGGTGTCGTCGGGAACGGCAGCGCCGGCGCAGGCGATGATGACGTGGCTGCCGTGCACCTTCTGGGCGTGAAGCCACAAGTCGTCCTTTCGGGCGGACTTGAAGGTCAGCTCATCATTTTGCCGGTTGTTCCGGCCCACATAGATGGGGTAGCCGTCGGTGGAGGTAAAGCGCAGGGGAGGGAGCTTGCTTTGTTTCATCCGTTTCTTGCCCCCATCCGGGCGGACATAGCCACCTGCTTGGAGTTCCTGACGGATTTCCTCCAGCTCCGACTCGGACTGAGCCCGGTTCAGCTCGTCCAGAACGCTTTTGAGATAATTCAGCTCCGCTTCTCCCAGGGCAAGCTGACGCGTCAGCTCCTTTTCCGCATTTTTCATACGGGTGTAATCCTTGTAGAACTTGGCGGCGTTTTGCTGGGGGGAAAGAATGGGGGAAAGGGGGATTTGAATGAGGGACATATTCTCGTCGTAGAAATCCTCCGCCTCCAGGGTGGTTTGCCCTTTTTGAATCCGGTGGAGGTTGGCGGTGACGATGTCGCCCAGCTGCCGCAGCCGCTCCCGGTCGTAGGTTTGCGCCAATTCCTTTTCCTGAATGGCCTGCTTCCGGGTCAGACGGGTGCAAAGATTCTGCACGGTTTTGCGCAGACCCTGTCCCTTTTGCCGGAGGGCGTCAGAGCGGTCGCGGACGGTGTAGAATGTGTCCAGCAACCCGGAAAAGCTCTCCGCCCCAAAGTCTTCGCCGTATTGCTGGATGGGGCAGAAGGCAAATTGCTTGGGGATACCGGAGCTGTCCTTGGTGTACCGGGGCTGAGGATGGTTCAGCTGCTCCGCAAACCACAGCTGCAGCCGCCCTGCGATGGCAGCGGTATCCGCCCCTGCCAGCCGGGCATCCACATCCCCGGCGGCAAAAAGGGCCGCTTCCCGGCAGACCAGGGGGGAAAGTCCGCCCAGCTTGTCCATCAGCCGCCCGGCAAGCAAATCCTCGCCCGGCTCTACTAAAAGGTTTACATAATCTTCTTCCGAAAGGGTTTTGGGGTCTTTTTTGTCCACTGCCTCCGGCTTTTGATAGTAAAGCCCCGGTAATGCCTGCCGCTTGGCAGATTCGTCCAGACCCACCCGGCGCAGACAGTCGATAATCCGCCCCTCGGGACTCAGCAGATACAGATTGCAGGTTCTGCCCATCAGTTCCGCTACCAGATGCTTTTCCACCGGGTCTCCCAGCTCATCAATGCAGGAGAAGGTAAAGGTGGCGGTGCGCTCCATGGGAAGCTGGGAAACACCTGTGAGCCGGGCACCGCTTAAATGCTTGCGCAGCAGCATACAGAACATGGGGGGCTCCGGGGGATTTTCCGGATTGGCAGTGGTGAGGTGCAGCCGGGGGGCAGCAGGGTTGGCGGCAATCAGCAGCTTTGCCCGACCCTCCCGATGCTTTAGAAGCAGAATGAGGGTATCCCGGCTGGGCTGGTGAATTTTTTCCACCCGAGGTTCATTCAGGGCGGAAATCTCTTTCAGCACGCAGGATAAATAAAACGCATCAAAGGCCATAATATGCCTCCATCATGATTTCAAACAGCTGGTTCAGCCGACCGTGCTGACCGGAAAGCCACAGCGCGCCGAACAGGGTTTCCAGGCCCGTTGCCTTGGCGTATTCCTGGGCTGTGGCGGCTTTGGGGGCGGCGTGGGAATGGGCATTTTTGCCCCGACGGAAGTAGTCGTGCTCCTCCTCGGTCAGGTGGGGGAGAATCACCTCCGCCAGCCGGGCTTGGGTGGGGGCGTTGACCAAAGCAACGGACTCCCGGTGGAGCCGTTTTACGGTAAGCCGACCCTTGCCGCACAGGTAGCTGCGGCATAGGATTTCATAGACGCCGTCGCCCATGTGGGCAAGACCCAAGTTGGAAATGGCGTCGATTTCCCGTTTGGACAGATTCATTTGCAGATAGTTTTCCACAGCAGCATACTCCGATTCCCTAGTTTTAAGGTTATGGTAGCAGATTTTTCTCCAATAGTCAAATTCCCTTTGGGATAGGGGTGGATTTTTTCGTTTGCTGGATGTATAATGATTTTACTCATCTATCAGGAGGAAGAACATGAAATACGGATTTGGTGTGGACCTTGGCGGCACTACGGTAAAGCTGGCATGGTTCAATGAATTGGGAGAGCTTCTGGACAAGTGGGAAATCCCCACGGTTACCGCCGACGGCGGCAAGGCGATTTTGCCGGATATTGCCGCATCGGTGAACGGCTATCTTAATAAGGCAGGCGTTTCCCGGGAGCAGGTGATTGGCATCGGAATCGGTGTTCCCGGTCCGGTGGACGAACAGGGCGTTGTGAATAAGTGCATCAACTTAGGCTGGGGCGTCTTCAATGTGGCCGAGACCCTGTCCGATTTGACCTCTCTTCCTGTAAAGGCAGGGAACGATGCCAATGTGGCGGCTCTGGGAGAAGCCTGGAAGGGCGGCGGCAAGGGCTGTGAGAATATGGTGCTTGCTACCCTGGGTACCGGCGTCGGCGGCGGTATTATCATCGGCGGCAAGCCGGTGTGCGGCACTCACGGCGCTGCCGGTGAAATCGGTCATCTGGTGGTGAACACCAAGGAAACCGAGCCCTGCAGCTGCGGAAAATACGGCTGCGCAGAGCAGTATTGCTCCGCCACCGGTGTGGTTCGTCTGGCAAAGCGGCATCTGGCAAACAGCGCCGAGTCCAGCAGCCTTCGGAGCTTGGGGGAGTTCTCCTGTAAGGACGTCTTTGATGCCGCCAAGGCAGGGGACAGCGTGGCTTCCCAGGTTTTGGAGCAGGTTTATGACTATATGGGTCAGTTCCTGGCCAATGTTTGCTGCACGGTTGACCCGGAAGTGGTGGTCATCGGCGGCGGTGTCAGCCGGGCGGGTCAGCCCCTCCTGGAGGGCGCGAAGAAATACTTTGACCGCTATATTTTCCACGCCTCCAAGGGCATTGCCTTTGCCCTGGCGACATTGGGCAACGATGCCGGTGTATACGGCGCGTTTAAGCTGATTCTGGACAACTAAAACAATCCGGTCGCCTTCAAGGGCGACCGGATTTTGCTTAGCTTAAGCTTTCCAAATATTCTTCCAATGTCTGTCCGGATTCGTGCAGCTCCTTTGCAACCTCCAGACCCACATAGCGGTAGTGCCAGGGCTCGTAGATGATGCCGGTGCTGTCGGTTCTGTCCTTGGGGTAGCGGAGGATAAAGCCGTACTCCCAGGAATTTGCCATCAGCCATTGCTGGGCGGGCAGGTTCTCCTGCTCCTGCTCCAGTTTCCACAGCTGCGTGTCGATGATGTCCACGGCATAGCCCAGCTGATGCTCGCTGGTGCCGGGGTAGGCAACCACAGTGGCGGCAATTTTCGCCGCTTCCTCCCGGGTCAGGGTGGGGTCTTCGTCCATCACCCGCTCGATTTTCCGCTCGTAGGCGGCCTTTTGATAGTCGTGGGTCCGGTAAGAGGAAATCACATAGGCCTGGGGGATTTTTCCGGAAGTACCTTTGTATTGCTCTTTCATGGCGGCGTTGCAGGCCCGGAGCATTTCCACCAGCCGGTCATAGCATTCGCCGGCAACAACTTGATGGCCTTCGCCCAATTCCCTGGGCAGCTCCTTCAGTTCCGGATTGTAGCCTTCCGGCAGGAAGTTCCAGGGGTTGGCGATGATGATGGGGACACCTGCAGAAGTAAAATGGTGGTTAACACCTTCAATTTCCACCGTTCCCGTAGCCATAGCACCGGTGGCCTTGAAATAGTAGTCCCGGCCATCCAGGATCTGCCAGCCGGTGAGGGCAATGCCTTCTTCTGTCAGGCAGTAGCGCTTGCCCTCCAGTTCCAGCCAACCGGTCTGCATGATGCCGTTGGCATCTAAGTAATAGTTTCCGGTATCCGTTGCCAGCCAGCCGGTTTGCAAAATGCCGTCAGCAGATAAGTAATACCGGTTGTTCTCCAAGTTCAGCCAGCCGGTCTGCATGGCGCCGCTGTTATCTAAGTAATAGGTTCCCGTTTCCAGGGTAAGCCAGCCCGTTGCCAGAGAGCCGTCAGCATTGCGGTAGAACCGGACACCGTTTGCCTCCTGCCAGCCGCCCTGGGGTTGGGTGACAGAGGGGGTTGTGCTGTCCGGCACATCCGGCCGGAGGGTCAGGGCAATGGCGGACACCGCTACCAGAATCACGGACAAAAAGCCAATGGTAACCAGCAGCGGAGCATTGGCGCTGCGCCGCCGTCTTCTGCGACTTTTTTGCTGAATCATACAGACTTTCCTCCCGAATCGCTTTTTTTCATCATACCATGAATTCGCCGGGGTGTAAAGGAGGAAAACGGATTTACTTTTTGGTCGAAGGGTGCTATAATAACCAAAAACAAGGAGGTGCACCCATGAAAAAGGGCGATGCGGTTTATGAGGCGTATTTGAATATTCTGCGGGAAGAGCTGCGCCCGGCAATGGGCTGCACCGAGCCCATTGCCCTGGCCTATGCCGGCGCAAAGGCCAGGCAGCTTCTGGGGAAAATCCCGGAGCAGGTGGATATCTATGTCAGCGGCAACATTATCAAGAATGTCAAGAGCGTGATTGTTCCCAACACCGGTGGGCTTCACGGCATTGCCCCGGCTGTGTGCGCCGGTATCATTGCCGGTGACGCGGATAAGCTGCTGGAGGTAATCAGCCAGGTAAGCGAGGAACAGCGGCAGCAGCTGCACACTTATCTGGAAACGGCAAAGATTCAGCTGTTTCCTTCTGAGTCTTCCCTGGTGTTTGATATTGACATCACCTTGCGCTGCGGAGAAGATTCCGTCCGCCTGCGCCTTGCCAATCACCACACCAACATCGTCTATATGGAAAAGAACGGCAAGGTTCTTCACAGCCAGCCGGTAACGGAGTCCTCAGAGGATCGGCTCACGGACAAATCCTGCCTGACCATGGAGAGGATTGTAGAATTTGCGGATACGGTGGCGCTTTCCGATATCGAGGATTTGGTAGGTAAGCAGATTGACTGCAATCTGGCCATTGCCCGGGAGGGCATGGAAAACAACTGGGGCGCCAATATCGGAAGCGTTCTGCTCAGCCGGCAGGGGCAGCTATTAAGCAAACGGGCGGCAGCCTACGCCGCCGCAGGCTCCGATGCCAGAATGAGCGGCTGTGAAATGCCGGTGATTATCCTATCCGGCAGCGGCAATCAGGGCATTACCGCCAGCGTTCCGGTGGCAATCTATGCCCAGGAGCTGGGCAAGAGCCGGGAGGAGCTGCTCCGGGCGGTGACCCTCAGCGATTTGGTTACCATTCATCAAAAAACCGGCATCGGCAGACTCAGCGCCTACTGCGGCGCCATCAGCGCCGGCTGCGGTGCCGGTGCGGGCATTGCGTACCTGATGGGCGGAAGATTCCACGCCGTTGCCCATACGGTGGTCAACGCCATTGCCATCCTGTCCGGCACGATTTGCGACGGAGCAAAGCCCTCCTGCGCTGCGAAAATTGCCGCGGCGGTGGATGCGGGTATTCTGGGCTGTGATATGTACTGGGAGAATCAGCAGTTCTACGGCGGCGACGGAATCGTCACCAAGGGCGTGGACAAAACCGTGACCAATGTGGGTATTCTGGCCCGGGAAGGTATGCGGGAAACCGACAAAACCATTTTGCAGATTATGCTGGGCGACGGCTGTATCTAAAACAATCAGCGGGCACACCTTTGTGGTGTGCCCGCTGTATTTTGTCAGGAAATGCGTTTTGCCACCACCACAAGACGGCCGTTGCTGGGTTGTTCGTGGCGGGGCGTGCAGGTGGAGAGGGTTAGGAGCATATCGCCGTACTGGGCAATATGGCCGGTGTCGTAAAGCTGCAGATCGTGAACGGAATTCAAAAACTGGTCGAATTCTTCCTGATTGGCAGCATCGTTGAACATATGGTAAGAGAAGCCGGCTCCGGGGTCGGCGGAGGTAATGAATACGGAAATGATCTGATAGGTATGCCGCTCATAGATGGTATCGAAGGAGAAGGTCTGGTGGCTTTCCCAGAAGCTCTTATCCCGATAGTGCATCAAATCCGCGAACATGGCGCCGCTGTTCATCCGGTGACCGTAGATGACCACATTGTCCGAGGGGGTAAATACATTGCATTCTTCCCGGACATAGATGCAGCCGTCCTTGGAGTATTCCTTGTTGAAGTTGCGGTACAGGTAGTAGTCCTTTTCGTAAGGACTTTGCACCACCGGGTAGTCAATTCGGGTGTCTTCAAAGCGGATCCAGCCCACAAGGTCATTGTTCATTTCGTAGATGGTGCGGTATTCCGGCAAAATGGCAGAGGGGTCGACTTCGCTGCCGTCACCGATGGGAACGGTGGGCTTGTTGGGGTCATTCGGGGTGTTGGCCAGATCGTTGCGGATGCTTGCCACAATGCTGGAAAGGTCTTTGTATTTGTCTGCCTGCCGGGCAGAATCCACGAAGTAGCTGATCAGGTAAATGGCGCTGATGAGAAACACCAGAGCGAACAGACAAAGCACAGCGATATATATCAGCTGTTTTTTGCTGAGGTTGATATGCAGTTTTGCAGTGAGTTTTTCAAACATGGGGATTCCTCCTTCTCGCTGGTCCTATTCTAGCGGATTTTCCCCGGAAAGTAAAGATGTTTTTGGAAGAAGCGCCCCAGCAGGCGCCTGTCAGCGACAAATGTGTGCCCGGTGTCAACTTTTCGTTGCAATCGCAAGCATTCTGTGATAGAATGTTACCAATTCCGAAAGCAAAATTTACCAAAGGAGTGCATCTTCATGATTTCCAGAGAAATTTGCCAAAAGGTTCTGCACAAGGCGGTTTCCACCGGCGCGGATTACGCCGAAATTTTTGCAGAGAATACCACAAACCATACCATTTCCATGATTGCCGACAAGGTGGAGTCCATTAAGGATACCGTCATTGCCGGCGCGGCTGTCCGGGTTTACAAGGGTATGCGCAGCGTTATGGCGTCTACCGTGGATACCTCCGAGGCAGGTCTTCTGCGGTGCGCCGAGCAGGCTGCCGATGCTTTGGGCCAGGGTACTGCCGCTATGGATATCGTTCTGAAGGAGCGGCTGTTCGGGGATATTCACCCCGTGAAGGTGACGCCCGGCAGCGTTACCAACCGGGAAAAGGTTGCCGTGCTGAAGGACGGCTACTTTACCGCTAAGGAATACGACAGCTGCATCGCCCAGGTCAGCGGCACCCTGGCAGATGTGGACCACAATATTTTAATCGCCAGCACCGACGGCATTTATGCCCAGGACCGGCAGATTCGCACCCGGATCGCCATTTCCGCTGTTGCCGACAAGGGTCAGGGTACCCAGACCGGCTCCTGCTCTCCCGGACGCCGGATGGGCATGGAAATGTTCGACACCATCGACCCCAAGCAGGTGGGTCTGGTGGCGGCAAAGCAGGCGGTTACCATGGCCGGCGCCGGCTACTGCCCCGCAGGTGTGATGCCCGTAGCCATTGAAAACGGCTTCGGTGGCGTAATCTTCCACGAGGCCTGCGGTCACTCTCTGGAGGCTTCCTCCGTGGCTTACGGCCAGAGCCAGTTTGCCGGCAAGCTGGGCGAGAAGATTGCCAACGAAAAGGTGACCGCCATCGACGACGGCACCATCGCCAATTCCTGGGGCTCCATTAACATTGACGATGAGGGCACCCCTGCCCAGCGCAATGTGCTGATTGAAAAGGGCGTGCTGAAGTCTTATATGATTGATAAGTTCAACGGCCGCCGGATGGGCATGGCCTCCACCGGCAACTCCCGCCGCCAGAGCTACGCCTACACCCCCACCAGCCGTATGACCAACACCTATATCGCCGCAGGCGAAGACAAGAACGAGGACATCATCGCCTCCATTGAGTACGGTCTGTACGCAGCCTCCATGGGCGGCGGCTCCGTCAACCCCGTAACCGGCGAATTCAACTTTGCCGTCAACGAGGGCTACATGATCCGCAACGGCAAGATTTGCGAGCCGGTTCGCGGCGCAACCCTGGTGGGCAAGGGCTCCGAGATTATCCAGAATATTGACATGGTCGGCACGGATATGGACATGGCCCAGGGCATGTGCGGCTCCTCCAGCGGCAGCGTTCCCACCAATGTGGGTCAGCCGCTGATCCGGGTGTCCACCATTACCGTCGGCGGCAGATAAGGAGGATTTTACCATGACTTACAACCAGTTTAAAGAATGTGTCATCGCGGCCTGCGCAGAGGCAGGTATTACCGAGTATGAGCTTTACTATCAGGCAGGCTCCAGCACCAGCGTGGACACCTTTATGCACCAGATCAATGAGTTCACCGCCTCCGAATCCGGCGGCGTGTGCTTCCGCTGCATCGTCGGCGGCAAGATGGGCTACGCTTCCACCGAAGACTTAAGCGCCGAGCAGGCCAAGGCTGTGGTGCAGAAGGCAGCCGACAGTGCCGGTGTGCTGGAAGCGGAGGAGCAGGTGTTTTTGGGCGAGGGCGGCCAGGTTTACGAGCCTCTGGAGCTGACCCCCTACGAGCTTCCCTCCACCGAGGAGCTGATTGCCACGGTTCTGGCAACCCAGGAAAAGATTTACGCCGCTGACCCCATGGTGATCGACGGCTGCCAGACCCAGGGCATTGCCCAGCGCAGCGAAATGGCAATCTACAACTCCAAGGGCCTGGATTTGCACTACGAAAACAACGCCGCCGGTCTGGTGGTGGTTGGCGTGGTGTCCGACGGCAAGGAGATGGCAAACGACTACCAGATTAAGCTGGGTAAGCTGGATACTATCGATGTGGACACCATGGTCAAAAAGGCTGTGGACAGCGCCAAGATTCAGCTGGGCGGCGAGCCTGCGCCTACCGGCCAGTACCCCGTGATTTTCAATCCCGAGGCGATGAGCAGCCTGCTGGGTGTCTTCAGCTCCGCATTCTCCTCCGAGGCGGCCCAGAAGGGCCTTTCTCCCTACGCCAAGAGCGAGGGTGAAATGGTGGCAGCGCCCATTGTGACATTGGTGGACGACCCCTTCCACAAGGAAAACCCCGAGCCCATCAACTTTGATGCCGAGGGCAGCCCCACCCATAAGAAGAATGTGATTGAAAACGGCCGGCTGACCACCCTGCTTTACAATCTGAAAACCGCTGCCGTTGCCGGCAAAAAGACCACCGGCAATGCCTCCAAGGCAGGCTATGACTCCGGCGTGGCGGTTCGTCCCTTTACCATGTATCTGCAGGGCGGCGACATCAGCGAGGAGGAACTGCTGCAGCAGGCAGGCGAGGGCGTTTACATTACCGACCTGAGCGGTCTGCACGCCGGTGCCAACGCCATCTCCGGTGACTTCTCCCTGCAAAGCTCCGGATTTATGATTCGGGGAGGCAAGAAGGCGGAGTATGTCAAGTCCTTCACCGTTGCCGGCAACTTCTATGAAATGCTGAAAAATATCCGCATTCTGGCCAACAACTGCACCTTGCCCCGGGCGATGGGCATGACCACCTTCGGTTCTCCCAGTGTTCTGGTGGACGGACTGTCTGTGGCAGGTAAGTAAAATTTTGTCAACCTAACCAATATCAGCACAGCGGAGGATACGCTGTGCTGATATTTTGTTTAAATCTGCAAGTTTGGTAAAATAAAATTTCATTTTCTCTTGCGAAAAGCCATGGGCTGTGGTAGAATAACCGCATCCTGCGAAAAGATCATGCAATTTTGAGTGGAGGGAATGTTAAAATGAGCTATATCGACGAGACCTTACAAAAGGTGATTGACCAAAATCCCAACCAGCCGGAATTCCACCAGGCGGTTCGGGAAGTATTGGAATCCCTGCGCCCCATGATTGACAAAAACGAGGCGCTCTACCGCCGGGAGGCTCTCCTGGAGCGGCTGACCACCCCGGACCGGCTGATTCAGTTCCGGGTGGCATGGGTGGACGACAAGGGCCAGGTTCAGGTGAACAACGGCTACCGGGTCCAGTTTAACAATGTCATCGGTCCTTACAAGGGCGGTCTGCGGTTCCACCCCAGCGTGAACCAGAGCGTGCTGAAGTTTTTGGGCTTTGAGCAGATTTTTAAGAATTCTCTGACGGGTCTGCCCATTGGCGGCGCCAAGGGTGGCTCGGATTTCGACCCCAAGGGCAAGTCCGACCGGGAAGTGATGGCATTCTGCCAGAGCTTCATGACAGAGCTGTATAAGTACATCGGTGCCGATATAGACGTACCTGCCGGTGATATCGGCGTGGGCGCCCGGGAAATCGGATACATGTTCGGCCAGTACAAGCGGCTGCGGGACAGCTACGAGGGCGTGTTTACCGGCAAGGGCTTAAGCTACGGCGGTTCTCTTGCCCGGAAGGAAGCCACCGGCTACGGCTTGGTGTACCTGACCCAGGAGATGCTCCGCGCCAACGGATCCTGCCTGGAGGGGAAAACCGTGGCGGTTTCCGGTGCGGGCAATGTGGCGACCTACGCCATCCAGAAGGCATGGCAGCTGGGAGCAAAGCCGGTGACCTGCTCCGATTCCACCGGCTGGATTTACGACCCCGAGGGCATTGATGTTGCCCTTTTGAAGGAAGTGAAGGAAGTCCACCGGGCAAGACTGACGGAATATGCCGCCGCAAGACCCAGCGCTCAGTATCACGAGGGCAAGGGCGTGTGGAGTGTCAAGTGCGATATCGCGCTGCCCTGCGCCACTCAGAACGAGCTGCTTCTGGAGGATGCAAAAATGCTGGTTGCCAACGGCTGTATGGCAGTGGCTGAGGGCGCAAACATGCCCACAACCCTGGAAGCAACCCGGTATCTGCAGGAAAACGGCATTTTGTTCTGCCCCGGCAAGGCAGCCAATGCCGGCGGCGTTGCCACCTCCGCTCTGGAAATGAGCCAGAACTCCCAGCGCCTGAGTTGGAGCTTTGAGGAGGTTGACGAGAAGCTGCACACCATTATGGTGAACATCTTCCACAATGTAGAGGCTGCCGCCGCCGAAAACGGCATGGCAGGGGACTATGTGGCAGGTGCGAATCTGGCAGGCTTCCGTAAGATTGCCGAGGCTATGCTGGCTCAGGGCATTGTGTAACAGAAGAAAAATCTCCGCTGATATCAGCGGAGATTTTTTTGGAACAGCATACTTTCTCACCGACGAGAAAGTATGCAAAGAGTCGCCGAGGACCTTCCGTATGGCCCTCGCACTCCCCAGACGGCCTAAGGGGGAAGCGAATTGGATTTTGGGCAACCAACATTTCCTTCGCTTCCCCCTTAGGAATCCCCTTGAACACTGGGTCTTGAATGCAATTTGACGGCTGGTGTCTTTTTTCTATACAAATCGGGAATTATCGTGTATAATGATGAGGAATCTGTAAAAAAGGAGGCAGCCTATGAAATTCGGCTTTTACACCCTTGGTTGCAAAACCAATCAATACGAAACCCAGGCCATGGAACAGCTGGTGGCCCAGGCCGGCCATAGCATAGGCGCTTTCGAGGAACAATGCGATGTGTATGTGATTAATACCTGCTCCGTGACTGCGATGGCAGATAAGAAAAACCGGGCGGTGATTCGCCGCTGCCGCCGGGAAAACCCGGGTGCGGTGATCGGTGTCTGCGGCTGCTATAGCCAGCATGCTGCAGACTCCGTTCGGGCTTTGGGCGTAGATGTGCTGGGCGGCAGCGGAAACCGGCGGGAGTTTGTGGAAATGCTGCTGGAAGCAGCGGAAACGAAGGTGCAGAAGGAAGCCCTTGACGCGGCTCTACGCCGCCGGGAATTTGAAGTGCTGCCCGCCGGCGGTTTGTCAGAACGCACCAGGGCCATGCTGAAGGTGCAGGACGGCTGCGTGAATTTCTGCTCTTACTGCATCATTCCCTATACCCGTGGGCCGGTGCGCTCTGCTACACTGGAGACCGCGGTTGCCCAGGCAAAGGAATTGGCGCAAAAGGGCTATCGGGAAATCGTCATTACCGGCATTGAAATTGCCGGCTGGGGCACGGATCTGCCGGGGAAGCCCCCCCTGTGGCAGCTGATTGACGGAGTCTGCCGGGCTGTGCCGGACCTTCGGGTGCGGCTGGGGTCGTTGGAGCCCCGGGTGGTGACGCAAGGATTCTGCGAAAAGATGGCGGCGCTCCCAAACCTGTGTCCCCAATTCCACTTGAGTATGCAGTCCGGCTGCGATGCGGTGCTGCTAAGAATGCGGCGCAAGTACGACACCGCCCGATACCTGGAAAGTGTCCGCCTGCTGAAGAAGACCTTTCCCGGCTGCGCCATTACCACCGACATGATTGTGGCATTCCCCGGAGAAACCGAGGAAGAGTTCGCAGAAAGTCTGGAATTTATCCGCAAATGCGGCTTTGCTGCTATGCACATTTTCCCCTATTCCCGCCGTCCGGGAACGCCGGCAGACAAAATGCCCGGCCAGCA
This sequence comes from Faecousia sp., assembly GCA_045579965.1. Lineage (GTDB taxonomy): Bacteria > Bacillota > Clostridia > Oscillospirales > Oscillospiraceae > Faecousia. The sequence continues at coordinate 46,170 of JAZNMX010000014.1, forward strand.
TGACAATGCCACCAAGGAGCATAGAAGCCGCCGGGCCATTGCCGTTGCCGAGGAGATGAGCCTAGATTACCGGCAGGCGCTGGTGGGAACACCTCAGCAGGTGCTGTTTGAAGAAGAAACCGACGGCCTGTTTGCCGGACATGCCCCCAACTATGTCAAGGTTTACGCCCAGGGGGAGAACCTCCACAATCAGCTGAAAACCGTGGAAATCACCCGGATTCACGGCGATGGCGTGTTCGGAATCATCCGTTAGAAAGGGGACACAATGAATACACTGCTACACATTTGCTGCGCACCCTGCGCCAACCAGTGCATCGAGGTGCTCCGGGGCGACGGGTTTGGGGTCACCGGCTTTTGGTACAACCCCAATATCCATCCCTTTACCGAATACCGCGCCCGCCGGAACTGCTTGCGGGAATACGCGGAAAAAATCCAGCTGCCGCTGATAGAGCGGGATGACTACGGCCTGCGCCCCTTTGTCCGTGAGGTGGCGGAGGATATTGCCGGCCGGTGTGTCAAATGCTATGAAATGCGGCTGTTTGAAACGGCTCGGCAGGCAAAGGAGCAGGGCTTTGACAGCTTCACCTCTTCGCTGTTTATCAGCCCCTACCAGAACCATGAACTGATGGCGCAAACCGCCCAGCGGGCAGCGGATGCGTATGGCGTGGAATTTCTGTACCGGGATTTTCGCCCTTATTTTAAAGCCGGGCAGGAAATCGCCCGGGCGGAGGGTATGTACATCCAGAAATACTGCGGCTGTGTCTTTTCCGAGCAGGAGCGGTATCTAAAGCCGGGAAAAATCATTCCTTAAATTTGGGAGGAATTATGACGAATCTGCAATTTGCAGCCCCCTGCCTCTTTGGCCTGGAGGGCATTGTTGGTGATGAACTTCGCCGGCTGAATGTGGAAAATGTCCGGGTAGAGGACCGACGGGTGCTCTTTACCGGTGATATGGGTACCCTGGCAAAGGCCAACATCTGCCTGCGCACTGCGGAGCGGGTGCACATCGTCCTTGCCCAGTTTGAGGCGAAAACCTTTGAGGAGCTGTTCCAGGGGGTGTACCACGCCAATCTGGAGGATTTTATTCCGAAAGACGGGCAGTTTCCCGTGAAGGGCAAGTGCCTGGACAGCCAGCTGATGAGCGAATCGGACTGCCAGGCAATTATCAAAAAGGCGGCATCCCGCCGGCTGGGTGAAAAGTACGGTGTCAGCTGGCTGCCGGAAACCGGCGTGAAATTTCAGCTGCAGTTTTTGATTCTGAAAAATCAGGTGAGTCTGTATCTGGATACCTCCGGCGCGGGGCTACACAAGCGGGGCTACCGTGCCGTGGGCAACGAAGCGCCCCTGCGGGAAACCCTGGCAGCCGGTATGATTCAGCTGACCAAATACCGGGGCAGAGATTTTATTTGGGACCCCTTCTGCGGCTCCGGCACCATTCCCATCGAGGCGGCGCTGATTGCCAAAAACCGGGCACCGGGGCTCAATCGGCAGTTTGCCGCGGAAAGCTATCCCTGGGTGCCGAAATCCGCCTGGGAGCAGGCAAAAGCTGAGGCAAAGGACCGGGAATTTAAAGGAGAATACCGGATTCTGGGCTCGGACAATGACCCTATGTGCGTATCCCTTTCCATGGCCAATGCCCGGAAAGCCGGGGTGGCGGACTGCATTACCTTTAAAGACGGCGACGCTACGAAAATGAGCCTGCCCTGCGACAGCGGTATCATCATCTGCAACCCGCCCTACGGACAGCGGATGCTGGAGCAGAGCAGTGCCCAGCGGCTGTACGGAGCGCTGGGTCGCCATCTGAAGTTTGCCGACGGCTGGAAGAAGTATATCATTACTTCTGAGCCGGAATTTGAGCATTACTTCGGCCGCCGGGCGGACAAAAAGCGAAAGCTCTATAACGGCATGATTCGCTGCGATTACTATATGTATCTCGGGGGAAGAAAAAAGTGAAGCATCTGTTTATCATCAATCCCGCGGCCGGTTCCCGGGACCGGTCAAAGCAATATTGGCAAATCATAGAATCCTGCTGCGCTCAGCAGGGCCTTACATACGAAATCGCCGTTTCCGGTGCGCCGGGGGAGTGTACCCGCATCGCCCGGGAGGCGGCCCAAACGGGAGAAGAATACCGCATTTACGCCTGCGGCGGCGACGGCACGCTGAACGAGGTGGTCGCCGGCGCGGCAGGATATCCCAATGTGGCGGTGACGGTATTCTCCGGGGGCAGCGGCAACGATTTTGTTAAGCTGTTTGATGACCCCAAGGCCTTTTTTGATCTGGAGCGACTGCTGGATGCGGATACGGCAGAGTTTGATCTGATTCGCTGCAACGATGATTTCGCCATCAACATTTGCTCTGTGGGCCTGGATGCCCGAATCGGCACGGATGTGGCCTCCTACAAGCGGATTCCGCTTTTGCAGGGCTTCCGGGCTTATGCGGTATCTACGGTGGTGAATGTCATTCGTGGGATCAGCGAGCATTATGTGGTGGAGGTTGACGGGCATACCGTGGACGATGAGCTGACCATGATTTGCGTGTGCAGCGGACGTTACTACGGCGGCGGCTTCAATCCCGTGCCGGAGGCGGACCCCACCGACGGTCTGCTGGATGTGCTGCTGGTGAAAAAGGTATCCCGGCTGCAGGTTCCCGGGGTGGTGGGCAAGTATAAGGCCGGCCGGTACAAGGAGCTTCCTCAGCTGGTAACCCACTACCGGACGAAGGAAGTTACCATTCGCTGTGACAAGCCCACCGCCATCAATCTGGACGGAGAGCTGCGGACGGCGAAAGAGGTGAAGATGTCTGTGGCAGCGGAGAAAATCCGGTTTTTCTACCCCAAGGGGCTATCCTACCAAATCAAAGAACCGGCAACGGTATAATAAAAATGCCAATCGTCAAAACACGATATTACAAGGGGATTCCTAAGGGGGAAGCGAGAGAAATGTTGGTTACGCAAGAACCAATTCGCTTCCCCCTTAGGCCGTCTGGGGAGTCCGAGGACCATACGGAAGGTCCTCGGCGACTCTTTGCATACTTTCTCGTCGGTGAGAAAGTATGATATTCTCAGAAATTACCCCCAAATGCATTTCGACTTTCTGCTTGCCCTCCAATGTGACAAAACCGCCTGGCTGAAAAGCCAGGCGGTTTGTTGTTTTATTGTCCCAATTCCCGGTTGCGCCGATAGGCGGCGGCAATGCAGTCCGTTACAATTTCCCGGAGCTGCCGCTGCTGCAGTACTTTGACGCCCTCGATGGTACTGCCTCCCGGGGAGCACACCGCCCGGCACAGCGCCATGGGGTCTTCGCCGGTAACCGCAGCCATTTCTGCCGCACCGGCAATGGTAGCGGCGGCGTACCGCAAAGTATCCTCCGGGGCAATACCCAGAGCAGCGCCGCCGGCAGCCATGGCCTCCAAGAACAGGTAAGCGAAGGCAGGCCCGCAGCCGCATACCGAGCAGGCGGCGTCCATATTTTCCTCGGCTACCGGCTCCAAAAGGCCGGCGCCGGCAAGGTCACGAAGGACATCGCTTAAAACTTCCGGAGCAACCAAATCGTTGCAGCAGTATAAAATCACGCCCTTGCCCACTGCCACGGGGGTGTTGGGCATAATGCGAATGACGGGAAGATTGCCGCCTGCCATGGAGCAGATGCTATCGGTGGTAAGCCCGGCGGCCATGGAAATGAGGACCGGTTTTCTCTCCTGAAAAACCGGCGTCAGCTGGGCCAGTACTTCGGCCATACCCTGGGGTTTTACTCCCAGAAACACCCGGTGGCAGCCGGCAGCTTTTTCACTGCTGCCGTATTGGACACCCAAATTCTGTGCCAAGGCCCGTCCCTTGCCGGAGCGGTCGGTCAGCACAATTTCATCCGTAGCCAGGCGCAGAGCCTTCGCAATTGCGCCGCCCATATTGCCGCAGCCGATAAATCCGTATTTCATGCGTTAGCCTCCCCGAATGTGTCCGTCGCCCAGAATGACGTACTTGGTAGTAGTCAGCTCCTGCAGACCCATGGGGCCCCGGGCGTGGAGCTTTTGGGTGGAGATGCCCATTTCGCAGCCCAGGCCGAATTCTCCCCCGTCGGTAAACCGGGTGGAGGCGTTGACATATACGGCTGCGCTGTCCACCCCGGCAAGGAAAGCATCCCGGGCAGCATCGCTTTGGGTCACGATGGCCTCGCTGTGTCCGGTGGAGTGGGCGGCAATGTGGTCGATGGCGGCCTTGGTATCCGGTACGCAGGCAACCGCCAGAATGTAGTCTAAGAATTCTGTGTCAAAGTCTGCTTCTGTGGCGCTCGTGCCGGGGATGATGCTCTGCGCCTGGGAATCCAGCCGCAGCTGTACCGGAGTCAGCCCTTTTTCCTGCCGCCGGGTCACCAGCGCCTCCTGCAGCATAGGAAGAAACTGAGGCGCAATTTCCCGGTCCACCAGCAAAACTTCCTGGGCGTTGCAGACGCTGGGCCGGCTGGTTTTCGCATTTTCTACAATGGACAATGCCATGGAAAGGTCGGCGGTTTTCTCCACATAAATGTGGCAGATGCCGGTGCCGGTGGCGATGCAGGGGACGGTAGCGTTGCGGACGCAGGCGTTAATCAGACCCGCGCCGCCCCGGGGAATCAACAAATCTACATAGCCCTGGGCGGTCATAAGGGCGTGGGCGCTTTCCCGGGAGGTATCTGTTACCAACTGAATGGCATCTTCTGTGATGCCCGCTTTGGCAAGACCCCGGCGCAGAGCGGCAACAATGGCGCTGGCGCTGCGGAAAGCCTCCTTACCGCCCCGGAGAATGCACACACTGCCACTTTTTAAGGTCAGCGCAGCGGCATCGCTGGTCACATTGGGTCGGCTTTCGTAGATGATGGCAATCACGCCCATGGGGGCGGAAACCTTCCGGATACACAGTCCGTCCGGACGAATGTACTCCTGGAGAAGTCTGCCCACCGGGTCAGGCAGCTTCACAACTGCCTCAATGCCCTGGGCCATGGCGGCAATCCGCTCCGGGGTCAGCCGAAGCCGGTCCAGCATCACGGGGGAAATGGTATCCCGGGCTGCCTCCAAATCCAGGGCGTTGGCGCAAAGGATTGCGTCCTGCGCTTCCAGCAGGGCCTTCGCCATAGCGGAAAGAGCCTCATTTTTCTGCGCCGTTGTCAATGCAGAAACGGCAGATTTTGCCGCCTTTGCGGCTTGCAGCAAAGTATTCATAGGCGTTTCCCCACAAAGAGAGTCCCCACAGCTTCGCCGGACAGAATATCGTAAAGAATTCCCGGACGGCTGCCGTTGGTGATGATCATGTTGCAGCCGCAAGCCATGCAGATTTTCGCTGCCTGCAGCTTGGTGGTCATGCCGCCGGTACCCAGATTGGTAGAGCTTCCGCCGGCAAGGGCCAGAATGGAATCGTCGATTTCCGTCACCCGGGGAATCAGCTGGGCATCCGGATTCTTCCGGGGGTCGGCGGTATACAGGCCGTCGATATCCGAAAGCAGAACCAGCAAATCCGCCTCCACACTTTCTGCCACAATGGCGGCCAGAGTGTCATTGTCACCGATGACGATTTCCTCGGTGGCAACGGTATCGTTTTCGTTGATAATCGGCAGGGCAGACAGCTCCAGCAGCCGATTGAGGGTGTTGCGGAAGTTTTCGTGGCGGCGGGGGCTGACCACATCCTCACCGGTAATCAAAAGCTGGGCTACCGTGTGGTGGTATTCCCCAAAAAGCTTGTCGTATATGTACATCAGCTCGCACTGTCCCACAGCAGCTGCTGCCTGCTTGCCGGGAATGTCCTGAGGCCGCTGCCGCAGACCCAGCTTGCCCACGCCCATGCCAATGGCACCGGAGGAAACCAGAATGGTTTCATGGCCGGCATTCTTAATGTCGCTGATGACACGGCACAGCTCCTCCACCCGGCGGATGTTCAGGTGTCCGCTGGGATGGGCCAGGGTGCTGGTGCCAATTTTGATTACGATGCGCATGACAGCGCCTCCTTACTCCAGATTCTTTGCTACGCGTTTGAGCATTTGGCGAATGGGAAGGTTATAGGGACAGCGGGTTTCGCAGTCGCCGCATTCGATACATGCCGATGCCTTTACGGGGAGAGTGGCGTACCGCTGCTTTGCCCAGTCGGGCAGACCGTAGCGGGTTAAATAGCCCTCAAAGAGGAATGCCGAGGGAATGGAAATACCCACGGTGCAAGGGGCGCAGTAATTGCACCGCCGGCAGAACTCGGTTCCCAGAGTTTTGCGGATTTCCTCGATTTTTGTGTTTTCTTCCTCCGTCAGAGGAGCGGTGTTGCAAACGGCCGCCATATTCTCAGTCATCTCTGAGGGGTCGGCCATGCCGGGAATCACCACATCCACATTGGGGTTATTCACGATAAACCGCAGAGCCAGCGTGCCGTCGTCCAGGGCGCCGCCGGCCAGGGGCTTCATGCAGATAAAGCCGATGTTCTTCTCGTGACAGCGGGAAATCAGGTCTTCTCCCTGGGTTTCTACGATGTTGTAGGGGAACATGACGGTCTCTACCCAGGGCAAATCCAATGCTCGCTCAAACACTGCTGCCGAGTGGGCAGTGAGGCCAATGTGGCGGATTTTACCCTGCTCCTTGGCAGAAAGCAGGGCTTCCAGGGCGCCGCCGGGGGCAATTACCTGCTCCAAAGCCTCCATGGATGGGTTGTGAACCTGATACAGGTCAATATAGTCCGTTTTCAGCAGGGAGAGGCTGAGGTCAATATCCTTGGCCATGGCCTCGGCTGTTCGGGCCATGCTCTTGGTTGCCAGAATGAAATCCTCTCGGATTCCCTCCAGCGCCTCACCCAGATAGCTTTCGCTGACGGTGTAGGCCCGGGCGGTGTCGATATAGTTTAAGCCGGCTTCCCGCATTTGAAGCATCAGCTCCCGGGTCTTCTTCCCATCCACCTTTTGAATGGGGATGCCGCCAAAGCCCATCCGGGAAACTTTCAGGCCGGTTTTTCCCAATACGCGATATTCCATAGCTTATACCTTCTCAATGGCTTGCTGCAAATCCGCAATCAAATCCTCTGCGTTTTCCAAACCGCAGCTCAGGCGAATCAAATCCGCGCCCACGCCGGCGGCATCCAGCTCTGCGTCGGACATCTGCCGGTGGGTGGTGCTGGCAGGGTGGAGGCAGCAGGTTCTGGAGTCTGCCACATGGGTTTCAATGGAGCCCAGCTTCAGGTGCTTCATGAACACCTGGGCAGCGGCCCGGCCGCCCTTCAAACCGAAGGAAATCACGCCGCAGGAGCCGTTGGGCAGATACTTTTGTGCCAGAGCATAGTAAGGGTCACCGGGCAGACCGCAGTACTTGACCCATGCCACCTTCTCGTTGCTCTGCAGAAATTCCGCGATTACCTGGGCGTTGGCGCAATGCTGCTTCATCCGGAATGGCAGGCTCTCCAAGCCCAGATTCAGATAAAACGCGCTCTGGGGGGATTGGACAGAGCCCAAATCCCGCATCAGCTGGGTGGTACACTTGGTGATAAAAGCGCCGGCCAGGCCAAACCGCTCTGTATAGGTAACACCGTGGTAGCTTTCGTCGGGGGTGCAAAGACCGGGGAACTTGTCCGGATACCTGGTCCAGTCAAAGTTGCCGCTGTCTACAATGGCGCCGCCTACGGCAACGCCGTGACCGTCCATATACTTGGTGGTGGAGTGGGTCACAATGTCCGCGCCCCACCGGAAGGGCTTGCAGTTGATGGGGGTGGCGAAGGTGTTGTCCACGATCAGGGGAACGCCGTGGGCATGGGCTGCCTTGGCAAACTTCTCAATAACCAGAAGGGAAAGGGCAGGGTTGGCAATGGTCTCGCCAAAGACCGCCTTGGTGTTGGGGCGGAAGGCAGCGTTCAGTTCTTCCTCGGTGCAGTCGGGGCTGACAAAGGTAAAGTCGATGCCCATTCTGCGCATGGTCACATTGAACAGATTGAAGCTGCCGCCGTAGATGGCGGAGCTGGAAACCACATGGTCACCGCAGGAAGCGATATTGAATACGGCATAGAAATTGGCAGCCTGACCGGAGCCGGTGAGCATGGCGGCAGTACCGCCTTCCAAAGCAGCAATCTTGGCAGCCACCGCATCGCAGGTGGGGTTGGCCAGACGGGAGTAGAAGTAGCCCTCAGCCTCTAAATCGAAGAGCTTTCCCATATCCTCGGAGGTGGCGTATTTGAAAGTGGTGCTCTGTACGATGGGCACCTGCCGGGGCTCACCGCTGGCAGGACTGTAGCCTGCCTGAATGCACAGTGTTTCGTTGTGAAGCTTGGAATCCATAGAATTCACCTCAGTTGCAGAATAGAAATATTGTACTCTCCCGGCGGCCATTTGTCAATGAAAAGCAGGCATATCTCGGTTGTCCCCGCGAAATTCTTAAGAATTTTGAAAGATTCCGAAAAACGGTTGAATAAATTTGGAATATTTGCTAGAATGCCGCAGAAAATGAAATGCACAGCTTATGGAGAAACATGCGCATATGATCAAAGAACGGATTTGTAAATACCGTGTGGAGGTTCTGATGTTCCTGCTGTTTTCCTTTGCCGGGTGGCTGATGGAAACGGTGACGATTTCCCTTGATGCAGGGGAATTGGTGGACAGAGGATTTCTTTATTTGCCCTTTTGCCCCATATACGGCGTTTGTATCGTCGCCATTCACGGCTTGCTGGGGACACCCAAGGCTGGAGGGATCCTGCTGTCGGGGGTAACAGAAAAACGCACCCGATATGTGCTGTATACCCTTCTGGCGGTGGCGATTCCTGTGACGGCGGAGCTGGTGACGGGTGTGACCTGTGAGAAGCTGTTTGGCATCCGCCTGTGGGATTACCGGTGGCACAGATTTGACTTTATGGGATATATCAGTCTGGAAATGGCAATCACATGGGGCGTGGCGGTTTGGACGCTGATGTGGCTGGTATATCCGCGACTGGAAAAGAGGATGGAGCGCATCCCCCAAAAAGGGGCAGAAACGGTGGCGATGGGGCTTTGCCTTGCCCTTGCCGCAGATTTTATTCTTTGTGCATTCGTTATATAAAAAGCATCACAGAGGGAAAACTCTGTGATGCTTTTTTTGTCAGTTATCCAGGGCGAAAATCAGCCGAAGAACAAAACGAATGGGGAAGGGCTTTTGACTCAGCTGCGCGTGGGCATATTCCAGCCACCGGTCAAATTCCGCCAGTTCTTCTTCTGTCAGCAGATGCTGGCTGAACTTGGCCTTTTCCGCCAGGGCTGCCAGACGGGGGTCTGTGGTTAGTCCCAGCAGCTTTTCCAAGCGCAGGGCGTACCGCCAACGGGAAAGCGCTTGCTGATTGGTACTTCCCGTCAGCATTTTCCGCCGGCGCAGGCTTCTGCGCACCCAATACTGTCCGCTGATCAGTAGGATGCCCCCAACGGCACACAAAATCCACAGCAAATAGGGCAGCGCCGGATTCGGCTCTGCAGGTTCTGTTGGAACTGGGGCTGTTTCGGTAGG
>JAZNMX010000015.1:0-26918 GCA_045579965.1 Faecousia sp.
GGGATTGTTCCTAAAAACGCAACCCCTCCGTCAAAAATCAGAGATTTTTGCCACCTCCCCTTACACAGGGGAGGCTTTTTGCGCTAAAAACAGGGCGCGGCTGGATGGCCGCGCCCTTACAGTTATTTTTCCCGAATGACCACAAAGCCGTCTACCAGATTGGCGCTGACAAGCTCGCCTTCAACGGCGACGCTACGCTCCATCAAATCCGTGAGAACAATGGTGCCCTCCTGAAAATCAATGCGCATCACATTCTTCATAATCACGGTTTCCGGGCTTTGAACATTTTTATAAACGGTGGAAAGACACATAGTTTTCCTCCTTACGCCAGGCTCTGGAGCACAACGCTCAGCCGCATATTGCCCTTTTCAAAATCGGACACCGCAGCCATAACCTGCTCATAGGCGGCCTTGTTGCCTGCCTTCTGCAGCTGATCCGCCAGATCCGCCAGCTCCTTGGCGTGGGCGGCATTGTGGGAGACCATGTACTTCATCAGCGCGGTCAGCTCCTCCATGGGGGTGTGACCGCACTCAGACTGACAGCCCTGGCACTGACCGTCGCAGTCGTGGCTGTGGTCGTGAGGAATGCCCTCAGCATGAAGACGGTCGTGGTTGTGAATATGGGCATGGCCATGGTCGTGGCTATGGCTGTGAGCGTGGGGGTGGGAATGGGCAACACCGTCGTGGGTGTGCTCGTGGGTATGGGTATGGTCGTGGCTGTGACCGGCAACATGATCGTGATCAATATGCATAGAAATAACTCCTTACGGTTTTTCTTTTATTATAGCCGTAAAGGGTCAGTCTGTCAATGTTTCCACATCAAAGGCCGTAATCTCTCCGGTCAGGCCGTTTTTGCCCACGGTGGCGTCGGCAACCTTTACCAAAGAGCCGTACTTATCCTTCTTCGGGCCGCTCTTGGAGTAGCCATAGAGGGTATCCAGGGTGTATTTTTCGTTCTCCGCCTGGCCCTTGGCGAAGGCCTCCTCATCTACGATGTACACAGACAGGGTATAGGTAGAGTTGGGGGAAAGGAAGGGGCGCATTTCCGCGTCCACGATGCACACCAAGGTCTTGTCGTCCCAATTATCCGTCTTGTCCTGGACCAGCTGGGACAGCTCCTTGTTGATGGCAAGGCGGTCTTCGCTACTGTAGTAGCTGCTGCGGGAGGTGGAAGTAAAGTAGCTGTAGGCGCTTCCCACGCCGATGGCCAGCAGGCATACCAGCGCCACAATCTGCTTCCAGCCGATTTTCATATCCGCAATCTTGCAATAGGTGACCCGGGCCCGCTGGCAGATGGGCAGCAGGAACTTGAGGAACAGGGTCAGAATCACAGATTCAATGGGGAAGAAGAACAGGTTCTTGATAATCCGGGTGCTGGTCATAATGCCCATCACCGTGGATTTTGCGCTTTCGGGGTTGCCCATGTACACATACTGCCAGGCGAAAATCACCTGCTGCAGCACCACATTCACCAAAAAGCCGATGAAGAACCGGGAAAGGGCCACCCGGGTGGGGGACACCTTGGAGCGGTACAGGCACAGCGCGTAAATCATGGTGCTGGCGATTTCCGTCAGCACAAAGGGCAGGAAATACTCACCGGTGGGGTAAATCATAAAGCCGATGGTGTCGGAAATGATGGCGCAGGGAATGGCCATCACCGGGCCGTAAATCATAGCGCCCAGGGCGGTTGCCAGCATGGCGGTCTGGATGCTCAGCTGAGGGCCAAGGGGAATTGCCAGGGGCTTGAGCGCGATGCGAAGGGCGGTGAGCATGGCGGCGATGACCAGCATGCGGACATCCTTCATTTCGGAGAAGGCATCTTTCCAGTAAGCCTTGCTGAAGGGATGGGGATAAAGAGCAGTGGATTTTTGTGCGCGGACCATAAAAAATTCCTCCTTTTTTTGCAGCGTGACGACTGTACGCCCCAGTCTCCGCCGGCATCCCCCAAAACAAAAATCCCCGACGAAAAACCGTCAGGGAGTTGAGTAAGAGGGTAGCCCGGGGGCAGGGACAGCGACAAGCACAGCCGACCATTCGCCCGACCGAGTATCGTTGCTACATAAAGGAGGGCATCCTATATGTGGGCAGCGGGTGCGGAAACGACACCGTGGAATCTTCCTTCGTCCTCCGGGCAACTCCCCGTCCCGGTGGCACTTAACGCGTCGAAACCTACTCTGTTCCCGGTTATCATACACGACAGAATCCGAAATGTAAAGACCTAAAGGGAAAATAATGGATAAATTTTTATCGAAAGCCGTCGTGCGGTTTCCGGAATACCGCCCCCGATTCGCTAGGATTCCCATTTCCCGGGGAAGTAGAATGTAGCTACAAACCACAAAGGAGGAATGGCAATGCAATGCCAGAAGCTGAAAACCTACATGGAAACCGGCAGGGTGATTTTTCTGCCTGCCGGTTCTCTGCGACCCAATCCAGCCCAACCCAGAAAGGTATTTCGGGAGGAATCGCTGCGGGAACTGGCGGATTCCATTGCCACCCATGGCATCCTGCAGCCCCTTTCCGTCCGTCGGATGGGGACGCACTATGAGCTGATTGCCGGGGAGCGGCGGCTTCGGGCGGCAGCCATGGCGGGCCTGACGGAGATTCCCTGCATTGTCATGAATATGACGGAGCGGGAATCGTCCATGGCGGCGATGATTGAAAACCTCCAGCGGCAGGATCTGGACTTTATCGAGGAGGCCCAGGGAATCGCCCGGCTGATGGATACCTGGTCCATGAGCCAGGAGCAGGCGGCAAGGCTTTTGGGGAAAAGCCAGAGCGCGGTGGCCAATAAGCTGCGGCTGCTGCGCCACAGCGAGCCGGTACTCCGGTCGCTGCGGGATAACGGTTTGACGGAGCGCCACGCCCGGGCGCTGTTGAAACTGCCCACCGAGCCGGAGAAGCTGGCGGCGCTGTCGGTAATCGTCCGGCTGCAAATGAGCGTAGCCCGAACGGAAAGCTACATAGACCAGCTGCTCTCTGGGTCATCCGAAAAATCCGGGAAGGTGAATGTGGGCACCTTTTTAACCAATCTTCACCAATCCCTCCAGCGGATTCAGCTTTCCGGTATCCCCGCAGTATCCGAGCGCCGGGAAACCGACAGCCAAATCGTGCTCACCATTACCATTCCCAAGTGATGTTTACCGTGGCAATCTCCCGGTGGAGATGTTCCTTTCTTGCTCCGGCAAGAAAGGAACCAAAGAAGCCGGCATAGGGGGAGGCGCTAAAGCAAATGCGCCCTCCCCCTATGTACCCCCTCCCGCCCCAACGCCATCCGGCATCAAAAATGTTCCGATTTTTGATGCCTGCAGGGGAGGGAACTGTTTGGTTCATTTTTGTAGGGGGCGGCGCCCACGACGCCCCGGCTGTCATTGCGAGGAGCGAAGCGACGTGGCAATCTCCCGGAGGAACGCCTGTTCCTGCACAGCAGAGAAAAGCCTCCCCTGTGTAAGGGGAGGTGGCAAAAATCTCTGATTTTTGACGGAGGGGTTGTACTTACAGCGACAATCCCCCAGTCTTTTTGCTTCGCAAAAATCCAGCCCCCTTTACGCAAGGGGGCCTTTGAACCAGGAGATTCCCACGGCCGGCTTTGCCGGCCTCGGAATGACAGCTTTGATTTTTTCCGGAGCAAGGAAAAATGTTGCAAACGCAACATTTTTTGTAAGTGGGTGATTGCAATCTGAAACCTGCTGTGCTATAATGCCCCTGATATACTTTTAGATAAAAAGAAAGGGAATGCGTTATGATATTCGGAAAGCATATCAACCGGTATTATCTCAAATATGCCGGCTGGCTGCTGCTGGGTCTTTTGGCACTGGTAATGGTGGACCGGCTGCAGCTGGAAATTCCCAAGCTGTACCGAATGGTTGTGGACGGCATGAACTACGGAACGGTGGTTATCGACGGTCAAACCGTTCCGCTGACTATGGATGTGGTACTGGATCAGATTTGTATGCCCATGGTCACAATCATTATTGCCATCGTATTCGGCCGGTTTTTGTGGCGGGTGTGCTTCTTCGGCGCGGCAATCCGGCTGGAGGAAGACCTTCGCAACCGGATGTTTGACCGGGCCCGGTATTTAAGCCGCCAGTATTACCAGGTCAACAAGGTTGGCGACCTGATGAGTCTGTTTACCAACGACCTGGATACGGTTCAGGAATGCTTCGGCTGGGGCGTTATGATGTTCTTCGACGCGCTGCTGCTGGGTGCATTGGCTCTGCGGGAAATGTTTTTGATGAATCCGCTGCTTACCTTGCTTTCCTTAATTCCCATGGGCTGCCTGATGGGCGCGGCCACCATTGTGGGCCGAAATATGGAGCGGAAATGGGAAAAGCGGCAGGAGGCCTTCTCCCGGTTGTCCGATTTCTCCCAGGAGAGCTTTTCCGGCATTGCGGTGATTAAGGCTTTCGTCAAGGAAGCCAAGGAGCTTTGGGCCTTCAAAAAGCTTAACGAAGAAAACGAGCAGGCAAATGTGGCTCATACCAAGGCTTCGGTGCTGTTTCGGGTGCTGGTTTCTCTGTTCGTGGAAAGCGTCATGTGCATTATTCTGGGCTACGGCGGCTGGCTGGTGTATAAGGGAATCTTTACCGGCGGTCAGCTGATGGAGTTTATCGGCTATTACAACTCTGCTATTTGGCCCGTTATGGCGGTGTCCGAGTTGATTGATATGGGCAGCCGGGGCAAGGCATCTTTGACCCGTCTGGGGGAATTGCTGGATGCCAAGGTGGACGTGAAAGACCGTCCCGGTGTCACCGATTTGACCGAGGTGCGGGGCGATATCGAATTCCGAAATCTGTCTTTTAAGTATCCCGATGGACAGCTGGATGCCCTGACGGACGTTTCCTTCACCATTTCCGCCGGCGAAAGTGTGGGCGTGGTGGGAAAAACCGGCTCCGGCAAGACCACTCTGGTGGATCTGATTCTCAGAACCTACAATGTAGAAGACGGCACCCTGTTTATCGACGGCAAGGATGTGAACGAGGTTTCCATCCATTCTCTCCGGGATAACTGCGCTTATGTGCCTCAGGATAACTTCCTCTTCTCCGATACCATTGAGAATAACATCTCCTTCGGTACCGACGACGGCAACGCCGAGGCCATCACCCGGGCGGCAAAGCTGGCGGACATCCACAGCAATATCGCGGAATTCCAGAAGGGCTACGGCACCGTTCTGGGCGAGCGGGGCGTTACCGTTTCCGGCGGTCAGAAGCAGCGTATTTCCATTGCCCGGGCGCTGATGAGAAACGCACCCATTCTGATTCTGGACGACAGCGTCAGCGCGGTGGACACCAAAACGGAAACCACCATTCTGGAAAACCTGCGCAAGACCCGGGCAGGCAAAACCACCCTACTCATTGCCCACCGGATTTCCACCGTGGAGAAAATGGACAAGATTCTCTTTATCGACGATGGCCGTCTGGCGGCTGTGGGCGCCCATAATGAGCTGTATGAAACCTGCCCCGAGTACCGGAAGATGGTTGACCTGCAGAAATTAGAGGAGGAGGGTGATCATCATGCGTAATTACCTGCCGATTCTGATTGTAGGCGCGATTATCTGCACCTTCACCGCAGCTTTCCTGATTGCCTACTTCCTTTTGCGCAAAGCCCTCGCCGAGGGCGAGGACCGGGAGCGGCACATGTCCGACTCCGTCATTATCCGCCGGCTCATGGGCTACGCCCGTCCCTACTGGAAAAACTTTGTAAGTGTATTTGTTATCATTCTGTTTGGCCTTTCCTTTGACCTGGTTACCCCCTTGCTGTTGGGTCATATTCAGAAGATCATCAAGGAGGATTTCGAATACAGCTATCTGCTGAGCATTGTAATTGTATATGTGCTGATTCTGATCGTGACGCTGATCAGCAACTATTTGCAGGCTATGATTCTGCAGAAGACCGGCCAGAAAATTTTGTCCCAGCTCCGGATGGATACCTTTACCCACATTGAAAAGCTGAGCCATGAGCAGCTGAACAACATGCCCGTGGGCAAGCTGGTGACCCGTGTCACCAACGACCCCAACAGCATCAGCTTCATGTTCACCAATATCCTGACGGGTCTGCTGAAGAATGTCTTTATGGTGGTGGGTATTTTCACCGCCATGGTGCTGGTCAACTATACCCTGGCGCTGATGGTGCTGTGCTTTGTGCCCTTTGTGGTGATTTTTACCCTGATTTTCCGTCGGTTCTCCCGGGGTGCCCACCGCCGGGTCAGCAATGCCACCACCGACATCAACACCTATCTGTCGGAGAATCTCTCCGGCATGAAGGTAACCCAGATTTTCAACCAGGAAGGCAGCAAGATGGATGACTTCCTGGCCCGGAGCAAAAAGCTGGCCAAGGCCAAGTACAACCGGATGTTTGTCTTCGGCATTTTCCGCCCCATGGTGTATATGCTCTATGTTTCCTGCACCATGTGTCTGTTCTATCTGAGCTGCAAGAGTTACTTGGAGGGCGCGTCCTTCCTGGGGCAGGTCATTGACGGCGCGGTTGTGGTTATTTTCTACACCTATATCTCCCGGTTCTTTAACCCCATTCAGGCTCTGGCGGAGCAGTTTGATATGCTCCAGCGCTCCTTCGCCGGCGCGGAAAAGATTTTCACCATTCTGGACATGGTTCCCGAGGTGGTCAACGAGCCCGACGCCATGGAATTGGATGAAATCAAGGGCGAGATTGAGTTTAAGGATGTCTGGTTTGCCTACAAGCCCGGCGAATGGGTATTAAAGGGCGTTTCCTTCCATGTCAGTCCCCGGCAGACCGTGGCCTTCGTTGGCTCTACCGGCTCCGGCAAGACCACCATTCTCAGCCTGATTTGCCGAAATTACGATATTCAGAAGGGCCAAATCCTCATCGACGGCATCGATATCAAGAAGATTGACATCGCCTCCCTGCGCCGTCACTTCGGCCAGATGCTCCAGGATGTGTTCCTGTTTGCCGGCGATATCCGCAACAACATTATCCTGCGCAGCGACGGCATTACCGATGAGCAGGTCATGGACGCCTGCCGGTATGTCAACGCCGATACCTTTATCAACCGGCTGGAAAACGGCCTGGATGAAGTGGTTCGGGAGCGGGGCAACAACTTCTCCGCCGGTCAGCGGCAGCTCCTCAGCTTTGCCAGAACCATTATCCACAAGCCCAGCGTGATGATTCTGGACGAGGCTACGGCAAATATCGACACGGAAACGGAAATCCTCATTCAGGATTCTCTGGAGAAGATGAAAAACATCGGCACCATGCTGATTGTTGCCCACCGGCTTTCCACCATTCAGCACGCGGACAACATTATCCTTTTGTCCCAGGGCAAGATTGTGGAGCAGGGCAACCATCAGGAGCTTCTGCACCTGAAGGGCAAATACTATCAGCTGTATACTCTGCAGTACACCAAGCAGCAGCTCCAGAACGGATAAAACATAAAACAGCCCGCTGCCATACGGCAGCGGGCTTTGCGTCTTTACAGCCTTCCCCTTGAGGGGAAGGTGGCACGCCGCAGGCGTGACGGATGAGGTGGAACGAAAAAGACAAACACCTCATCAGTCAGCTAACGCTGACAGCTTCTCCTCAAGGAGAAGCCTATATTACTTCTCCTGCGTCAGATTCCCCAGCAGGGAGGAACTGTATACATACACGGTATAATAGTTTCCCGCGGAAAAATCGGTGTGGTCATAGGTAATCGTCTTATGTACCAGCGCTTCATGGGTAACGGCGCTTTCGGTCTGCGCCATGGCGCCAGCCTGCTCAAACAGGGCGTCCAGAGCGGTGGCGCAGGTCTGGGCAGCGGTTTCCGACTCGCAGCGAATCAATGCGGCGGCAAAGAACTGCAGCGCCTTTTCGTCCTCGCCACTGAGTTTTCCGAAGGCGGTTTTTACTTCCACAACCTCCACCTTGTGCTTTTCCAAAGTGGTCTTCAGCTGGTTTTCCAGCTCCTTGGCGGCAGCATCGGCGACATTGCCCGCAATCTGGGAGACATTGGCGCAGCCGAAGAGGCAGGAAACTGCAATCATCAGCGCCAAAAGGGTACAAATCAGCTTTTTCATAAGGGATTCTCCTTGCGTTTTGAGCTGTTTCCTATTTTCCCACAGCCCATCCGCTTTGTCAAGGGAAGAAGCTGTGGGATTTCTCTTGAAAAAGTGTGCATTTTTTGATAAAATAAACGGACGAACGGAGGGATGCAATATGGCAAAGCTGTATTTTAAATACGGAGCCATGGGCTCCAGCAAAACCGCCCAGGCGCTGATTACCAAATATAACTATGAGGAGAACGGACTGAAGGTCTGGCTCATCAAGCCCAGCGCCGATGTCCGGGACGGTGCGGACATCCTGCGCAGCCGCATCGGTTTGGAGGCGGCGGTGGCGGTGATTGCGCCCCAGCAGGATATTTACCGGATGTTTGCCGCAGAAAAAACCGGCTGCGATGTGATTATTGCGGACGAATGTCAGTTTTTTACTGAGGCGCAAATCGACCAGCTTCGCGCTATCGTCAACGAATACAGGATCCCCGTTATGTGCTTCGGTCTGCGCACGGATTTCCAGACCAAGCTGTTCCCCGGTTCCCTTCGGCTGATGGAGGTTGCGGACACCATCCAGGAAATCAAAACCATCTGCGACTGCGGCGCAAAAGCCACCGTCAATGCCCGTATTGACGCAGGCGGCTACATCGTCACCCAAGGTGAGCAGGTGGTGCTGGGCGGCAACGACAGCTACATCGCCATGTGCCACCGGTGCTATATCCAGGGCATTCGGGAAAAGAAAATCATCAAACTTCACGGACAGAAATAAAAAGGAGTGTATCATCATGGAATTGAAAGAAATTCTCGCAAAATGTGACCATACCCTACTGGCCCAGACGGCCACTTGGGAAGAAATCCGCGCCATCTGTGACGACGGCATCCGCTTTGGCTGTGCCTCTGTCTGCATCCCTGCCGCCCATGTGAAGCAGGCAAAGGAATATGTGGGCGAAAAATTAGCGATTTGCACCGTCATCGGCTTCCCCAACGGCTACGCCACCACCGCCGCCAAGTGCTTTATGGCAACCGATGCGGTGGATAACGGCGCAGACGAGGTGGATATGGTGATCAACATCGGCTGGGCAAAGGAAGGCAAATGGGCGGAAATCACCGCAGAAATTGCCGCCATCAAGGCCGCCTGCAAGGGCAAGCTCCTGAAGGTCATCATTGAAACCTGCCTGCTGACGGATGAAGAGAAAATCGCCCTTTGCAAGTGCGTGTCCGATTCCGGGGCAGACTATATCAAGACCTCTACCGGCTTCTCCACTGCCGGCGCAACCTTTGCAGATGTTGCGCTGTTTGCCAAGCACGTTGCCCCCCATGTGAAAATCAAGGCCGCCGGCGGCATCTCCAGCCTGGAGGACGCGGAGGAATTTATCCGCCTGGGCGCTTCCCGGCTGGGCACCTCCCGGATCGTAAAGATTGCCAAGAATCTTCCCAACGACGGAACCTATTAAGGAGGAAACCATTATGTTCCACACCCCTACTCCCCATATCTCCGCCAAGCCCGGCGATTTCGGCAAAACCGTGCTGATGCCCGGCGACCCCCTGCGGAGCAAATTTATTGCGGAAAACTTTCTGGAAAACCCCGTGCTTGTGAATAACGTCCGTGGCGTGCAGGGCTATACCGGCACCTATAAGGGCGTGAAGGTGTCCGTTATGGCCTCCGGCATGGGTATGCCTGCCATCGGCATCTACTCCCACGAGCTGTATAACGGCTACGGCGTGGAGAATATCATCCGGGTGGGCTCTGCCGGCTCCATTCAGGACAATATCAACCTCTATGATATCGTCATCGCCCAGGGCGCCTGCACCGATTCCAACTTCGCCCACCAGTTCCACATTCCCGGCACCTTCGCCCCCATCGCCAGCTATGAGCTGCTCAGCGAGGCGGTCAAGGCCTGCGAAAACCACCAGGCCACCTACCATGTGGGCAATGTGAACTCCTCCGATGTGTTCTACGGCGACCACGTCGGTGTGCCCGAGGGCTTAGGCAGTGTCTACGCCCTGAACAAGATGGGCGTTATGGCTCTGGAAATGGAGGCCGCCGCATTGTATATGAATGCCGCCCGGTACGGCAAGCGCGCCCTTTGCATCTGCACCATCTCCGACCATGTCCTCAAGGGCGTGGAAACCACCTCCGAGGAGCGTCAGAACTCCTTTACCACCATGATGAAGGTGGCGCTGGATGTGGCGGTAGCCATGGAGGGCAGATAAATTTGGGAGGAAACGCCCTATGAAACGAATTTTTCTCATTGTTCTGGATTCCTGCGGCATCGGCCAGATGCCGGATTCGGAGCGGTTTGGGGATGTGAATGTGAACACCCTTGCCGCCTGCGCAGCCACGGGAAAACTGAATATTCCCAATCTGATTGCCGCGGGCTTGGGTAACATTGACGGCGTTACCTGCCTGCCCAAGGCGGAAATCCCCACCGGAAGCTACGCCCGTCTGGCGGAAAGCTCCATGGGTAAGGACACCACCATCGGTCACTGGGAGATTGCAGGTATCGTATCCCCGGACCCCCTGCCCACTTATCCCAACGGCTTTCCGGAGGAAGTGATTGCCCCCTTCTGCGCCGAAACCGGCCGGGGCATTTTGGCCAACGCCCCCTGGTCCGGCACGGCGGTCATTGAAAAATACGGGGAAGAACATATGAAAACCGGGGATTTGATTGTCTATACCTCGGCAGACTCTGTGTTCCAGATTGCCGCCCATGAGGACATTGTACCTCCGGAGCAGCTGTATGAATACTGCCGCATTGCCCGGCGTCAGCTTCAGGGCAAGCATGGCGTGGGCAGAGTCATCGCCCGTCCCTTTGTGGGGCAGCCCGGCAGCTTCCAGCGCACCGCCAACCGCCACGACTTTTCCTTAGAGCCTCCCAAGGCTACCTTGCTGGATGCTGTGAAAGCGGCAGGCATGGATAGCATTGCCGTGGGCAAGATTTACGATATTTTTGCCGGGCGGGGCACCACGGAGCATGTGTACAACCAAAGCAATGCCGTCGGCATGAACCATGCCTTACACTATGCCGGTAAGGACTTTACCGGCCTGTGCTTTGTGAACCTGGTGGATTTCGACATGAATTTCGGTCACCGCCGGGACCCGGAGGGCTATGCCAACGCCCTGAATGAATTCGACCGCTGGCTGCCCAATCTTTTGGAAAAGCTGGGTGACGAGGATCTCGTCATGATTACCGCCGACCACGGCTGCGACCCCAGCTACAGCGCTACCACCGACCATACCCGGGAATATGTACCCCTGCTGATTCTGGGCAAGCAGGTGAAGCCTAAGAATCTGGGCACCCGGAAAACCTTTGCGGACATTGCCGCCACGGCGGCGGACCTGCTGGGTATCGAATTGGATACCCCCGGTGAAAGCTTTCGGGAGGAAATTGTATGACAGCGAATGCTTTGATTGAACAGGCCGTTCAGGCCATGGACCGGGCCTACAGCCCCTACTCCGGCTACAAGGTAGGCGCAGCCTTGCTTTGCGCTGACGGTACGGTGTACCAGGGCAGCAATATTGAAAACGCCTCCTACGGCGCAACCAACTGCGCCGAGCGCACCGCCTTTTTCCGGGCGGTGCAGGACGGTCACCGGGAATTTACCGCCATCGCCATCTGCGGCGGCAAGGACGGAAAGATTTCCGGCCTGTTCCCGCCCTGCGGCATTTGCCGGCAGGTGATGGCGGAGTTCTGCAAGGGAGATTTTGCCGTGTATCTGGCAGGCCCTGACGGAAACTACGAAACCTATACGCTGGCGCAATTACTGCCCATGGGCTTTTCCGCGGAAGAACACATGGCGGAAACATAAGGAGATGACGGAATATGGAAATATCAAAGAAACAGCTTCAGCAGGTGGATGAAATCCTCTCCCGGCTAACGGTGGAGGAGCTGGTGGGCCAGGTGATGAACATCAATGTCACCCCCAGCACCCTTGCGGATATCAAGACCCAGATTCCCAAGCTGCGTCCCGGTGCGGTTTTTGTAAACGGACTGGATAAAGATATGCTGCAGGAGATCGTTGCCGAGGTCAACAAGTACAGCCAGGTTCCCGTGATCGTCTGTGCGGATGTGGAAAACGGCGGCTGTGCCTGCCTGAAGGGCAATTATCTGCCCCCTGACCCCATGACCTGGGGCGCCTGCAACGATGAGGCACTGATTGAAAAGCTGGGCCGCGTTACCGGCGAGATGTGCCGCAAAAGCGGTATCCATTGGAATTTCTCCCCGGTGGTTGACATCAATTACAACAAGGACAATCCCGTTACCCATGTCCGGGCGATTTCCGACAGCCCTCAGCAGGTGGCGAAGATCGCCTCTGCCTATGTCCGGGGTATGCAGACCAACGGCATGATGATTGCCGGCAGCAAGCACTTCCCCGGTGACGGTCTGGACGACCGGAATCAGCACTTCTGCACCACCATCAATTCCTTCCCTCTGGATAAGTGGATGGAAACCTACGGCTATGTGTACAAGAAGATGTTTGAAGCCGGCACAGCCTCTGTCATGGTGGGTCACATTGCCCTGCCGGCAATCGAAGACGAAATCGACCCCATCTTGGGCCCCAAGCCGGGAACCCTCAGCTCCAATATCATGGTAAAGCTGCTGCGCCAAACCCTTGGTTATGACGGCTGTATCGTATCCGACGCCATGAGCATGATCGGCGCCTGCGCCGTCTGTGAGCCGGACCGGCTGGCCATTGAATTTTTCAAGGCCGGCGGTGATATTCTTCTGTTCGCCTTGGAGCGTGACTTTGATTGCGTGCTGGCAGCGGTACAGTCCGGCGAGCTGCCTCTGGAGCGGCTGAAGGATGCGGTGCGCAATGTGCTGATTATGAAGATGCGGGCCCGGCTGTTTGAGGACCAGGCGGCTCTTCTGGAGGGCGTGGGTTCCTCCGGAGACATCCTGCAGATTTCTCAGGAAATTGCCCAGCGGAGCATCAAGGTCGTCCGGAATGCCCAGGGTCTGGTTCCCCTGAAGCTAAAGCCCAACGCCAAATTCCTGCTGATTTACATTACGGATTTCAGCCCCGAGCGGAGAAGTCCTGCCTTCCTCAAGAAGCTGAATATCGTCGCTGAGGAGCTGCGTAACCGGGGCTATGAGGTGGATACCGCCATGGCCTACGACATTGACCACTATTGGGTCAACAGCGTAAAGGCAAACTACGACTGTATCCTCTTTGTCAGCGACATTGGCCGGGGCTATCTGGGCGGCACGCTGCGCATTACCAGAAACAACATCATGCCCTTCTGGCGCGGTGCGGCTCTGGACCATCCCTGCACGATTTTTGCATCCATGGGTGACCCCTATAAGCTGTATGACTTCCCCTATTTGAAGACCTACATCAACGGCTTCTCCGGGCAAACAGCCAGCATGAAAGCATTGGTCAGGGTTCTGCTGGGCGAAATCCAGCCTACGGCCAAGAACCCGGTGGCCTTACCCGGTTTCTTTGAAAGAGAAGTATAATGAAAAAGCACCGTCTTTCGACGGTGCTTTTTCTTGCGGACGGGCAGTGCCCACCCCTACATCAAACCCATCCGTAGGGGTGACCATCGGTCGTCCGCTCATGCAGGGGGAAGACTTATTGCTCCCTCTTCTTCCGGGTGCTCAGAATTGCGCCGGTGATGACAGCGCCTGCGGCTACCGCAGAGGCTGCTGCCCCGGCAATCACGCCCCAAGGCAGCTTTGCGCTGTCTTCGGCAGCCTTTGCGTCCTCCTGCACCAGAACCAGTGCAGAAATGGGGGCTACGGCTACCGTACCGCTGACGGTTTGAAGAATTTCTGTGCCGGCTTTTTCGCCGTTAATATACACATTCCAGCTACCCTCCGGCAGGGTTACGGTCTGCTCTGTGGTATTGGCGTTGAACACCAGGAAAATGCCCTTGGCGCTCTCCCCGGCCATGCCGCCGGTAAGCTGATAGCCGGTGACCTTGGCAGGAAGACCCGTGAGCTTGGTGGCGTACTGACTAACCTCGTTGGCGGTGGTCAGCCGCAGGGCGGTGTGGGCCTTGCGGAAGGCGATGAGACCCTGGTAGTAAGCAAGGGTGTCCCGGTATTCTGCTTCGCTTAAATTGTCCCACTTCAGGGCGTTGACTTCGTCGCCGCTAGAGTAGCTGTTTTCATTAAAGCTGCCGTCGGGATTGACCTTGGAGCGGAGGAATTCCTCACCGGCGTGGACAAAGGGCACACCCTGGGACATCATATAAATGGCTGCTGCCAGATTGTTCATCTTCACCCGGTCGGCACGGGTTGCATTGGGGGTGGAGAGGGTGATGCGGTCAATTAAGGTGTTGTTGTCATGGCAGGAGGCGTAGTTGACGGTCTGGGAGGGGGAGGGGCAGGAAACCGTACCCCAGAAGGAAGAACCCAGCAGACCGTCGGCAACGGCGCTTTCCTTGCCGGATGCGCCGGAAATAAAGCCGGTACCCTTATCAAACACGCTGCCCTTCAATGCGTCCCGGAGGGAATCGTTAAAGAAGGCAAAGCCGGGAACCTTGGTTGCACTCTGTTGGGTGGTCATGGCATAGCCGGGCTTGGTAACATTGGTGGACATGGTCCAGCCCTCGCCGTAGAATTTCACATCCGGGTGGGTCTTGTGGACCTCCTTCATGGCGGCGTTGATGGTGTCGGTGTCAATCAGACCCACCAGGTCAAACCGGAAGCCATCAATATGATATTCCTCTGCCCAGTACTTGATAGAATCGACGATATACTTGCTCACCATCGCCCGCTCGGAGGCGGTATCGTTGCCGCAGCCGGAGCCGTTGGAATCGGGGCGGGAGAAATAGCCGGGTACGATTTGGTTGAAGCAGAACTTGCCTGCGTCCTGGACATGGTTGTATACCACGTCCATAATCACGCTGATGCCGTTGTCATGCAGACCCTTGACCATTTGCTTAAACTCTGCCACACGAACCGCGCCGTCGTAGGGGTTGGTGGAGTAAGAACCCTCGGGAACATTGTAGTTCACCGGATCATAGCCCCAGTTAAAGCCGGGCTTTTCGGCGGATTCATCCACAGAGCCGAAATCGTATACCGGCAGCAGGTGGACATGGGTAATGCCAAGGTTTTTCATGTGGTCCAGGCCCGTGGGAATGCCGCTGGGGGTAGTGGTGCCGGGCTGAATCACGCCCAGATATTTCCCCGCCTGGGCAATTCCGGAGCTGGCGTCGCTGCTCAAATCCCGGACATGGAGCTCATAAATCACCGCATCGGTGAAATTCATGCCGGCGTGGGGGTCTTTGTCGGCTTCCCAGCCCTGGGGATTGGTAGATGCCAGGTCCAGAATCATGGCCCGGTGACCGTTTACGCCGGTGGTCCGGGCGTAGGGGTCGCAGGCTTCGGTGACTTTATCGTCCAGGGTGACTTCATAGGTGTAATATGTGCCGTTCATGTCACCTGCCAGAGTGACCACCCAAGTGCCCTGGACATCCTTGGTCATAGACTCTGTACGAGCCGGGTCTTTTTGGGCGGCAGGGTCGCCGTTTGTGTAAAGCTTCACGGAAACCGCCAGAGCGGTGGGCGCCCACACCCGCAGGGTGGTTGCTTCCTTGGTATAGGTAGCGCCCAAATCGCTGCCGGTGTAGGTAAATTCGGATTCAAAGGATTCTTCTGCGTAAAAGTCAGGCATTTTTAATTCATACTCCCTGTTTTCAAAGATGATCCAGTGGGTTTTGGTCAGGGGAAGCTGACCTACGGTGAGGTAGACGTACTGGCCCACCTGCTTTACTTCCGTTACCGCCACGGTTCCTGCGGTGTTTCTGATTTGGAAGGTATCTAAGTCTACGGATTCCAAAGCCTTGGAAAGCTTCAGCTGAACCCGTCCGTCAGCGGAGGTGTAGCGGGAGGCAACCACGGTGACACCCTCTACCACATCGTCGCCAAAGGAAACGGAGCAGCCCTTGACACCGGCTTTGATGTAGGCGTGGACCGTGCCGCTGAGGACACCGGCGATGCTCACAAACTGGTCCTCGGGGATGTCCTTAATCCACTGGTCGCCGCCGTAGCGGACAATGTAGCCCACCCGGGTGGTGCCGGGGTTGATGCTGACTGTGGCTACCATTTCTCCGTTTTCCTCCACCAGAGGCGTGGGGGTGGGGATGGCGGTGGTGCCGTCGGGATCCCAGATCCACATATCCCAGCCTTCGTAATTGCCGTCGGTGCGTTCATAGTGGAATTTTACGGTAATTCCGTCCGCGGCTTTGACTGTATTCAGCCAGCCGCCGGGGCAAATCAGACTCAGCAGCAGGGTTGCTGCCAGAGCCAGACTGAGTATCCGTTTTTTCATAACAAATCCTCCCAAGTGTTGATATTTGGATTATAGCACCGGGAAAATCAAAAGTAAAGGGAATTTGCGCAAGCGGTTTACCAGAATGCGGACCGAAAAATTTGGCAGTTTTGCACAGAAAAAATATGCATCTGTAGGGACTGCGCGGTGCGCTCCAAAAAAAACACGAAAAAAGGATTGAAAAAGTAAGCATTTTGCGGTATGATTACTGTTGTTCGATTCTGTTTTGCGCCGGCCCTTCCGGCGCCGAAATGAGGTTTTCACGTATGGAAAGAAAAGTAGGAACCACCTCCAGAGGCATTCGCTGCCCTATCATTCGGGAAGGCGATGACCTTGCGGCCATTGTGGTGGATAGTGTTCTGGAAGCTGCCGAGAGCGAGGGCTTTGCCTTAAACGATCGGGATGTGGTGGCGGTTACCGAGTCTGTGGTGGCCCGGGCCCAGGGTAACTATGCCCATATCAGCGCCATCGCCAAGGATGTGCGCAATAAGCTGGGCGGCGAGACCATCGGTGTCATCTTCCCCATTTTGTCCCGCAACCGTTTTGCGGTTTGCCTGCGGGGTATTGCCCAGGGGGCAAAAAAGGTGGTTTTGATGCTGAGCTACCCTTCCGACGAGGTGGGCAATGAGCTGGTTTCTCTGGACAAATTGGATGAGGCCGGCGTCAACCCCTACAGCGATGTGCTGACGGAAAGCAAATATCGGGAGCTGTTCGGCGAGAACCGCCATCCCTTTACTATGGTGGATTATGTCCAGTATTACGGGGATTTGATTCGGGAGTGCGGCGCCGAGGCGGAGATTATTTTCGCCAACAACCCCCGGGTGATCCTAGGCTACACCAAGCGGGTGCTCACCTGCGACATCCATACCCGCGTTCGCACCAAGCGGATTCTGCGGGAGGCCGGGGCAGAGGTGGTCTGCGGTCTGGACGATATTCTCAATGAGAGCATCGACGGCAGCGGCTGCAACGAGCGGTTCGGCCTGCTGGGCTCCAACAAGTCTACGGAAGACAAAATCAAGCTCTTCCCCAGAGAGTGCACCGATCTGGTGCTGGACATCCAGAAGAAGTTGCTGGAGAAGACCGGCAAGCAGATGGAAGTCATGGTCTATGGCGACGGCGCATTCAAAGACCCGGTGGGCAAGATTTGGGAGCTGGCTGACCCCAGCGTTTCCGTTGCCAACACCCCCGGTCTGGAGGGTACGCCCAACGAGCTGAAGCTGAAGTATCTGGCGGATAACGATTTTGCCGATTTGAAGGGCGAAGCGCTGAAGGCCGCCATTGAGCAGCGGATTCGGGAAAAGGGCGATCTGGCAGGCTCTATGGCATCCCAGGGTACAACCCCCCGCCGGCTGACGGACCTGATTGGCTCGCTGTGCGATCTGACCAGCGGCTCCGGTGATAAGGGCACGCCCATCATTCTGGTTCAGGGCTATTTCGACAACTATACCATGTAAGAAAAACCACTCCGGTGCACACCGGAGTGGTTTTTTACAAAACAAGCCTTCCCCCCCGTGTCATTCCGAGGAGCGCTCTGCAACACCTCGCAATGACAGAAAAAGCTTTCTCAATCAAACGCAAAACCGAAATAGGTTGGGGGAGCGATTTCGGTCAGCGGCAGCCACATGGCGAAGGGCAGTTCCGAACCCGGGGTGCGGAAGCTGCCCCGTTCCTTGCCAAGAGCCTTGAGAATCCCCGGCAGGTCTGCCGGGTCACCCAGGAATTCCACACCACGCAAGGCCTTTGCGTCCTCTGCCGCAGCCAGAAGGCAGCCGTTTCCCCGGTACAGCCGGCAGGTGCTGCCCAGAAGGTCCAGACATGCCCCCTCCTGCAAAACGCTGCCCTCGGGGAGCAGGCTCTTTCGCGCCTGAGCGTATTGGCGGGGGTCAATTTCCTCCAAAAATACCGGCATTTCCCCGGCACGGGCGGAAATTTCCGTTACCTGGGTAGCGGTTTCATACCCCATACCGGCGTACATGTTCCGCAGATGGTGGTCGCCCGGCACCAATAAAATTCCGGCATAACCCAGCGCCTTCAGGGCTTGGTGGGTATGGGCCATCAGCTTACTGCCAAGCCCCCGGCGGCGGTAGCGCTTGTCCGTGGCCAGGGCATAGATATATGCCACGGGCTTTCCCCGCAGCCGGCAATCCATCCAATAAACTGCCGCCACAAGTTCCTCGTCCACGCAAAGGCATTGACACCGGTCGGGAGAAAAGGCGGTGGAGAAGAAAGTGGAAAGATATTCCGGGTCTTCCTGGAAGGCCTCCTGCCACAGCTGCTGTAAACGGGGTAGTTGTTCCCCGGTGGGATAGTCAATCCTCATCGTCTTCCTCCCGGGGCTGCGCCCAAAATTTCACCACCAAATGGTCCGGGTTGTAGGAAAGCTTTGCCTTCCGAAGACCCGGGATACCCAAATCGTCCTCCCGATTCAGGTATTCCAGATGGGGAAATGTTTCCCAAAGGTAGTTGGAAAACGCCTGATTGATGGCGGCGTAGGCGCCGTCCACATCCTCCAGCGCTTTTTCAAAATGGACATCAAAGGTGTTGTCGGAGAGGGGAGAGCCCATGCTCACCGCGAGAATCCTTCCCTCCTCTACCAGCACCATGCCGGAAATATCCAGCTCCCGGCGATGGGTAAATGCCCGGCGAATGGCCTTCTGCTCCAGGAGGAAATCTCCGGCATCTGCCCGGGCGGCAAACCAATCGGCAATCATCTTTTCCGCCGCGGCGGCGTTGTCGTCCGTCAGCACCTCCGCCCGGCAGCCCGGGTGGTTGTCCCAGAACCGGTTCAGGTGATTCCGCTTTTTCTGGAATTTTCGACCCTTCAGGGTTGCCAAATCCTCGATGCGGTAGACATAGTCGCAGCCGTCCCGGTCCGGGTGGAAGCAGAACATGCCGGGGTACAGCTCCTCCAAAAGCATGGATTCCTCCGCGCTCATGCCAGTAATGCGGCAGACGATGCCCCGCTTCCGGGCATCGGCAAGAATGGCGTCCAGAATGGGCTTTACATCCCCCTTGCCAGCGGGGAAGGGGTAGACGCTGCTTTTGTTAAACTGGGAAAACAGCACCAAAAAGCCCTCCAGAAAAGCCACCCGCTGCCTGCCCCACATCACCAGATTGGCAAGGGCGTATTCGCAGCCTCTGCCGGAGCGGGTGTTCAGAAGGGCGCGGTATTCTTCTTTTCGGGATAAATCGATTTTCTCAAATTCTATCACGGTTTTCACATCCTTTTGGGATATTATACCACATTTTCTCCCATTTTCAATCCGCGAAAATCCGGGAAAGCCGGGGTTTTTTCAGGGCGTAATATATGCCGGTGCCCAGAGAGAAAAGCACCGCCACCTCGCCGATGGCCACATACACCGCATTGATTAAGAAGCCCCCTCCGATATACAAATCCAGCTCCCAGCCCACCAGCAGGGCATTGAAAATTGCCGGCATCACCATGGCAAGCAGAGGATACCCCTTAAGCTGTACCCGCCGCAGCAGCCACATGGCAACCGTTGCCAGCAGCGTCGCCAGACTCCCCACCAGAAAATCCAGAGGCAGTGCCCCGGCAAAGGAAAGGTTAAAGGCAAGGCACCCCAGCGTCAGCCCGGGAATGGCAGCGGGGGTGTATAGCGCCAGAACGCACAGGGCTTCTGCTGCCCGGAATTGAATCACCCAGCTGGCAGAGTTGGGAATCAGCGCGTTTTGCAGATAGCACAGCGCGGCATACAGCGCCGCCAGCATGGCGCCGTGGGTGATCATACGGGTGTTATTCTTCATGAAATTCTCCTTGCAAACGAAAAAATGGGCGCACTGCGCCCATCTCGTTTTCCCTAGTTTTGTTTACCGACAGGATGGTTGCGAACTGTCCGATTGAGTTTTCACAATCATAGCGGAAAAACGGAATTTTGTCAAGGTTTTTCGGGCGACCATCGGTCGTCCGAAAAAGCCGGCCTCGGAATGACATGGGTTTATCTGCGGGGCGTCGAGGCGCCGCCCCCTACAAAGCGCTTTGTGACGAAAAAAGGAAAACTGACTGCTGCTTAAACGCAGCAGGCAGTCCCGTAAAAACGGTTTGGAAAGAAGAGAGGTAGAAAGGGTTTTGCTTTCGAAAGCATCCGGTTTCACGGCAGACCCGATGCTTTCTGAAATTACAATAACCTACGATTTTGAACAGCCGGTGGCGAAATTGAAAACAAAATGCAACTTTTTTATGAACGGTCGGCGGGGAAGGCCAGGGTGACCTTAAACAGGTCGCCGTCTACCAGCAGCTCCATTTCGCCCTCCTGCAGCTCCATCAGACTCTTGGCAATGTTCATGCCCAAGCCGCTGCCCTCGCTGTTTCGGGAGACATCCCCCCGGACAAACCGCTCCATCAGCTCCTGGGCGGAGATGTTCAGCTCCTGCCGGGAAATGTTCTTCAGGGAGAGGAACACCTTGTCCTCCACCGCCAGCAAGTCCACATACAGCCGGGTGTCGGGCATGGCGTATTTTACGGCATTGCTTAAGAGGTTACTGAGAATCCGCCAGGTGAGCCGTCCGTCTGCCGTGACGGTCAGCGTTTCCTCGGGATAGCGGAACACCGGCTCGATTCTGGCCTCCGCCAGCTTGTCGGAAAATTCGCCCAGGGCCTGATTCACCGCCTCCACCGGGTCGATGGGGGAAAGGCGCACCGGGGTGCTGCCGGAATTGGCCCGGCTCAGCTCCAGCAGGTCTTCAATCAGCTTTTTCATCCGGGCGGACTGGCGGGAAAGCACTTCCAGATATTCCTCGGATTCCTGGGGGGAATGGGGCTTTTGCAGCAGGTCTACAAAGTTGATGATAGAGGTCAGCGGGGTCTTAATATCGTGGGATACGTTGGTAATCAACTCGGACTTCATCCGCTCTGCCCGGGTTTCGTTCTCCGCTGCTGCCACAACGGTATCCTGCAGGCTGTTCAGCTCCTCGGCAAACTCCCGGAAATTGCCGTACAAAAACCGGGTGGACACCTTGTGGCCGAAATCGCCCTGATGCAGCCGGCGAATGGCCTTGATCAGCGTGCCGAAGGCGTAGCCGCTGTACAAAACAATGGCGGCGCAGAACAGAATTACCGGAATCAGGGAAGTCCAGCCCCAGCTTTGGCTCCAGGTGAGAACAAAGGCAGCCAAAAGCAGCAGCGCCATGGCTACCGCCGCCAGCACCCACTGCCAGATGATGGGCAGCAAGCCCAGAACCGCCCGGCAGCCTCTGCCCAGGAATCGGAAGAAACGGACGATCTGACCGATGCACCAGCCCAGGCAGCTGTGGTGCCACCAATAGAAATCTCCCACCTTGAGCTGGGCAGATACGGCGCAGAGGAAGCTCAGCAGAACAATGGAAACCACCAAAAGATTCACCGCAGAAAGACTCAGGTTTCCGGCGTGAGGGCCTTCGTTGTTTACCCAGACCATCACATCCTGCCAGACCAGGTATCCGCCAAAGACGGCACCACCGCTGCCCAGCAGGTACAAATCCAGGGGCAGGGCGTAAAGTCCGCCGGGGTGGACTTTGCCGTCGGCCGTTCTGCCGGCGCTCCAGCACAGATAGCAAACACCTGCGAAAAACAGCACCACGCCCAAAATCAAAATGGCGATAAATTCGTACCGGAGGGGAAAAATGTTGGTCAGCAGCTGCAAGGAGCTGCTTTCCAGCACTCCGGGGTTCATATAAACCGTAACCTGATACTCAGGGGCTTGGTAATAATAAAGGTAATAGGTAGTAAAGCCGGCGCCGTTCCATTGGGTGTCCTGCTCATAGTAGAGGTAGTCCTTGGGCACAACCAATTCCTGATACATGGAGTTGGCAGGTGCAGGCGTTTCCGACTGGCTGGGCGCGTCAGTCGGCGCAGAGGGCTGGGTGTCCTCCGGCGCGTCATTGGGCCCGTAGAGGGAAACCAGGGGATACAGAGGAGAAACGGTATAGGTTTTTGCCAAAGAAAAGCCGGAGATATCTCCCGGGGCAACCAGTACGGTATCGCCGGTTTTCAGCAGGATTTTCCAGTGCTCGGCATCGCTGCGCCCGGCGGGATTGGGGTACATCTGCTCCCGAAGCACATAGGGAAGATTTCCCTTTTCCATCACCGCGTACCGCTTGGCAAAGCTTTCCGCCAGCGTCTTGGCAATGGAGTCAAGCTCCTGGTCCTGCAGGGTGTCCAAATCCCGGACATACAGACCCGCCCGCTCCAGCGCCACGATACCGGCGCCGCCGCCAATGGCCGCCACCAGAGAAAGGGTGGTGAGTATCAGCACCAGAAATTTGACAAAAATGCTGTGTTTCATGGGCGTTACCTGCTTCCTTCCATCTTATAGCCCTGACCCCAGACCACCTTCAGATACCGGGGGTCAGAGGGGTTGATTTCGATTTTTTCCCGCAAGTGGCGAATATGTACCGCTACCGCGCCTTCGCTGCCCAGGGCAGCTTCCTGCCACACCGCCTCGTAAAGGTCCTTGGTGGAGTAGACCTTGCCGGGATTGGTCATCAAAAGACGCAAAATGCTGTACTCCGTGGGGGTCAGGCTCACCGGCTCGCCCTCTACGGTAACGGTTTTTGTCCGGTCGTCCAGGGCGATGCTGCCCATGGTAACGGCGGCGGACTCTGTTTTGCTTCCCAGCTGGGCGTACCGGCGCAGATGGGAGCGAACCCGGGCCAAAACCTCCGCGGGGACGAAGGGCTTGGTAATGTAGTCGTCTGCCCCGGCGTCCAGACCGGCCACCATATCCTGAAGCTGGGATTTGGCGGTCAGGAACACAATGGGAGCGTTGGAAAATTCCCGGATTTTTCCGGTGGCGGCAATGCCGTCCATTTCCGGCATCATAATGTCCATTAAAATTAAGTGAATATCTTCTTTTTGAACGGTTTCCAGCGCCTGCCGGCCGTTGTAGGCGGTGAAAATCCCGTAGCCCTCGGGAGACAGATAGATTTTCAAGGCATTGACAATATCCGGCTGGTCGTCGCAAATCAGCAGATTGTACATAATTGTTACCTCCTGGCGGGCTTTCTCGCAGTTTCTACCATTATAGCAGGAAAAAAGAAATTAGAAAAGAAAAATTTTTGAGTATAGCGTTGCGGCAGCTGCGCATACTAGCCCTGGGTGAAAAAACGGATGCAAAAAGCTGTGACGACGGCGGCTGCTTCGTACATTTTCATCAAGTGTGTCGCCGCACGGCGCAGCGGTGTGACGCGAACAGGCGGGCAGGGAACAGCCCGCCGTACATAAATTGAAAAGGCTTCTCCTCGGGGAGAAGCTGTCATGGGGAGCATAGCGAACCATGACTGATGAGGTGTCTTTTCCGACAACACCTCATCCGGCCTCGCGGTTGCTCGGCCACCTTCCCCTCAAGGGGAAGGCTTTTATAGGAATTTGTCGAATCTTGACAGGTGTGGTACAATAAAGACAATTAGCAAACCCCCAACCTGGAAAGAAGCTGAGGATTTACTATGAAAACAAAACGTCGCCTAACCCCCCTGGAGCGCAGCTGGATTTGCTACGACATCGGAAACTCCGCATTTACCCTGCTGGTTTCCACCTTGCTGCCCATTTACTTCAATTCCCTTGCCGAAGCGGCAAACTTAAACGAAGACCTGTATCTGTCCTACTGGGGCTACGCAGGCTCCATCGCAACGGTTCTGGTGGCAATCATCGGACCCATCTGCGGTACCCTGTCCGACCGGAAGAACTTTAAAAAGCCGATTTTCCTGCTGAGTGTGCTGCTGGGTGTTGCCGGCTGCGCCGCCCTTGGCCTGACCGGGCATTGGCTCAGTTTCCTTGCGGTATTTATCATCGGCAAGGTGGGCTTCCACGCCAGTCTGGTGTTCTACGATTCCATGCTCCCCGAGGTTACCGACTGGGACAATATGGACAATCTGTCCACCCAGGGCTACGCCTACGGCTACATCGGCTCGGTCATTCCCTTTGTAGCATGTCTGGTGCTGGTTCTGATGTATGAATCCTTCGGCATCAGCCAGGGAACGGCTATGGTCATCGCCTTTTTGATTACTGCGGTGTGGTGGGCTGTGCTGACCCTGCCCCTGCTGCGCCACTACAAGCAGACGGCTTATACCGAGGTAACGGCAAGTCCCGTCCGGGACACCTTCCGTCAGCTGGTGGATACCTTCCGCAAGGCTCGGCAGGACAAGCATATTTTCCTGTATCTGGCGGCGTTCTTCTTCTTTATCAACGGCGTGTACACCATCATCGACATGGCAACCGCCTACGGCACGGCTTTGGGCTTGGATACGACCGGACTGCTGCTGGCTTTGCTGGTGACCCAGATTGTGGCCTTCCCCTGCGCGATTCTGTTCGGCAAGCTGTCCAAGGGCGTGGACTCCGGAAAGCTGATTAAGATTTGTATTCTGTGCTATACCGGCATTACCGTTTTCGCCATCTTCCTGGTAAGCCAGTGGCAGTTCTGGACACTGGCGGTGCTGGTGGGTATGTTCCAGGGTGCGATTCAGGCACTGAGCCGCTCCTATCTTGGCAAAATCATTCCCGCTGACCAGAGCGGCGAATTCTACGGCTTGATGGATATCTGCGGCAAGGGCGCGTCCTTCCTGGGCATGATTCTGGTGGGCCTGGTGAATCAGCTGACTGCCGGCGTGACTTTGAATGTGTTCGGCCTGCAGCTGCAAAATGCCAATTTTGCGGTGAGCATTCTGGTGGTGCTGTTCGCCATCGGCTATGCCCTCTTCAGCAAGGCAGACAAGCTTAACAAGGCAAGAGGTTTATAAAAACAAAGGGAGCGTTGCAGTATTTTGCAACGCGCCCTTTTGCGGACGACCACAGGTCCCCTCCGCCCTAAGACTTAAGGTCCTCGGCGACTCTTTGCATACTTTCCCGTCGTTGAGAAAGTATGACTTTACCCCCGAAAACACAGAACCGCCTGCCGAAGTTTCCGGCAGGCGGTTCGTTTTAGTATTCTCTTACCACGGCTTTTACCAGACCGATGATTTCCGCCTCAGTGCCGTCAATGGGCTCGTAGGCGTCATTTTCCGGCATAAGCCAGACCTCCCCGCCCCGCAGCCGCAGCCGCTTAACGGTGGCCTCATCTCCGATCCGGGCAACCACAATCTGCCCGTCCATGGCGGTTTGCTGGGGGCGAACCACCACCTTATCGCCGCTTAAAATGCCCGCATTTACCATACTGTCGCCCCGAACCCGCAGGGCAAAGCAGCTGGGGTCACCCTCCCAGCACATGGTGCCTTCCTGATTCTCCACCGCCAGAATGGGCACGCCGGCGGTAACCACGCCCACCACGGGAATCTGACCGGGGCGGACATTGGTAACGATGGAGCGCTTGCGCCCCTTGGCGCCGGGGGAAAGAAGCAGGCCCGTGTCCTGCAGCGCCTGAATATGGTAGCTGACGGAGGCGGTAGACCGCAGACCCACCGCAGCGCCAATTTCCCGCACGGAGGGGGCATAGCCGTTCTCCTGAACGAATTGGTTTACATAATCTAGAATTCGGTCTGCTTTGTCGCTGGTTCTGGGCATAGCACTCGCCTCCGTTATTTTTCTGTACTCCTATAATAGCACATATGACCGAAAAAAGAAAGGGGTTTTGAAAATATTTTTACAACATTATGTAAACCCACGTAAAAAACAAACAGGGTCGGTTTTCCGACCCTGTTGCTCTTGTTGCAATTAGCCTTCTGCGCGCATCTGAGCGAAGCACTCGCTGCAGAATACGGGACGGTCAGACTTGGGCTCGAAGGGAACCTTGGCCTCGCCGCCGCAACGGGCGCAGGTAGCGGTGAAGAACTCACGGGGGCCGCGGGTAGCGTTCTTGCGAGCGTCACGGCAGGCCTTGCAGCGCTGGGGCTCGTTCTGGAAGCCGCGCTCCGCATAGAACTCCTGCTCACCGGCGGTGAACACGAACTCGTTGCCTCACTCTTTGCAAACTACAGTCTTGTCTTCGTACATAGGATTTTACCTCTCTTCGGTTTCTGCCCCGTGAATGACCACCAAATTTTCTGGTTGTAACGCGGAGTCAATTGTATATTGTGGCTTTGCCACAAGTTGCATTATACACAAGGGGGATGGCCTTGTCAA
Organism: Faecousia sp.; assembly: GCA_045579965.1. Taxonomy (GTDB): domain Bacteria; phylum Bacillota; class Clostridia; order Oscillospirales; family Oscillospiraceae; genus Faecousia. The sequence continues at coordinate 26,331 of JAZNMX010000015.1, forward strand.
TGGCTTATTCACAAAATATTTACAAAAAAATGCGATTATACGCTGCTTTTTTGCAAAAATGGGAAGGAATCAGCCGATATCAAATTGGATCTGTCCCTCATAGGGGATGTGCAGGTGCTGATAAGCCAGCGCGGTGACACAGCGGCCCCGGGGGGTCCGGGTCAAAAAGCCCAGCTGCATCAGGTACGGCTCGTAGACATCCTCCAGCGTCACGGCCTCCTCGCCGATGGTGGCGGCCAGCGTCTCCAGGCCCACGGGGCCGCCGTTGTAGTGGCGGATGATGGCGGTGAGCATCCGGCGGTCGATGGCGTCCAGGCCCAGCTGGTCCACGTCCAGCCGCTGCAGGGCCATATCCGCGGCCTCCTTGGTGATGACGCCGTCGCAGCAGACCTGCGCGAAGTCCCGGACCCGGCGGAGGAACCGGTTGGCGATTCTCGGAGTGCCCCGGCTCCGGGAGGCGATCTCCATGGCGCCGGCGGGCTCAATGGGCATGCCCAGGATGGTGGCGGAGCGGGTGACGAGCTTTGCCAGCTCGTCGTGGGTGTACAGCTACAGCCGCAGATTCACGCCGAACCGGTCCCGGAGGGG
>JAZNMX010000016.1:0-5540 GCA_045579965.1 Faecousia sp.
GCCATTAACCGTGAGCTGCCCACCGACAGTAACACAATAGGCCTCACTTGTGACAAAATTAGCGGGCTTTACGATAATAGAGCCGCTTCCCAGGGTCAAATTATTCTTTACATAGACGCCATTGCTAGTGCCGCCGTTAATGACCACATCGCCCATAACGGTCACGCTGCCGTTACCTACGTACAGGCCGCTACCAGCGGAACGCTCAATGGCAACATCTGCATCCGCTTCCACGGTCAAATTGCCGCTTGTAGCAATCCAAACGCCCTGCGCGCTGCTCTTAATACTCAGCTTGCCGGGACCGGCAGCGGACAGGTCAGCGCCGTCTGCGCAGATGCCGATGGGACCTTCAATGGCGCTGTCGGACAGAACAACAACATTGGTTTTCATCAGAGTGTGGATGACACCCAGATTGCCATCTGTGCCCTTCAGGGTAGCATTCTTTAAGTACACAGTGGCAACACCGTCAACGATTGCCAGCTTGACATAGTTGTCAGTGGGCTCGCCTTCGGTGACTAAGGTGGCATTGCCTTCTGCGTCAGTAGTTGCATAGGCAACAGGATTGGCTGCGGTAATCTGCAGAGTAACCTTGTTAGCAGTGTTCAGGGTTACTTCTGCGTTGGGTGCTGCCGCAGTAATGGTCAGAACTGTCGCAGGAATCAGACTGACAATCATGCATATTGCTGTCAGCAAGCTTACAATTCGCTTTTTCATATTTTCGCGCTCCTTTATCAATCGGGATGTTTTGCTATCTTAATGATGTGTTCAGTCTAGCATAATTTTCCATAGAAAGCAAGGGAATGTTTTTCGTGTGCGTGCATTTTTCTCTATCACAAGGACGGTTCCTTGGCGTTACTATTAAGTGCAAAGTAAGGGAAGGGCATTGCCCTTCCCTTTATCCTTATTTAATTCTACGCACTCTCAGCACGCCGTCCAGTTGGGTGAGGTGCTCAATCACTTCGTCAGAGGCGGGGGAGTCCAAATCCAGCATGGTGTAGGCGTATGCGCCCTTGCTTCGGTTGAGCAAGTCGGAAATGTTGATATTATCCTTTGCCATAGCGCCGGTGAACTGGCTCAGAGAGTTGGGGATATTCCGGTGCAAAATGGCAACGCGCCCCGCCTTGGTGCAAATGCCCATATCGCAGGGGGGGAAATTCACGGAGTTGACAATGTTGCCGTTTTCCAGATAGTTCATCACCTGTTTGACAGCCATCTTGGCGCAGTTATCCTCGGATTCCTCGGTGGAGGCGCCCAGGTGGGGAATGGCGATGCAGTTTTCCATGGCGGCGGTGCCGGGGGTGGGGAAGTCGGTGATATACCGGTGTACCTTGCCGGAGGCCAGAGCGGCAGCCATGGCAGTTTCGTCCACCAGACCGTCACGGGCGAAGTTCAGAATGATTACGCCTTCCTTCATCAAAGAAATGGCGGCATCGTCAATCATGCCCCTGGTGTCGGGCAGCAGGGGAACGTGAACCGAGATGATGTCGCACTGGCTGTAAATCTCCTCCCGGGTCTTCACACGGATGATATGGCTGTCCAAATGCCATGCGGCGTCGATGGAAATGTAGGGGTCGCAGCCGTAAACCTCCATGCCCAGCTTGCGGGCGGTGTTGGCAAGGGGGCCGCCGATGGCGCCCAGACCGATGACACCCAGCTTTTTGTGGGAAATCTCACAGCCGGCGAATTTGGATTTGTTCTTTTCCACTTTTTTGGAGATGTCCGGGTCATCCTTAACAGAGGACACCCAGTTGATGCCGGCTACCACATCCCGGCAGGCCAGCAGCATGCCGCACAGCGCCAGCTCCATAACGCCGTTGGCGTTGGCGCCGGGGGTGTTGAAGACTACGATGCCCTTTTCAGCGCAGGCGTCCAGAGGGATGTTGTTCACACCGGCGCCTGCCCGGGCAACCGCCAGCAGGGAATCCGGAAGGTCCAGGTCGTGCATGGCAGCGCTGCGAACCATAACGGCTGTGGCATCCTGAAGATTTTCGGTTTTTTCATAATCTTCCGTCCATAGGGCAGTGCCCTTGGGGGAGATGGGGTTTAAATAATGAATGGGGTACATACTTAGCCCTCCCAATTTTGTTTCTCAAAGCGGTCCATAAAGGCAATCAGCGCCTCTACACCGGCTTTGGGCATGGCGTTATAGATGCTGGCGCGCATACCGCCTACGGTGCGGTGACCCTTCAGGTTCACCAGACCCGCAGCCTCTGCTTCCTTAACAAATTTGGCATTGAGTTCGTCGCTGTCGGTGACAAAGGGAACGTTCATGAGAGAACGGCTGTCCTTGGCGGCAGTTCCCTTGAACATCCGGCTGGAATCCAGGAAATCATACAGCAGTGCTGCCTTTTCCCGGTTGCGGACGGCCATCTCCTCCAAACCGCCCAGGTTCTTCAGCCACCGGAACACCTTGCCGCAGATATAGATGCCGTAGCAAGGGGGTGTATTAAACAGAGAACCGGCATCCGCCTGGGTTTTGTAGCGAAGCATGGTGGGGGTGCCGGGGAGCACATCCTCGGTGATGAGATCCTCCCGGACGATGGCAATCACCACGCCGGCAGGGCCGATGTTCTTTTGTACACCGCCGTAAATAACACCATACTTGGTGACATCCACTGGCTCGGAAAGGAAGCAGGAGGATACGTCCGCAACCAGGGTTTTGCCCTTGGTGTTGGGCAGCTGATGGAAAGCGGTGCCGTAAATGGTGTTATTCTGGCAGATATAGACATAATCTGCGTTCTCAGAAATGGGCAGATCCGAGCAATCGGGGATATAAGAGAAGTTCTGATCGGCGCTGGAGGCTACGGCGTTTGCTTCACCGTACAGCTTTGCCTCCTGCCATGCCTTCTTTGCCCACTGACCGGTGACGATATAGTCGGCTACCCGATTCTTCATCAGGTTCATGGGCACAGCGGCGAACTGCTGGTAAGCGCCGCCCTGGAGGAACAGAACCTTGTAATTGTCGGGAATCTGCATCAGTTCCCGCAAATCCGCTTCGGCGGCGTCAAGGATGGATTGGTACAGCTTGGAGCGGTGACTCATCTCCATGACAGACATGCCGCTACCCTTATAGTCCAGCATTTCTTCTGCGGCGCTGCGCAGAACTTCCTCCGGCAGCACGGCCGGACCTGCGGAAAAATTAAAAACTCTTGCCATGGCGATAACCTCCTGATTGATGTGTCTATGAGAGAAATACAAATGTATTTCCATAATCATATCATTAAATGAATAAAAATACAATATACGAAATTCATAGAAAGTAGACGATATTCTGTGCGGTTACTGTGCATAGTTCCTTGACAACGGCGTATCATTTTGGTATAGTCCATGAGGATTGGAGGGATTTGGATGGGAAACTGTTCCAAATGCGGCGGCGGCGGTGGCTGCAGTGGCTGCGGCAGTATCGAATTGAATCCGGGGGAAGTGGAGATTCTGGTTCGCCTGGGGCAGCTGCCGTTCTTGCCCGTTGGCGGGGAATCTTATAATGCAATGCCGGTATTGTTGGGAGAAGAAAACATGACACCCCGGGAGTCTGGGCTGGTTCTGCTGTGCCTGGAGAAAAAGGGACTGGTTTCTCTGGAGCGGAATCAACCGCTGAAGGGGTATGCGGGCTACGGTGGCTATCCCGTCCGGGGAAGTGTGGCGCTTACGGAAAAGGGACAACGGGTTTTGGAGCTGCTGGAAATCCAGGGCGCGGAGTAAAATTTGTGCTTGCTTTTTTTCCTTAAATATACTATACTATGTAAGCACCCTGCCGGTGTGATGGAATGGTAGACGTAGTGGACTCAAAATCCACCGCTGGCGACAGCGTGCCGGTTCGAGTCCGGCCACCGGCACCAAAATGCTATGAATCGCTTCTGCGGTTTATAGCATTTTTTGTTTAATACTTACCTTTTCTTCTCCAACTAATTATGCTATAATATTCCAAATAACCAGTACTAAGTAGTGGAGGTTCTTCTATGGCTAATATTGACGAAGTGTACCGCAATCTTACCGGCGTAGATATTGAAACGCAAAGACTTCTTTGGGACGAACGAGGCAAAGGATACTATGGAGAATACTTGGTTTTCAAAGAACTGTATCCCAAACTTACCGGGTGCTGCAAAATTCTAATGAATTTGCAGATTCCTACTGGTGACGGTAGGACAACCGAAATTGATCTCTTGCTTATCCACGAAACGGGACTATATGTCTTTGAAATGAAGCACTATAAGGGAACAATCTATGGAAAAACTTCTGACCAAAAGTGGACACAGTATTTTCGTACTGCACCCAATTCTCATTTCTATAACCCTATCCTTCAAAATCAATATCACATCAAGGCTTTACAAAAAATGTTCCCCGGTATTCCTATTCATTCACTTATTGTGTTCACAAGCCCAGAATGTGATTTGCGTGTTGAATGCAACGAACTGGACATCACTGTCTGCCAACTGGGGAATCTTTATATCCCGCTTCACCTCTTGGAAACGCGGAACAAACTGTTTGACATCAACCGTATTGACGGTATCTTTAATGAGCTCGTTTCTTTCTCTCCCATCACCACTAAATCTGTAACTGTCGAAGGAGAATCCGTTCCGTTTCACCAGTACATTAATACCATCATTAAAGATTTCCATAATGAAAAGGACAATGTCAAGAATGCTTTTCTTGCAGCAGAAAAAACTGAGCGAAAGAAGGCCCTCGCCACGATTACCACCGCTGCTATTGCTGTTGTTATATGTATTGCATTGTCCGTTTTTACGTGCGCCCAGTACCGTGCTTATGCTGACAGTCAGATTGCCGCTGCCGAGCAAGAGCTAAGTGAGTTTGCACAGAAATTTGAGCACGTACCTGCATTCAATAATGGTAACTTGATGTTTTCAGACACCTTGATTGAGGTAAGCAATGTTGTTTTGGAGCCATCATCCGACATCGATAACACCACTATTATTTCCTGTACGTTGACGCATACCGGAACTGATTATGGCATATTCACAAGTCAAGATACAGCAATAACTATTATACTTAAAGATGGTACCGTTAAGGAATGTAAAGTCTTTAACGAGAAATACCCATACAATTCCGATGTTTATCTTGGAAGATATTGGACAAAGGAGTCTGCTATTCTCCCGCACGAATTCTATAACACAGTTATAGATGATATTGCATATATAAAGCTCACAAATGTAGGTGTTTGGACATATGTCCAGAGCCAAAGACAAACTCTGTCTACAACATATGAAATTGAATTATACCGGGCTGAATAATCTGTTTTAGCTGTCTTCAATATTATTTAAGCGGTATTTTTGTATTTGGAGGTTGCAAAAACCATTGGTATTACTCACTTTTTGCTTGAATCCTATAAAACAACTCGTACCAAAAAAGAGACACCCAACGGGTGTCTCTTTTTTTGGTGCAAGGTGAATTATACTATCAAGTGCAACACTTGTAGAAAATAGAAGAAGTTCATACAGATCTCTGGTAGAATAGAGTTACCACACACCAAACACCGAAAGGAGATCTGTATGAACTACCACCATCTTACCATAGAAGAGCGC
>JAZNMX010000017.1:0-17460 GCA_045579965.1 Faecousia sp.
ATCTCCTGGTACAAGGCCCCCTTGTGTAAAGGGTAAGCGAAGCGTCGCCGTGGGAGTGAATGACAGCCCAGTGGGCTGTCAGAGCCACGGCGGGGCCCTCCGCAGAGGGCTGTCAGCCGAGCAGGCTGACTGGGGGATTGTTCCTAAAAACGCAACCCCTCCGTCAAAAATCAGAGATTTTTGCCACCTCCCCTTACACAGGGGAGGCTTTTCTCTGCTGTGCAGGAACAAACTTTCCTCCGGGAGATTGCCACGGGCGTTGCACGCCCTCGCAATGACGGAAATATATTACTTGCCCAAAGAACCTGCCAGGATCTTGGCAAGCTCGGAATCCGCGTCCAGAATGACGGTCTTATCCGTGCCGCTTAAGGTCTGCTTCAGCGCATCCAGCGCCAGGGTAAACTCATAGAATTCCTTCTTCTCGGGGGTATCGTAGGCAGCAGCCAACCGCTGCATATACTCCGCCTCGCCCTGGGCCTCCAGCTTTGCAGCCTCTGCCTGGGCGTTGGAAACCAGAATGTTCACCTGCTTATCCACCTCGTTGCGAATCACGGAGGCTTCATAGTTGCCGTCTGCGGTAAACTTCTCCGCCATCTGATTGCGCTCGGAGATCATACGGGTATAAACCGCGTTTAAGTTGGAGGCAGGCAGGTCAAACTGCTTGATTTTCACATCCTCCACATGAATGCCGTAGCCGTTTGCCTCGGCGTCCACCGCGGTGGCAATGCCTTCGTAGATGTCGTTGCGCTCCGCGCCGTCATTCATATTGATAATATCCGCCTGGGACAGCTTGGACATGGTGTTCTTCATGGCGTTGTAGGTAATTGCGTTGAGCCGGGTTTCCGCCTCCAGGGTGGTGCCCAGTGCCCGATAGAACTGCTGGGGGTCGGAAATGGACCAGAGAATATAGCAGTCCACGGTCATATTCTGCTTATCGGAGGTCAGCACCTCACTGGGGGGAATGTCGTAAATCATGGTCGCCTTGGGGTAAATCTTAATGGCATCCACAAAGGGCAGCTTGAAATGCAGGCCTGCCTCGTCCGTGGTATCCACGATTTCCGCAAACCGGAAGGTGCAGGCATACTGATTTTCTTCCACGGTATACATAGAATCCGCAGCCACAACCACCAGCACCAGAATCAAAATACCGGTGATAATCCACTTGGTCAAAGTTTTTTTCATAGCTTATTTCCCTCCTACCAGAGATTCCAGAGGCAGCAGCATATCTACAGTGTCACCGCTGCCGGTGTTGATATAGACCTTGACCCCGGGAAGAACCTGGGCGATGGCCTCATAGTACATTCTGGACAGAGTAATGTCCGGGTTGTTGGCATATTCGGCGTACATGGCTTCAAACATGGCCACAGCCTCAATGGCCTCGTTGATCCGCTTTTGCTTCAAATACTGGGCATTCTGCAGCAGCTTATCCGCATCGGAGCGGGCCTGGGGCAGCTTGGCATTTTGATATGCCTTAGCTTCGTTCACCACCGCCTCAGCGGTCTGCTTGGCGGTTTCCACCGCCTTGAACGCCTCGTTTACCTCCCGGGTGGGGGGCTCGGAGTCCTGAATCCGCACATTTACCAGGGTCAGACCGATGTCGTACTCTTCAAGAATCTGGGAAACCAGCTCCTTGACCTGCATCTGGATGTTTTCCTTGCCGTCGGTAAGCACCGCATCCACGCTGGAGGAGCCTACCACATTGCGGACCTGGCTCTGCACCAGATTCTTCAGAACGCCCTCGGGGTCGTTGGAGGAGAACAGATACTTTACCGGGTCACTGATTTTGTATTCCACAAAGAAATCCACATTGACGATGTTGTAATCGCCGGTAATCATGGTGCTTTCGCTCACCTTTGTCTGGTCTACGCCGTTTTTGTCGGTGTAGTAGCCCAGCTCGATTTTCTGGTATACGTTTACATCTACCTTATGTGCCTTTTGAATGCCGAAGGGCAGCTTAAAATGCAGACCCGGCTCGGCAACATTCTGCACCTTGCCAAAGGTGGTTACCACCGCCTGCTGCTTGTCGTCTACGGTGTAGAAGCAGGTCAGCGCGCCCACCAGCACCACCAATGCTGCCACGCAAATCACGGCGATTCGGGCAATCTTTTTGATGTCGATGGGCTTTTGATTAAAATTGTAGTGATAGGTTCCGTCAGACATTTTTCCATTACTCCTTTACTGATTTTCTTTTAATTGGGTTATCATGTTTTGTGCCTGCTGCCGCAGCTGAGAGGCCGCCCAGGCCGTCAGCATAATCCGAAGCACCTGGGCAACCCGTTCCCGGGCACCGGGTGTCGGCTCGGGGTAATCCTTCAGCAGCTCCTGCAGAAAGGCATCCCGCCCTTTTGGGTCATTCATCTGCCGATGATGGGCCGCCAGCCGGACAAAGAGGAAATACAGCACCGAATCGTCGATGATGTCGTCCGTTTCGTCCGTCAAGTCGCCGTTGATATACTGCAGAAGTCCGCAGATATCCTCCAAAGACAGCGCCGATTTAAGCATATTGATGTTTAAAATTCGGCAAAGCTGGCGAAGAGAGTAGCGCTTGCGCTCCGGGCTGGGCAAAAAGCCCCGCTTGACCCAGTTTTGAACGGTATGGCTTTCCAGGCCGGTGACGGCAGCCACCTGACTGAGCACCATACCCCCACCCAGGAACATACTTCTGAATCGGTCCTCCAGATAGGGCGTTTCCTCCGCGGTTGCGGTGAGGACCGTGCCGGGGATGGTCCATTGCATTGGGGTACCTCCTTTGCTTTGTGGTGATATGATAGTATCACATGGTCGCGTGATTGTCAATAGGGTTTTTATAACTTTATAAAAAATTCACAATTTCCGGAATCTGTCAATCGAATAAAGTTTTTCTGTTTTTCCTCTTTACGCCAGAGAAAAAGTGGTGTATAATACAATCGATATTTTATAGAATGGGGGTTTGTGGAAATGCGCTGTGTCCGTTGCGGTGTGGAAATCCAGGAACCGGATATGTTCTGCGAAAAATGTCTGGCCGCCATGGAGCGGGATCCGGTCAAGCCCAACATCACCGTTCAGCTCCCCGTTCGCCCCACAAACACGACCGCAAAGAAAAAGAGCCGCCGACCCCGGTATGCCAAGCCCGAGGAGCAAATTCGCCACCTGCGCCGGTGGCGGCGGTGGCTGATTCTGCTGCTGATTACTTCCCTTGCTGCCTTAGCCATTACCGCAGCCATGCTGCTGCGCGCCATGGAGCAGCCGGAGGACAGCCCCAGCATCGGGCAGAACTACGGAACCATCGACAGCAGCAGCCCCACTTGAATGTTTCACGTGAAACATTCCAAAAGACAGAACCCCGGTGTTTCACGTGAAACACTGACCCAGGAGGTGTGGTATGGGTAAAATCATTGCAGTAGTCAACCAAAAAGGCGGCGTGGGAAAAACCACCACCGCCGTGAATCTAACCGCAGCGCTGACCAATCTGGGTCTGAAAGTGCTGCTGTGCGACTTTGACCCCCAGGCCAACGCCACCTCCGGCATGGGCGTAAACAAACGGAAAGTGAAAAAAGATGTGTACGATGTGGTGATTGACGGCGCTGCCGCCACGGATGCCATCGTACATACCAAATATGGCGATGTCCTGCCTTCTTCTGCGGATTTGGCCGGCGCTGCGGTGGAGCTGATTGGCATGGAAAACCCCAACCACCAGCTGGCCCAGGCGCTGTCCCAGGTAAAAGACAACTACGATTTGATTTTTATCGACTGCCCCCCCTCTTTGGAAATGCTAACGCTGAACGGCCTTGCCGCCGCAGAGGGCATTCTGGTGCCGGTGCAGTGCGAATACTACGCTCTGGAGGGGCTTTCCGACCTGATGTCCACCCTCCGGTCTGTAAAAAAGCGGGTCAATCCCGGTCTGGAGATTTTTGGCGTGGCGCTGACCATGTTTGACGGCAGAACCAATTTCTCCACCCAGGTGGCCCAGGAAGTCCGCCGCCATTTCCCCGGCAAGGTGTATGCCACGGTCATTCCCCGGAACATTCGCCTTGCGGAAGCTCCCAGCCACGGCCTGCCGGTAACGGCCTATGACCGCTCCAGCAAGGGCGCAAAGGCGTATGCCGCCATGGCGGAGGAAATCCACGAGAAACTCACACAGAAAGGATGATATTTGTGGCATCCAAAAAAGGTTTGGGCAAGGGCCTGGGCGCGCTGCTGGAGGACTTCACCGAAGTTTCTGCCGAGAGCACCCCTTATCAGCTGCTGCCCATTCATAAGGTAGAACCCAACCGCAGCCAGCCCCGGCAGGATTTTGACGAAGCCGAGCTGGAGGCGCTGTCCGAGTCCATTGCCCAGCACGGCATTTTGCAGCCCATTGCTGTGCGGCAGCTGGATTCCGGCTATTATCAGATTATTGCCGGCGAACGCCGGTGGCGAGCCGCCCGAATGGCAAACCTAAAGGAAGTTCCCGTGGTAGTCGTTGAAGCGAACGACCAAACCGCCATGGAGCTGGCGCTGATTGAGAACCTTCAGCGGCAGAACTTGAACCCCGTGGAAGAGGCCCTGGGTTATCAAAGTCTGATTGCCGACTACGGTCTGACTCAGGAAGAAAGCGCCCAGCGGGTGGGAAAATCCCGCAGCGCCGTGGCAAATGCCCTGCGGCTGCTGAATTTGCCGGAAGAAATTCTGCTGCAGCTGCGGACAGGTGCTCTCTCTGCTGGCCATGCCCGGGCGATTCTGAGCCTCAAATCCGAGAAAAAGCAGCTGGAAGCCGCTCAAAAAATCGCCGCGCTGGGACTTTCCGTCCGTCAGGCAGAGCTTTTGTGCAAGAATATGGAGCGAGAGCCCAAGCCCCAGCCGCCGGTCACCTTTGCGGTGGATTACCTGGGAGAATGCGAGAAAAGCCTTTCCAAGCAGCTGGGCCGGGGCGTAAAAATCGTCAACGGCAAGCGCAAGGGCCGTTTTGAACTGGAATTTTACGGCCAGGAGGACCTACAGGTCCTCTTGGACGCGCTGATGAAATTGAAATAAACGGAACAAAAAGGAGACTGTTATGGAAAAGAAGCTTTACCGAGTCGATGACACCAAAAAGCTCTGCGGTGTATGCGGCGGTTTTGCGGAGTATTTTAATCTGGACCCAACCTTGGTCCGGGTTGGCTGGGCGCTTTTGACCATTTTTGCCGGCGCAGGTGTGTTGGCATATATCGTTTGCGCCCTGATCATTCCCGAAAAGCCGAAGGATATTTAATTTCTCTAAGGAGAGGTAGCTATGTTAGACATTAAAAGAATTAAGGAAAATCCCGACGCAGTCAAGGCCGGTCTGAAGGCTAAGGAAGTAGACTGCGACGCCATTGTGGACCGGATTCTGGAGCTGGATGTGCAGATTCGGGGCTTAAAAACCGCCACAGAAACCAAAACCGCTGAGAAAAACAAGCTGGCCAAGGAAAACGGCAAGCTGTTCGGCCAGAAAAAGGGTGCCGAAAAGCAGGGCAAGGACACTGCCGACATCGACGCCATCATCGAGACCAACCGTCAGCAGAGCATCGCCATTGATGCCGCCATTGCCCAGGATTCCGCAACACTGAAGGATTTGAGCGTGGAATTCCGCACCGCTATGCTGAGCCTTCCCAACCTGCCCGACGGCGACCTGCTCCCCGGCGGCAAGGAAAACAACGAGCCCCTGCGCTATGTGGGCAAAAAGCCGGATTTTGACTTTGAACCCAAGCACCATGTGGATCTTTGCACCGATCTGGGTCTGATTGACTACGAGCGGGGCGTAAAGCTGGCCGGCGCCGGCAACTGGATGTACACCGGCATGGGCGCCCGCCTGGAATGGGCTCTTTTAAACTACTTCATCGACACCCACACCGCTGACGGCTACGATTTCATTCTGCCGCCCCACATGCTGGAGTATCAGTGCGGCGAAACTGCCGGTCAGTTCCCCAAGTTTGCCGACGAGGTTTACAAAATCGCCAACCCCACCGACGACCGGGTGCACTACATGCTCCCCACCGCCGAGGCGGCTCTGGCCAGCGTCTACCGGGACGAAATCCTCACCGAGGCCGACCTTCCCAAGAAATTCTTCGCCTATACTCCCTGCTTCCGCCGGGAAGCCGGTTCTCACCGGGCTGACGAGCGGGGCATGGTGCGCGGTCACCAGTTTAATAAGGTGGAAATGTTCCAGTTTACCACCCCCGAAACCTCCGACGAGGCCTTTGACGAGCTGGTTACCAAGGCGGAAAAGCTGGTGGAGAATCTGGGCTTCCACTTCCGTACCGTGAAGCTGGCCGCCGGCGACTGCTCCGCCTCCATGGCAAGAACCTACGACATCGAAATCCTCATCCCCTCCATGGACGGCTACAAGGAAGTTTCCTCCGTTTCCAATGCCCGGGATTATCAGGCCCGCCGGGGCAACATCCGTTACCGCCGCGCTGACGGAAAAATCGACTTTGTCCACACCCTGAACGGCTCCGGCCTGGCAACCTCCCGGATTTTCCCCGCTCTGGTGGAGCAGAACCAGCGCGCCGACGGTTCCATCGTGGTGCCCGAGTGCCTGCGCAAGTACCTGGGCGGCCTGGAAATCATCGAAAAGAAGTAATTTCAAGGGGTTAACCCTTACAGAAAGAAAGGAAGTACAGTTTATGGCTAAGGAAAAAGCAAAATCTCTGTGGAAAGAATTTACCGAGTTTGCCGTTAAGGGCAACGCAATGGCTCTTGCCGTTGGTACTATCATCGGCGGTGCCTTCTCCACCATCACCAAGAGCCTGACCAATGATTTGATTATGCCCCTGGTGAACATCTTCATGGGCGGCGCGGATTTCTCCGATGCCAAGATTGCTCTGCCCCGGATGCCCTGGGTTACCCCCACCTATGAAACCGTGGTGCTGGAAGACGGCACCGAAGTGGTTCAGGAGGTTCTGAACTATCTGACCTACGGCAATTTCATCTCCGCCGTTATCAACTTCCTCATTCTGGCTGTGGTGGTATTTGCTATTGTCAAGGCTCTGAACCGCATTTCTGAGCTGGGCAAGAAGAAGGAAGAGGCCGAAGCTGCCGCAGAGCCCCCCGCACCCCCCGCACCTCCTGCTGAGGAAGTGCTTCTCACCGAAATCCGTGATCTGCTGAAGCAGCAGGTCAAGTAAGAAAGAAGGTTTATCATGTTCAAAATCGTACGTAAGCAGGAGCTGAACGCCGCCGTCACCCTGATGGACATTGAAGCCCCCTTTGTTGCCAAGAAGGCCAAAGCGGGTCAGTTCATCATCTTCCGGGTGGACGAAAAGGGCGAGCGCGTGCCGCTGACCATCGCCGGCTATGACCGGGAGAAGGGCACCGTTACCATTATCTTCCAGAAGGTTGGCTTTGCCACTCAGGCTCTGGGCAGCCTGAAGGAAGGCGACTACATACAGGACTTCGTCGGTCCTCTGGGTAAGCCCACCCCCGTGGAGGGCAAAAAGAAGGTTTGCGTGGTTGGCGGCGGTGTTGGCTGCGCCATCGCTCTGCCCTCTGCCCGTGGCTTTAAGGAAGCCGGCGCTGAGGTTACCGTTATCGTCGGTTTCCGCAGCAAGGACATCGTGATTCTGGAAGAAGAATTCAAGGAAGTTGCCGACCGGCTGATTCTCATGACCGACGACGGCACCTACGGCCGCCACGGCCTGGTCACCCAGCCCCTGCAGGAGCTGCTGGAGGCCGGCGAGACCTTTGACGAGGTTCTGGCCATCGGCCCGATTCCCATGATGAAGTTTGTCTGCAAGACCACCGAGCCCTTCGGTGTTCATACCAGTGTTTCCCTGAACCCCATCATGGTGGACGGCACGGGTATGTGCGGCGGCTGCCGTGTTACCGTTGGCGGCGAGACCAAGTTCGCCTGCGTAGACGGCCCGGAATTTGACGGCCATAAGGTGGATTTCGCAGAACTGATGAACCGCAACAGTGTGTACCGCACCCGTGAGGCTGAGGTCACCGAAAAGCACGCCTGCCGCATCGAAGCCATGGGCAAGGCACTAATTAAGTAAGGAGGGCGCAGCTATGGCAAATATGACTTTGGTAAAGACCCCCATGCCGGAGCAGGACCCCAAGGTCCGCGCCCGGAATTTTAAGGAAGTTGCTCTGGGCTACACCCCGGAAATGGCCATTGAAGAGGCAGGCCGCTGCCTCAAGTGCAAGAACCCCAAGTGCGTGGAAGGCTGCCCTGTCAATGTGCGGATTCCCGAGTTCATCGGTAAGGTTGCCGAGGGCGATTTCGCCGGCGCTTACGAGGTGATTACCTCCACCAACGCACTGCCCGCCCTTTCCGGCCGTGTCTGCCCCCAGGAAACCCAGTGCGAAGCCCAGTGTGTCCGCGGCATCAAGGGTGAACCCGTGGCAATCGGCCGTCTGGAGCGGTTCGTTGCCGACTGGTACCGGGAAAATGTAAACGCCATGCCCAAGAAGACGGAATCCAACGGCATTAAGGTAGCCGTCGTCGGTTCCGGCCCTGCCGGTATGACCTGCGCCAGCGACCTGGCCAAGCTGGGCTACCAGGTAACCATGTTCGAGGCTCTGCATACCGCCGGCGGCGTGCTGGTTTACGGTATTCCCGAGTTCCGTCTGCCCAAGGCAATCGTTGCCAATGAAATCACCAAGCTGGAGGCTCAGGGCGTGGAAGTGATGACCAACATGGTCATCGGCCGTGTCTTAACCATCGACGAGCTGTTCGAGATGGGCTATAAGGCTGTATTTGTGGGCTCCGGCGCGGGACTTCCCATGTTTATGAACATTCCCGGCGAGGCGCTGAAGGGCGTTATGTCCGCCAACGAGTACCTGACCCGTACCAACCTGATGAAGGCTTACGACGAAAGCTACGATACCCCCATTATCCAGTCCAAGGCTGTGGCCGTGGTTGGCGGCAGCAACGTGGCTATGGACGGCGCCCGCTGCGCCATGCGTCTGGGTGCGGAGCATGTTTACATCGTGTACCGCCGTGGCGAGGCCGAAATGCCTGCCCGTAAGGAAGAGCAGCACCACGCCAAGGAAGAGGGCATCGAGTTCAAGACTCTGTGCAATCCTGTTGAGATTATCGGCGACGAAAACGGCCGTGTTTGCGGCATGAAGTGCGTCCGTATGGAGCTGGGTGAGCCGGATGCCTCCGGTCGCCGCCGCCCCGTGGAAGTTCCCAACAGTGAGTTCATCCTGGATGTGGATACCGTTATCATGGCTCTGGGCACCAGCCCCAACCCCCTGATCCGGTCCACCACCCCCGGTCTGGAAACAAACCGGAAGGGCTGCCTGATTGTCAACGAGAACGAGATGACCACCCGTGACGGCGTGTTTGCCGGCGGCGATGCCGTTACCGGCGCCGCAACCGTCATTCTGGCCATGGGCGCAGGCAAGAAGGGCGCAGCCGCCATCGATGCCTACCTGAAGAAGTAATTTCTAAGTTTTATGTAAACCCCGTCGAGGAATCGACGGGGTTTCCTTTCGTTTTTCTCTGTCACCGCAAGGAATTTCCGATTTGTAGGGGGCGGCGCCCTCGACGCCCCGACTGTCATTCCGAGGAGGGCGAAGCCCAACGTGGGAATCTCCTGGTACAAAGGCCCCCTTGTGTAAAGGGTAAGCGAAGCGTAGCCGTGGGAGTGAAAGACAGCCCAGTGGGCTGTCAGAGCCACGGCGGGGCCCTCCGCAGAGGGCTGGATTTTTGCGAAGCAAAAAGACTGGGGGATTGTCGTGTAATTACAACCCCTCCGTCAAAAATGATAGATTTTTGCCACCTCCCCTTACACAGGGGAGGCTTTTGAGTGCTGCGCGCCCTCGCAATGACAGAAAAAGGACCGGTTTTCACCGGTCCTTTTGCAATATTATTCTTCCTCGTATTCGCCCCGGCGGAAGCCGTCCTTGTCGAATGCGGACACAATCACCGCATTCACCGCCAGAACGCTTATGCCCACCAGCGCCAATTCCCAAAGCAGGCATTTTACCGCCGTCCAGACCATGTCCATAGGCGCCTGGCGACGGAAGCCGTTGCAAATCAGCGCCATAATCACCGTCAGCGCCAGACCCATTCCGGTCCAGACCTTGCCCACCAATTTGTGGGTAAACTGCCAGGCGTCCAGGCTTGCCATGCTCCAATAGAACCGGTAGCCCAGCCGGTAGTTTGCCTCCTTGGGGGGCGCGAGCAGGTACAAAAGCCCAAAGCCCAGCAAAAATAGGGGCGCTGCCATCACCAAAAGCCGCAGCAGCGTTTCTATCCAACCCATCAAGGTATCCACTTCCGGCAAAAATGCCGCCAAGTCGAATTCCTCAAAGATTTTCTTGATTGAATCCATGGATGACTCCTTAGTTGTTGTCCAGCCGTTTGATTTCCTGAATGAAGCTGCCCACGTCCTGGAACCGACGGTAGACAGAGGCAAACCGAATGTACGCCACTTGGTCCATATCCTTCAGCCGGGCCATCACCATTTCGCCGATTTTATCGGTGCTGATTTCCCGCTCCAGGGTGTTCTGAATGGACTGCTCAATTTCCGTGGCAACCTTCTCCAAATCCTCCATGGCCACCTTCCGCTTGTCGAAGGCGCGAACCATGGCCTTGAGAATCTTGTTGCGGTCAAAGCTTTGATGGGTTCCATCCCTCTTGACCACAATGATGGGCAGACTTTCTACGATTTCATAGGTGGTAAACCGGCGCTGGCAGGCGATACATTCCCGACGGCGGCGGATGCTGTCCCCCTCGTCGGAGCGACGGGAGTCCACAACCTTACTTTCCTGGTCACCGCAAAACGGACATTTCATGTGAAAAATCCCTCCATCTAACCTTTATTATTCTACCAGTATAACAGAATCATTCCGGCGTGTCTAGTCTTTTTCCTTGCCAAACGGGAAGTTTTGGAGTAAAATGGGGCTATACACCCTTCCGAAGGAGAGCCTTATGCGAAACAAAACGTTGTGGATTTTATGGGCAAACGCCTATTTTCTGTGCGCCCTGCTGGGCTTTGTTCCCAGTCCTCAGGGGGCAATTTACGCCCTTTTGGTGGCAGCGGCGGTGGTGTTTTTCCTGCCGCCGGGGGTGCTTTTGTATCGGGCAGCAAAGGCAAAGGATAAGAAAACCCTTGCCCGGCTGCGCTTTGTGAGCATTCTATGGCTGAGCCTTACCTTACTGCTGCTGGTAGTAAATCTGGCGACGGTTGGCGCATCCGCCGCGGCAGGTACTGCCCTGTACTATCTTCTGGTGTTCTTCTCCAGCCCCATGGTTTGCGGACAAATCTGGGTGCTTTCCCTGTTTTTATTTGCCTTGATTCTCACCACCAGCCACCATTTTTTGAAAAAGTAACGCCTTCCCCTTGAGGGGTGTTGCAGAGCGCAGCGAATTTTCAATCTCTATGCTTGCCGGGGGCAAGCATACTACATCAAATAGGTGGCCGAGCAAGGCGAGGTCGGATGAGGTGTCGATATTCCAAATACACCTCATCAGTCAGCTAACGCTGACAGCTTCTCCTCAAGGAGAAGCCTTGGATATGGAACCCGGGGCGGAAGTTTTCCGCCCCGGGTTTTTATTCTTCTTCGGTTTCCTCTCCGGATTCTTCTTCCGGGTCGGGAATCTGTGCCGCCAGCGCTGCCGCTGCCGCCACCTGATTTTTGTAGAGCTTGTTTGGATCATGCCGCTTCATCGCCAGAATCAGCAGTACCGCCACCGCCGCCAGGCAGCTGATTGCCGCCAGCAGCTGGCTCACCCGGAAAGACCCCCAGTACAGGCTGTCCGTCCGCAGACCCTCGATGATGGTTCTTCCCAAGCCGTACCATGCCACATACCCCAGGGCAATCTGCCCGTCATACCGGCGGATTTTGCTTAGGAAATGCAGCGCTGCAAAGCCTGCTCCATTCCAAAGGGATTCATAAAGGAAGGTGGGATGGTGGTATTCCACCTGGCCGGTGACAGAGTTGAAAAGACCCATTTTGATGAAAACGTCGGTTTCCGCGCCAAAGGCCTCCCGGTTGAAGAAATTGCCCCAGCGGCCGATGGCCTGTCCGATCAAAAAGCCCAGCGCCACCAGATCCAGCAGTGCCGGCAGCTTGATTTTCCGCCACAGGCAGTGAATCACCACGCCTAAGCCTGCGCCGATGACGCTGCCGTAAATGGCCAGACCGCCCTTCCAGATGTACAGAATTTCCACCGGGTTGTCCCGATAGGTTTCCCATGTGAAGGCGCAGTAGTAAAGCCGGGCGCACACAATGGCAAAGGGCACGACCCACAGAATGCCGTCGGTCAAATCCTCCTCCAGAATGCCGAATTCCTTGCGCCGGCGGAAGGCGTAAAGCACCGCCAGCAGCAGACCCAGGGCAATGATGATGCCGTAGTAGTGGACGGAAAGGGGCCCGATGGAAAAGCCCTTTCCCGGGTCAATTTCAATGCCGAAAAACGGGAAGGAAATCTTGGTATAGGGATTCATGCGCTTACTCCTCCTTTGAAATGGGATTGGTAACGGTTATGGCGCTGCGCTCCTTGCGGACAATGCGCTCAATCAGGGAGCAGACCTGCTCCGCCGTAACGGATTCATAGAGCTGAGGGAATTCAAAATAGTCAAAATCCAGAAAATGATAGGCGCTTAAGCGGAAGCAGGTGGCGTCAAAGCTGTCCAAATCCCGAATCCGGCGGCCGAACGCCCCCCGTTTCAGCCGCAGAAATTCCTCTTGGGGAATGCCCTCCGCGGCGATTTGGGCTGCCCGGTCCAAAATGGCCTGCTTTACCGCATGGGGGTCATCGCTGTCGCCGCCGCACAGCAGCATGGCGCAGCCGTCCACCGTTTCAAAGCCGGCACCGAAGGAGCTGTCAATCAACCCCTTTTCATAAAGCTCCAGATATAAAGGCGACGCCTCGCCCAGCAGCACCTCCGCGGCAAGATACCCTGCCACATCCAAAAATGCCGCTTCCGCCCCGGTTTTCGGGGGCTCGCACTTGAAACCCAGCCGGAAGCTTTTCGCCGCCACCTCCATGGCAAGCGCCCCCTCCGGCTGCGGGCAGGTCATATCCTCTTGCCAATAGCGCAGCTTCACCGCTGCCGGCTTTCTTTCCTGCCCCAGAACCTCTGTGGCAATGGCCGCAACCTGCTCCGGGTCCACATCCCCCACCACGCACAGCACCATATTGTCCGGGGTATAAAACGCCCGATGGCAAAGCCGCAAATGCTCCGGTGTGATTTCCCGAATGGATTCCTTTGTGCCTAAAATGGGCACCCGAATGCCGTGGCTGCGGTACATCTGCACCATCAGCTGTTCAAAATCCCGGCTGTCGGGGCTGTCCTCGTTCATGCCGATTTCCTGGTCAATAATGCCCTGCTCCCGCGTAACGCTTTCCTCGGGAAACCAGGGGGTGGACACAAATTCCAGCAAAAGCCGCAGCGCATTGGGAAAATGCTCGCAGCAGGAAACATAATAGGCGGTGATATCAAAGCTGGTGAAGGCGTTGACATTGGCGCCCATGGCGGCGAATTCCTCGGTTACATCCCGCTCCGGCAGTTCAAACAGCTTGTGTTCTAAGAAATGGGCAATGCCCGCCGGCACAGGATGGGTTTCCCCGTCCAGGGTAAATTCCGTGTGAATCGACCCGAAATCTGTAACAAAATAGGCAAGCTTTCGGGAAAAGCCCGGCTTGGGCACCACCAGAATCTGCAAACCGTTATTTAGCTTCGTCCGGTAAATGTTCTCCCCCAGGCGTGGGTAATGTGTCAGTTGCATAGTCCCTCCAAGAAAAAGGATGCGTGTAATCTGAGGCTCTTTGCCGCCGCCACCACATCCTCCCGGGTCACCGCCAATACCTGCCGACGGTACTCTTCCGGCGTCCGGTTCAAGCCGCTGAGCGCAGCGGTCGCATAGTAATTTTCAATGGCGCCAGGGGAATCGTGAACCCCCTGCAGACCATTGAGCAGGCTCTGCCGGGCGCCCTCCAGCTCAGCATCGGAGATTTCCCCTTCCCGGCACAGCGCAAGCTGGCAGAGAATCTCCTCCCGGACAACGGCTTCCTGCTTTCCGTCAATGCCTGCCGCCACGGTGAGGATTCCCTTTGTCGCGTAGTAACCGGAGCTGATGGAGTAGCAAAGGCTCATTTTCTCCCGCACGGTCATAAACAGCTTGCTGGTCATGCCGCCGCCAAAGAGAGCATTGAACACCTGTATGGCCGCAAAGCTCTCGTCCCGGTTGGTAATGGGGGTCACAAACCCCAAATTCACCCGGCTTTGGGCAATTTCCAGCCGCTCCCGCTCATGGCTTTCTCCACAGTCTTGAAACGCTGTCTGGGCAGGCATGTGGCCTGCGTGTTTCCCCAGCCGCTGGGCTAAGGGCATCAGCAACTGCGCCATTTCCTCTGCCGGCACGCTTCCCACATAGAAAATCTCCACCGGGCTTTCCCTAAGCACCTTGCGGTAGTGGGCGGTCAGGGTTTCCGGGGTCACTTGGGAAATCGTTTCTGCCGTACCCAGACGGGGAATGCCGTAGGAATCTCCCCGGCACATGGTGGCCATCAGCCGGTTGGCGGCATAAAGCGCCTTGTCGTTTTTCTGGGCCTGCAGGTCCGCCAGCAGGTTTTTCCCCTCGCTTTCCACAAAGCTGGGGCACAAAAGCCCGTCTTCCGTCAGCGGTTCAAAGAGGATTTCCTGCAAAAATGCCACCGTAGGTTTTAGAATCTCATCCCCGGGGAGGGCAAAGCTGTCCTCGGTAAAGGCGCAGTACAGCCCGGTGGTGTGGTAATCGCCAATTCTGCGCACCAAATCCCCTATGGACGCGCCGTATAAATCGTCTAGATACTGGGTAATACTCCGCAGGTCCGGGTGCTTCTGCGTGCCCCGGAGCAAAACCGCGGGCAGCAGGGCGTTCATAGACGCCTCCTCCAGACACATGGGGCGGACAAACTGAATGCTCAGCCTGCCCTGCTTGAACCGGTTATCCCGAAAGCACCGCAAGGTCACCCCGGGGGAAAGAGAAAGGGTTTGTAGCATAATCAAAACTCCACCGCATGTGGTAAGCCTTCCCCTTGAGGGGAAGGTGGCACGCCATAGGCGTGACGGATGAGGTGTGTTTTTCAGCGGTTACACCTCATCAGTCAGCTATCGCTGACAGCTTCCCCTCAAGGGGAAGCCTTTTTGATGTCCTCTATTATATATCACTTTTCGGAAAATAGATAGGGGCTAAAGAAAAATTCATAATTTCCCGGTTGCCAATTTTACCCCCATGGGGTACAATAAAGGAAACCGTTACTTGAAATTCGGAGGTGTTTTCATGGCGTGGCTGGAGATTACCGTGCCTACCCAAGCCGGTCAGGTGGAGGAAGTGGCCGCTGTCCTAACCGCCGCCGGCTTTTCTGATTTGGTGATCGAGGATCAGCAGCAGTTTGAATCCTTTCTGGAGGAAAACCGGGCCTGCTGGGATTACATAGACGAAACTTTACAGCAGCAGCTTCAGGGGCTTTCCCAAATCAAGCTGTATCTGGAAGAAAGCGATACCGCCGCCCTTGCCCGCCTTACCGCCCGGGTGGAAGCTCTGGGGCTGACTCTGGAGAAAAAACCCCTTCCGGAGGAAAACTGGGCGGAAAGCTGGAAGGACAACTACAGTGCTGTGGAAATCGGCGAGAAAATTGTGGTGCTACCCTACTGGCTGGCGGAGGACTATGAGGGCAGCCGTCTTCCGGTAATCCTCGACCCGGGCCTCACCTTCGGCACCGGCACCCACCCCTCTACCCAAATGGTGCTTTCCGCCATGGAGCAGACGGTGAAAACCGGCAGCCGCTGTCTGGATTTGGGCAGCGGAAGCGGTATTTTGTCCATTGCCGCCCTCCGTCTGGGGGCCGCTGCCGCCACCGGCGTGGACATTGACCCCAAAGCCGAGGATATCGCCCGGGAAAACGCCGCCTACAACGGCTTTTCCGCCCCCCGGTTCACCGCCCTCACCGGCAATGTCACCACCGACAAACCCCTCATGGACCGCCTTTCGGCTGAGAGCTGGGACACCGTGCTGGTAAACATTGTTGCGGATGTGATTATCGGGCTTGCCCCCACCCTGCCTGCCTTCCTGCAGGAAAGCACCCGGCTGATTTGCTCGGGCATTTTGGATAACCGCCTGCCGGAGGTCATTGCCTCTCTGAACAAAGCAGGCATTGCCGTCACCCAAATCCTCGAAAAAGAGGAATGGCGGTGCATCATTGGCAAAAGGAGCGCATAACCATGATTCCCTATCGGACAAAACGGCTGCTGAAGCAGCTTCTTGCCACATTTCTGGTGCTGATTCTGGTGGCTGCCGGCGTTGTGCTGGTGTGGTTTACCTGGCTGAGCCGGTATGTGGTATTCACCCGGGAGGGTGTGAAACTGGACTTTTCTCTGTCCGGTGATTTCGCCCCCGGTGTCACCCCCGTTCCTCCCGGAACGGTGCCTACGGTGAACATCCACTTCAACGAGGACAAGCAACAGCCGGAAGAGACCGGACAACTGACCCGCTTCAGCGGCTATACCGTCACCGCTCAGGAGCTGATTGACGATTTTTCCTCCGTCTCTCAGCAGCTGCTGGCCCTGCCCAAGGGTAGTACCATTGCCCTGCAGCTGAAGGACATTGAAGGGTATTTCTTCTACGATTCGACTCTGGGCCGGCAGCATTGGCAGGTGGAGATTTCCAAAATGGAGGAGCTGATTACCGCCCTCCGGGAAAAGGGCCACTATCTCATCGCCCGCCTGCCGGCGTTTCAGGATAAGTATTACTTCCTGGACGACGAAAAGGCCCATGTCCCCTTCGGCCTTCCCAAGGACGGCGGTAACGGCAGTCTGTGGAAGGACACAAAATACGATAACGACAAGTCCTGCTACTGGTTCAACCCAGCCTCCGAGGGCACGGTTTCCTACCTGATTCAGGTGGTTCTGGAGCTGCGGCTGAAGGGCTTTGACGAGGTGCTGCTGGAGGATTTCCGTTTCCCCAACACCAGTATGATCCGCTTCAACGGCGACCAGACAAAAGCCCTGAACGAAGCCGCCGCCACCTTGGTCAAGGCCTGCGCCACCGATACCTTCACCCTTTCCTTCGGCTGCCGGGATACCAAGATGACCGTTCCCGAGGGTCGGGTGCGGCTGTATATGCAAAATGCCGCCGCGGCGGATATTGTGGTATTTGCCGGGCAGGTTACCCTTGCCGACCCTGCCGCCCAGCTGGGCTTTTTGACAGATTTGCATGATACCCGTTTCGACGAATACTGCGTCCTGCGCCCCTTAAGCGCCGCACAGGAATAAGAAATTTTGCCTCCCCATTCCGGGGAGGCTTTTTTGCCCCCTTTGTAGTGGGCGGCGCCCTCGACGCCCTGCAGAAAAACCCATGTCATTCCGAGGAGCGAAGCGACGTGGGAATCTCCTGGTACGAAAGGCCCCCTTGTGTAAAGGGTAAGCGAAGCGTCGCCGTGGGAGTGAATGACAGCCCAGTGGGCTGTCAGAGCCACGGCGGGGCCCTCCGCAGAGGGCTGTCAGCCGAGCAGGCTGACTGGGGGATTGTCATTACGAGAAC
>JAZNMX010000018.1:0-10330 GCA_045579965.1 Faecousia sp.
TTTCTGTCCTGAACCGCGTTATGACCAAGTTCAAGGCTGACCTTGAGAACGAAAACAGCTTTGATGCAGATAAGCGCTGTATTGAGATCATCGATTACCTCAAGGAAAAGGCATCGCAGATCGTTTACACGCTGACACCGCGTATTGCAAAGGAAAAGGCGATCAAGCTCATGGAAGAGGTCGGTATTCCGGAAGCAAGAATGCGTTTCAGACAGTATCCGTTTGAATTTTCCGGCGGTATGCGTCAGCGTATCGTTATCGCCATTGCGCTTTCCGCAAATCCCGATATTCTGATTTGCGACGAACCGACAACCGCACTTGACGTTACCATTCAGGCGCAGATTCTCGAGCTGATCAACCGACTCAAGAGGGAACACAACCTTTCCATTATCTTTATCACCCACGACCTCGGTGTTGTTGCAAACATGGCGGACAGAATTGCCGTAATGTATGCGGGCAAGATCGTAGAGTACGGCACGGCGGAAGAGGTATTCTATAATCCTCAGCATCCCTACACCTGGGCACTTCTCTCCTCCATGCCCGACCTTGATACCAACGAAAAGCTGGATGCGATCCCCGGCACACCTCCGAATATGATTTATCCCCCCGTCGGCGATGCGTTTGCCGAACGAAACAAGTATGCGCTGGAGATCGACTTTGAAATGCAGCTGCCCATGTATGAGGTTTCTCCCACACACTATGCTGCAACATGGCTTCTCCATCCCAATGCACCCAAGGTGGAAATCCCCAAGATTATTACCGAGCGTATCCGGCGCATGAAAGAAAGAGGTGGCAACCATGGAGAATAATCGTGAAGTATTGTTGAAAGTGGACCACCTTTGCCAGTATTTTCGTCTGGGCCGCAAGGATCTTAAGGCCGTTGACGATGTCAGCTTTGAGATCCGGAAGGGTGAATCCTTTGGTCTTGTGGGTGAGTCCGGCTGCGGAAAGACCACAACCGGCCGTTCCATCATCAAGCTGTATAACATCACCTCGGGTAATGTTTATTTCAAGGGGCAGAGAATCGGCGCAGGAATCCGTTCTTATCAGGACGCAATCGCCGCTGCCCGTACCGATGCCGCCAAGAAGATCAAGGCTCTGCGCTCTGAAAAGAATGCAGACGACCTGAGAAAGGCTGCCATCCGGGAAGAAATCCAGAAGATCAACCAGGAGCTTGGCGCGATTGTCGACAAGAATCGGGCGCTGATCAAGGATGCCAAGTCTGACAGCAAGGAAGTGGACAAGCAGTATGTCCAGACCCTTCTGAAGGCGCTGGAAGAAGAGTATGCCCAGAAATTCCGGGCGGCAGAGGGCAATGACGAGAAGCTCAAGGCCCTCCAGAAGGAATACAGGAGCCGCTGCCGGGTAGCCAAGAAGAGCAAGCTCATCACCCAGATCCAGATGATCTTCCAGGATCCCATCGCCTCTCTTGACCCCCGTATGACCGTGCGTGATATTATCGCTGAGGGTCTGGTGATTAACGGCATCACCGACAAGGAATATATCAACGAGAAGGTCTACGAGATTCTGGAGACGGTGGGTCTTGTGCGGGAGCACGCAGACCGTTATCCTCACGAGTTCTCCGGCGGTCAGCGCCAGCGTATCGGCATCGCCAGAGCGGTTATCATGCAGCCCGAGATGATCATTGCCGACGAGCCCATCTCTGCCCTTGATGTATCGATTCAGGCGCAGGTCATCAACCTGCTCAACGATCTTCGGGAGCGGCTGGGACTTACCATTTTGTTCATCGCCCACGACCTGTCGGTGGTTAAGTACTTCTCCGACCGAATCGGCGTTATGTACTTCGGAAAGATGGTGGAGCTTGCGGATTCCGACGAGCTGTTCAAGAATCCTCTGCATCCTTATACGAAATCTCTCCTCTCGGCAATTCCCCTGCCCGACCCCGTATATGAGAAGCAGCGCACCAGAATTCACTACAACCCCATTGCAGAACACGATTATTCGGTAAGTACTCCCTCGTTCCGTGAGATTACCCCCGGACATTTCGTATACTGCAACGACGCAGAAGCGGAAAAATACAAGCAACAGGTCAAGTAACAGGATGGATGGTTAACAGCAGTGAAACAGGAAACCAAAGTAACAATCAGAAACTATGGGATATGTTTTGGCATTGAGGCACTGATCGCATTCCTTGTGATTTGGTCGAAGGGCTTCTTCGCCCACAGCGCAGCGGTCAATGTCCAGATTCTATCCGACGCATTCTTCGTCGCGGGAATCTTGATGACGCTTTTTGCGGGCATGATGTATGTCAGCGGCGAGGGAGCGCTCATCGGAATCGGATTCGTTCTGAGAAATGTTGTTCTGGCCTTTGTCCCTATGGGCAGAGCAAGACACGAGCGATACGCCGATTACCGGGCCCGTAAGCTGGGCGATGCCAAAAAGCATAACAACCGCTATATTCTTGTGACAGGACTCATTTTCCTTTTCATTGGAGTCGCCCTTACGGTTATTTGGTACGCCGCATTTTATAACCCATAAGCTTATCCCCGCGCACCCCAAGTGCGCGGGGATTTCTTTTTGGTTGCCCCTATTCTTTTTATTTTATTTATGATACAATGAAAAAAACTTTTTCAGGAGGTCATTATGAACAACTTTACATTCTACAGTCCTACCTATTTCGTTTTCGGCAAAGGGGAAGAAAACAATGTGGGCAAATATGTCAAGCGGTTTGGCGGAACGAAGGTGCTGATCCACTATGGCGGCGGCAGCATTGTCCGCTCCGGATTGCTGGAGCGGGTAAAAACCGCTTTGCGCGCTGAGGGTCTGTCTTTTGTGGAACTGGGGGGCGTAAAGCCCAATCCCAGAAGCGGACTGGTATACGAAGGCATCGACCTGTGCAAAAAGGAAAGCGTGGATTTTGTGCTGGCCGTGGGCGGCGGCAGCACCATTGATTCGGCAAAAGCAATCGCCTTAGGCGCAGTATACGATGGCGACTTTTGGGATTTTTACAGTGGAAAACGCGTTCAGAAAGCGCTGAGCGTTGCCACCGTATTAACCATCGCTGCAGCCGGCAGCGAAGGCAGCTCCGGCTCTGTGATT
Source organism: Faecousia sp. (assembly GCA_045579965.1). Taxonomy (GTDB): domain Bacteria; phylum Bacillota; class Clostridia; order Oscillospirales; family Oscillospiraceae; genus Faecousia. Next base: position 3,061 of record JAZNMX010000018.1, read on the forward strand.
ACCAAGGAAGAGGGCATGCTCAAGCGCAGCGCAGGCGGAGATGTTCTGCGTCCCGTCTTCTCCATTTTGAATCCGGAGCTGACCCAGACCCTTCCTGCCTATCAGACCGCCTGCGGTGTCACCGACATTATGGCCCATCTGTTTGAGCGCTATTTCACCAACACCACGGATGTGGAAGTGACCGACCGTGTCATCGAAGGTCTGCTGATGACCATGATTCACGAAGCGCCCAAGGTCATTGAAAACCCCAATGATTACGGGGCCCGGGCGAATATTATGTGGGCCGGTATGCTGGCGCACAACAACTGCTGCGGCGTGGGCCGGGAACAGGACTGGGCAAGCCACGATTTGGAGCATGAGCTCTCCGCCCTTTACGATTGCGCCCACGGTGCCGGTCTGGCGGTGGTCTTCCCTGCGTGGATGGAATATACCATGAACCAGGATGTGATGCGGTTTGCCCAGGCCGCCAACCGGATTTGGGGCTGCGAAATGGATTTCCAGCATCCGGAGATCACTGCAAAAGCAGGTATCCGTGCCTTCCGGGCTTTCCTGAAATCCATCGGTATGCCCCAGACCCTTTCTGAGCTGGGCGGCAAAGAGGAGGACATTCCTTACCTCGCCCATACCGCTGCCTACGGCAACGGAAACAACGGAACTCTGGGCCGATTCGTCGTGCTGCAGGAACAGGATATGGCGAACATTTACCGATTGACGCTGTAAGCCCTTGCCCGGAGCGCTGATGTCAGCAAAATAGTGTCATAAAAACACAGGGGCGACCGGCGGTCGCCCCTTGCTATTTATTCCCGGTTTTCCTTCATGAAGTCGATCAGCTTCTTTATATTGCCAAAGCAATCGTTTTCCCGATAGTAGACAAACACCGTATAGTGTTCGTCGAAATCGGAAACGGACAAGTCGGTTATTTCGCCGTCGGCGGCAGAATCCTCCCGGCCGATTCCGATGCCCATGCCCATGGCCACCAGCTTGTCATAGCATTCAATGTCGTTACAAAAGGCGGCAATGTTGGGGTGGAAACCGTTGCGGACACAGGCCTTCGTCAGGATTCTGTGCATATTGCTCTCCTGGTCCATGGAAACAAAGGCCCGGTCACACAGCTCCCGCATAGAAAGCTGTCTTTGGCAAAGGGGGTCCTTGGCGGAGCATTTCAAATGCAGGCGCATGCTGTACAGCTCGAACTTTTGGTAGTTGACATAACATTCTTTGTCATCATCGATCACCACATCAAAGTCGTTTTCGCCGTCGGCGCTGAAGGCAATTTTAAACATGACGTTGGGATGGGAAATGCTGAATTTACTGAGAAGATTCGTAACCTTTCGGCGCATTCCCCGTACCAGAATTCGGAGCTCCCGCTTATCCTGGTAATGCTCGGAAATATCCTCTACCGCCTTGTCCAGCTCCCCGAAAACCACGCACAGTGCCTGCTGGAGCCGTTTGCCTTTTGCGTTCAGGGAAATGCTGTTGCAGGTCCGGTCAAACAGGGGGCAGCCCAGTTCTTGTTCCAGCCGTCTTACGGAGGAGGACACCGCAGTAGTCGGCACACCGAAGGTTTTTGCCGTGGTTGAAAAATTCTCGTTTTGGGCACTTAGGTAAAAATAGCGAAGCTGCAGGATTTCCATATGCTCACTCCTTTCGGTGATACTATCATTTTACTACACAATTTATGATTTAGCAAGACAACCTTAGCTAATTATTTACAATTGCCCCACCTGCCTCTATACTGAGAATATCGATAAAAAAGGAGGGGCATTATGAACCACACCGAAATTCAGTATCTTACCCTATCCCAGGAAGACTTGATCGAAGCAGGCGCGTTTGACTTTTCTCTGGCAATCGGCGCTCTGAAGGAGAGTCTTTTCCGGTTTCAGGAAAACCGCATTCTGTTCCCGGACAAAATCGTGCAGATTTTCAAGGAAGAAACCCAGGAGCGGATCAACTGTCTGCCCGCAACCCTTCTGGATGAAAAAATCTGCGGCGTAAAATGGGTCAGCGTCTTCCCGCCCAACCCCCGCAAGTTCGGCGTGCAGAATCTTTCTGCCATCATTATCCTGTCCGAAATTGAAAAGGGCTTCCCCGTCTGCGTTATGGACGGCACCCTTTGCTCCAATATCCGGGTAGCCGCCATGGGCGCCACCGCGGCAGAGGCTCTTTCCCGGAAGGATTCGGAAAGCATCGGCTTCATCGGCGCAGGCGAGCAGGCAAAAATGCACCTGCTGGGCATGAAGGCCGTCCGTCCCTCTTTGAAAGTCTGCAAGGTTGCCGCTGTCAGCGAGGCAGAAGAGGAAGCCTTTATCCGGGATCTTTCCCCGCTGGTTCCCGATATGACCTTTGTCAGCTGTAAAACGGTATTAAAGGACGCCATCGTGGATTCGGATATCATTGTCACCGCCACCAGCGCCCAGGCACCCTTGCTGAAAGCCGAATGGATTAAGAAGGGCGCGTTCTACAGCCACATCGGCGGCTGGGAGGACGAGTATGAAGTCGTCAAAATGGCAGACAAGATTGTATGCGACGATTGGGAAACCGTGAAGCACCGCACCCAGACCGTATCCCGCTGCTATAAGGACGGCGTCATCACCGACAACGACATTCACGGCAATCTGATTGATGTTCTGTCCGGAAAGAAGCCGGGCCGGGAAAACGACGACGAATTCATTTATTTTGATGCCGTTGGCTTGTCTTATGTGGATGTATCCATCGCCTATGCCATGTACAACAGAGCAAAAGAACGCAATCTGGGCAAATGGACCTATCTGCAGGAAAACATGATTTTTGAAAAGAATCTGGCCGGCAAGGTGAAATTCTAAGCCGCCTATAGGAAACACTTGCAAAAAATTCCGCCTCCGGAATATTCCGGAGGCAGAGTTTTTATTTTGCCGTAAGGGGTGCGGAGGAATGGGCTTTTGTCAGCTTCTTGACCGTGGGGAAGAACACAAACAGCAGCGAAATGATGGAAAGCACCCAGCCGACGGGCCAAACCAGATACAAAAATGTCATGTTCGGCATCAGCGGGAAAATGAGATACACCCATACAAACCGCAGCGCGCACATATATACCATGGTGGCAACCGTTGCGGCAACCGGTCTTCCCATGCCCCGCAGGGCATAGCCGATGATATCGTTGATGCCGCAGATAAAATAGGTGCTGGAAATGATAATCATCTTCTGCTGGGAGTAAGCAATCACAGCAGGATCGGAGGACATGATGGAAGACAGCTCCGCGGAGAAGATCGCCGACAGCGCGCCGAAGGTTGCACCCAGACCGGTGGCAATCAGAATGCCGCTCCAAACCGACTTCATTGCCCGCTTGGGGTTGCCTGCGCCGATATTCTGGCTCACATAAGGCATCACCGCGATGGCAGGGGCTGTCACCAGCTGGTAGAGAATGCCGTCGTAATTGTTGGCGATGGAAATACCGGTGGTGGCGGCAGGGCCAAAGGAATTGACGGTAGCGGTAATCACCACATTGGCAATCGCATACATACCCCGCTGCAATCCCGCAGGCACACCGATATGCAGAATCTGCTTCAGCTCCTGTTTGTACAACCGGATATGCTTAAGATACAGCCGGACAAGTCCCTTGTGCCGCAGCAGCGTAACCAGATACAACGTGCTGCTGGTGGTCCAGGCGAGAATCGTGGCAATGGCAACACCTTCCACACCCATGCGGAAAACAGCAGCAAACACAAAGGTGAGTATCACCTTGAGCGCACCGCTGGCCAAAGAGAAAATCATAGGCCGCTGGGAATCTCCCGTGGCACGAAGAATGGCGCTGCAGAAGTTATCTACCATTAAAAGGGGCACGCCGGCAAAATACAGCTGGAAGTACACAGTTGCCTGGTCCAACAGAGTATCCGGGCAGTTGTTCCAGCGAAGGAACAGCTCTGCGCCCACAACACCAATGACGCCTATGGCAAGTCCGGAGACTATGGAAACGGCAACCGACGCGCCCACGGCACGGCTTACACTCTCCGGGTCTCTTCTGCCGATGTTCTTTGCAATGACCACGTTGGATCCGGAGGCAATGCCGATGACAAGACCCGTAATCAGCGTGATCAGGGATCCGCAAACGCCCACCGCGCCAACCGCGATACCGTCGCCGGGATCGAATGTTTTCAGAATGGTCATGTCGATGACATTGAACAGGGATGTCAGTACATTCATGACCATGACAGGAAGGGAAATTGCGAGAAGTCCTTTTGTAATCGAGCCGGAAAGCATGTTTACATCATTTCGTCTCATGGTGTCCACCTCACAGCATTTTTCTGTTTGAAAACACTTCTGCCATCATACTCCTTTTGTCCGGGAATTGCAACCCTTTTTGGAAATTATTTCAAATAAAAACGGGCGACTTTCGTCGCCCGAAATGGCTTCTCCTTGAGGAGAAGCTGTCATGGAACGCGCAGCGATCCATGACTGATGAGGTGTAACCAACCTTACACGACACCTCATCCGTCAAAAATCAAAGATTTTTGCCACCTTCCCCTCAAGGGGAAGGCTTACTCAGTTCCCAAAACGCCACAGCGCTGGCCGCCGCCACATTCAAAGAATCCACCCCGTGATACATGGGGATTTTCACCCTATAGTCACATGTCGCAATGGTGCTCTCCTTGAGGCCATCCCCTTCCGTACCCAGTACAATCGCCAGCTTTCCTCCCCGCAGCCGGGGGTCGCAGATGCTGACGCAGTCCTCAGTCAGCGCCATTGCCGCGGTTTGATAGCCCATTTCCTTCAGCTGTGCCAGCCAGTCTTCCCCCACATAGGCCCAGGGAACCTGAAACACCGTGCCCATGCTCACCCGGGCGCAGCGCCGGTACAGCGGGTCGGTGCAGCCACCGGTGAGCAGCACGGCATCCATGCCCAGCGCTGCCGCGGAGCGGAAAATCGCCCCCAAATTGGTAGGATTCATCACATCCTCCAGCACTGCCACCCGGGAAGCGTCTTCCAAAACCGATCCTACGCTTCTCGGGGCAGGGCGGTACATGGCGCACAGCATTCCCCGGGTCAACTGAAAGCCGGTAAGCTGGGTCAATACATCCAAGGGCGCAGTATACACCGTCACGTCACCGCATCGGCGAATAGCCTCCTCCGCTTCGGCGTTGATATGATTGCGCTCTACCAGCAGCGACACCGGAATGCAGCCGGCATCCAGCGCCCGGAGAATCACCTTGGGGCTTTCGGCGATGAACATTCCCTTTTTCGGCTCAAACCGGTTTAATAGCTGCGCCTCCGTCAGCCGGGCATATACATCCAGCTCCGGTGCAGTAAAGTCTGTTATTTCTGTCAAAGTCAACGATCTCACATCCTTTTCTCCATTATACTGTGGAGAAACAACGGTGTCAAACAGATTTGCAATATGAAGTGCCGTATGATATGATAAAGAAAAAGGGGGTATTTTTATGCCGCATCGACCGTTCATTCGCAACCACGGCAGTTCCCGTCCCACTGTTGTGATGATTCACGGCATTGTGGGCAGTCCCCGGCATTTCGATTTTCTGATTCCTCTGATTCCGGATAACTGGAACATATACAATCTCCTGCTGCCCGGCCACGGACAGGGTGTTCGGGAGTTCGGGCAATCTTCCATGGCCCAATGGAAGGCCCATGTAGCAGACTGTCTGGACCGCGTCTGCGCCCAGACGGATACGGTTTTGGTGGTTGCCCACTCTATGGGCACGCTGCTTGCCATTGAGGAGGCCCTGCGAAGACCGCAAATCCGGGGCTTGTTTCTGCTGGCAGTGCCCCTGTGCCCCTTTATCCGCCCCAAAACCGCCCTTGCTTCCTGCAAACTCTCCCTTGGCCTGGGCAAGAATGACCCTATCGCTTCCGCCATGACCGCCGACGGCAGCGTAGCCTTAAGCAGCAAGCCCTGGGCGTATTTGCCGTGGATTCCCCGGTTCGGGGAGCTTCTCATCCAATGCCGGCGCACCTGCAAACTGCTATCCCAGCTGCGCTGCCCTACCCTTGCCTTTCAGTCCAGGCCGGATGAGCTGGTTTCCATGCGCTCCTATTCCCTTTTGCGGCAAAACCCTTATGTAGAAACCATTCTTCTGGAGCAGTCCGGTCACTTCCGCTACAGCGTTGCGGAGGAATGCCTGATCAAAGACCGATTTTCACAGCTCCTCCAAAAACAATTCCCTGACAGGTAACTGTCAGGGAATTGTTTTATTCTTCTTCACGCAGCTTATCGTAAGCCTTCACATAAGTGGCATCCACCAAGGTTTTCCGCCACCCATACAGCCCCAACTGGCATACCGCATACAGAAAATACGCCCCGAAAGCGCCAATCTCTACCGGCAGTTCGGGAAATACGCCAAAGGCTTTCAGCAGCAAATCCCCATACGCCACCAGCGCTACCAGATAATTCAGAACATAAAACCACCAAAAGCTCAGATCCAGTCGAAACAGATTCCAGGCGTTCCCCTTGGTCAGCGCCACACTTTTGGCAATGGCCGCCAGCGCTCTTCCGTCACCGTTGTCCATCAAACACATATCCGCCAGCCGCACCCGGTAAAACACCGGTGTCGCCACCAGCAGGAAAATTCCCAGGCAAATCAGCAGCAGCGGCAGCATGGACTCTGCCACAGCGCCGGCCATTGCATCCATAATCGCCTCCGGGTTTGCGGAAAAGTCCTGGGTCATCAGCTGCACAACCGGCCCTGCCCAGGGAGTCATCAGAAACACCGTTGCTCCGGCATAGCCTGCCCCCAGCATAATCACAAAAAACAGAATGCCCTGAAGAATGGTCAGCCGCAGCACCGGTCCAAACCGCCAAAAGCCCGCCATCAGGGAATCCATGCTCCCCTCCTGTCCCCGGGCAAGCCGCAGCACCGTTGCGATCCAGCCCATTTGCCAGAAGGGCATTGCCACCAGCTGCACCAGCTGCAGCACAGACTGCACCGTCTCCAGTACCGCCCGCAGCCCCACGCCGCTTAGGCCTCCGGTGGTGCCAATCTGCCGCTCCAGAAGATAATCCACCAGCGCCAGCGCCAGACCTACACCCAGGGTGATGCCGATGTGGAGCAGAATCCATTTTCTGTAGCTGCGGTCGCCTAAGGCCTGTGCCGCCTCCTGCCGCAGCATTCTGGTATTTCGGATGTCCATACCCTTTCCTCCTCGCTTCGTTTCTTCTATGGTAAACCAAAGCGACGAAAATAGCAAATCTTTTTTCCAAAAAAACAAAACCGACGGGGGGCAAGCTCCCCCGGGGCCCCCTTATGTTTTCTTTTCCTGTGGGGTTCCTTCCCCCATCTTC
>JAZNMX010000019.1:0-50445 GCA_045579965.1 Faecousia sp.
TCCACTGTGTTTCTGGCAAAGCGGCTGATATCCTTAACCACCACCATATCGAACAGACCCAGCTCCGCATCCCGTAAAAGCCGTTTAAACTCTTCACGCTTTTTTAGGGATGTACCGGTAATGCCTTCATCCGCATATAAGCGGAATAATTCATGACCGTTCCGTTTGGCATACTCCACAAAGAACTCCTTCTGGTGGAGCAAGCTATCAATCTGCTCGTCCTTGTCCGTCGAGACACGACAATATGCAGCTATTTTCATTTGTTGGTTGCTCCTTTCTGTCAACCAACCCATATCCTGCTTTTATTATAGCATAAAAAGCAAGAAAGGGGAACGAAAACATTCCCCTTTCCGGATGTAGGTTGGTCAACTAACAGCTACCCTGTTCTCCCGGTATTGAGAGAGCAGCTTGTCGATCAAAATCTTTTGAAGTTGCCGTTCAAACTCCTTTGGGGTGTTAGGGTTAACAAAGGTGAAGGTTAGTTGTACCTCTTGCTTTGCCATCGCACGGCCCCCTTCCTTAGAACATTCTATTAGGAATGAAGGCCTGTAATGCCTGCAGTATCGTCAAACCAGTATGCCTGGAACACCGTTCCGTCATGTAAAATGAATCTGCCACGGGCATCTTTAGGAATCTGCTCTGCTGCGGCGGAGCTATCCAGGATAATCTGTGACAGGATGGTATCTGCACGGCCACAGATTCGGCAGTTCACATTGTTCTTGATCTGACCGGAAAGAATGTTGGCATCCGGACGCTGAGTGGCAAGGATTAGGTGGATACCAAAGGCGCGACCCTGTCTGGCAATCATAGAAAGCTTACTCTCAATCTTGCCGACGATCTCCTTCTGTTCCTTTGTCAGACCGGTTTTATCCAACACCTCCGCAATCTCATCACAGGCGAAGATATACCGTGGCAGGTTTTCTCCTGTGGCTTCGTTGTATCGGTCGATGTTGGGCTGTCCGGAGGCTGCTAGCAAGGTTTTACGCCGTTGCAGCTCTTCCACAAGCTCAGTAAGCAAGGCAAGTGTAGATTCTTCTTCAATGCACATCCGGCATTGCTTGTGCCAGACAGGCGGGAAATCCACACCGCCTTTGAAATCGGCAATGCAGACATTAGCACCTTTCTTTAATGCCTGCATGAGAAGTAGCTTCAGCAGCACACTTTTACCGCTGCCAGTAGAACCGCCAAGTAGAATGTGGGGTACTTTCACAAGATCCACAGTGACAGGTCCGGTAAAGCTTTCACCCAAAGCCAGTATGAAGGACTTGTTGGAGAGGTACTTATCGTTCCAGTCTATCACTTCCGGCAGATCCGTTCTGGCAGGTACGGCATAGAGAAGGATACGACTCTTCCCAGACCCATATTTCATCTTAACAATGGTGATGTCCAGGATGGTCTCAATGGCTGCCTGCTTGTCCTCCCATGTTTTCAGCGGGATTCCTTGAGAGCTGAACTCCCAGACTGAAATACGAGGATTCTGTTTATCTTTGTACTTCCGTTTGAGGGCAGGTACCATATCGGTATGGTTCACAAGACCGATGCTTCGGAGCTGATCCTGAGCCGCCTTCTTACCAAGAGGAAACAAAATGAGTATGGCGAGGAATACTCCACCAACCACCAGATACACCGCAAAAATATGCTGCATTACAAAACTGGCTATAGGTGAAAGCAAAGCAGTGGTCTCCACGGTCATTGAGACCTCATCTTGTTTTTTCCATACCAGGATTGCTCCAAGAATAAAGAGCGCAACAAAAATCAGTTTCACAGGCGCGCCGGAGGTAGAGTTCGGTCTGGGGAAATGTTCCCTGAGACTGGAACGGCGTTGCAGCCGTTCCTTTTCAAACCGTCTCATGAGGTACCTCCCTTGGGGGCAAACCTCGGCGGAATTCCGTTACCGTATGAATGCGTCGCAGAAATGCGTGCCAGGTTTCCATCTCGTGCTTTTGGATATCACGATATTGATCCTCCAGCGGGATGTTGGAGGTGATGTAAACCGTGTCAAAGCAGGCAACGCGGTCACGGTAACGGGCGGGAAGTCTCAGGGGGTAAATATCAAGGAAGTTCAGCATTGCTGAAATGGATACCTGGGAGTGGAATTCCTCAAACACGATCACAGGCTCTCCGTGGTAGTCATCAAAACGAGCACCGGATTGTCCGCTATAATCGGTGATACGGTAAACATCCTCCGGAGGGTGTTTCTCATAGATGCTCCGGGTTTTACCTGTGCCGCTGTCACCATAGAGGTAATTCGTCTTCACGGGGCGGTTTTCTTTCCGGAATCTCTCAAAAAGCAGCTTCTCCCGCAGAGCATCAATGTCATTGATCTTAAAAGCAAAACTGGGATCGTTTTCGATGATCTCTGTGGTGGAAAAGCCGTCCTTGACATCCTGCATCAGCTGCGCCATTTTGGGACTCTTCTCAGAAGCCTCATTTGGCAGCACACCGAACTCCTTGAATGTCCCTTCAACACGGGTCTCGGCTTTGTCGGTATCTGCCCATTTGCCTTCCTTCCGGATGTAGGCCCGATTATCCTCGGCTGTTCCATTAGCCTTGTCAATATGGGCCGTAGGAAACCGCTTTTTGACTGTGCCGAACCGCATAGGCGAGGATGAGTACAGGTAAACGTGGGTGTGGTGTGTCCCGGATGCGCCGATCTCGTCCGCCAGGCACACATAGTCAGGATTAAACTTTTGTGCGCGGTCGATGATCTCATCGTGGGACATACCGTGGTCCAGGGGATTGTTGATAGTCAACAACCATTTCCTAGACTGGATTTGATTTTCATGCATAGCATTTTCTCCTTTTTTGCTACCGCTACCTCGCTCGCATAGGTAATACTAACCTATGCGAGCGGGGACGCTCCCGCGTTACGGCGGGGGGTATTTTTCTTTAGGGAAAAATATTTCCCCCCAGCCGTCCCGCGGGATTGTCCTCAGACGAACAGGCGGATTACTCCACAGGGAAGATGCCGCTGGCCTTGGCGGAGAACTGGAGCTTGCCCTGAGACTCATAGCCGGTGACGACCAGGTCGGTAAACTCCACATCCACAAAGCCCTCGGGCTGTTCCATCTGCTGAGGTCCGTCGATGCGCACACTCAGCTTCTCCAGGCGATGTTCTGCCAGGCACACCACATAGCGGTAGCCGGTAACAGTCTCGGTCCGTTTGCCGTCCTTATACTCATAGGCGGGCATCACATCGACCAGCAACATTTTACGACCCAAACTGTCCGGGTCAATCCGAAGATCACGGATATTTAACATAGGATCATCTCCCAAACATAGAAGTACTGCCAACGGCCGATAGCAGCCTTAGTAGTCATGAGCTCCTTGACTGCCTTCATTGTAAACCATAAATTAGCTCTTGTGGTTTCGCATGCGAAACAGTATTTTTGAGCATAAAAATGCCGATACCCAAATGCTGTTTTGGGTATCGGCGCTTTGCTTATTCGCTTGTGAGTGCGTTTAAACCTTTTGCCTCTAGCATTTTATTGGTGTCGTAAACAGAATAGCCATTGTTCATGGCTTCAATGTAAATCGCTTCCTCTGGGAAAACCAGATTCAGCAACTCCCATCGCTGCTCTGTAGATACTCCTAATGCAAGGCATACGGCTATTACGGACTCTTTCTTAGGGCGGTAGTAATTTCCACGATGATCAGTATTGTTGATCATTCTGGTAGTTGTCGTTTTTGATAAGCCGGTTTTTCTTGCAAGCCAAGCAACACTGTGCCCTTTTGCATAGAGATAACCTCTTAACAACTCATTGAACCGTAAGATGTTTTCCGGACTTTGCTTCGGCTTTTTCTGTGCCAAAGCAATATCCTCTGATTAGCAAGCTACTTTTTTGTGTGGCCTCTGCGGCCGGAGGTGGTCTGTGCGGATTGCGTACAGATTGCTTGGGATGGTTTTAAATGAAGCTTTAGAACCATAAGCAACCACCTCCTTTCGTGAAATACGCCTAGGTGAATAGCCTTTCTATCCACCTCCGACGCGCAAAGTCCGTTCACGAAATTAATTGCTGACGTCTAATTTTAAATAATAGCAGTCATATGAGTACTTTTCCAGAGATCAGTACAGCACCTTATCTCCATACTCGGTTTTGTGATGCTTTCGCATCAAGCAGGTTTTGTCCCAAAGGACCAGTTAAATTTTGGTGCTCATCGCACCCATAGCAGAGTAATGCAAGTCTTTGCTTGCAGGAATATTATACCATACATTTATTCAGAAAAAAGCAAATTTTCTGTAAATTCTCGTACTAATACGTCTTTTATGTACGTTATTTCCGTCTAGTATATAAAGGAAACTGCCAACATGAGCATAACAGCTCGTATTGGCAGTCCATTTCTATCGTCGCTTATCAATCATTTACCATTATAAGTTCTCTGCTTCTTTTTCAAGTGTTAAGTAGTCTACCTTGCCAACTTTTGTACGAGGGAAACTATCCACAAAAATATATCTTACAGGGCGATATACGTCTTCAAGGTTACTTTCGCATAGAATACCCAATTCGCATTCCAAGGTAACTTTGTCAACATTAGCTTTGGGTATTATATATGCAACAGGAACTTGATTTACCGTAACATCATCTATCGGCACAACGGCACAGTTTTCTACACCTTGATATTTTAATAATTCTTTTTCTATATCAAGACTGAAGACTTTTTTCATAACACCATTTTTGATACATAGCATATATCGTTTTAATCTTCCGTTGATATGAATAAATCCGTTTTCTGATATATAACCCAAATCACCAGAGTGAATCCACATCTTTCCGTCTTTATGCTTTTTCAAAATGTTTTCTGTTTCAGTCGGGTTATTTATATAACCTTCCATTGTAGAAGGAGTGCAAATGCAAATTTCACCCTCTTGGCCGATTTTTAATTCTTCTCCTGTTTCAACATCAAAGGCAGAAACAATGTTTTTTACAAACGGGGCACCAACACTACCAAACTCGTATTTGTCTTTATAATTCACAGAAACGGCAGCGCCAACTTCTGTCATACCATAACCATTCATCAAGAGGTAAGGACTACCACATTTTTTAAGATAATCATTGATTTTGTTTTCAATGTTTTCTCTCAATGTATCACCACCAGAAATGGGTGCAATGAAATACGACAAATCAAGTTTTTGGTTTTCATCAGCAAAGGCTTCCCAAAAGGCAGGACCATACATAATATGATTGGGCTTGAACTTCTTGCAGAGTTGTGCAATAGAATCAGCCATAGGAATACGAACTATCAAGGTCATACCAACAGATAGCGGTATCATGAGAGAGCAAGTAACACCGTAGGCAATAAACAACGGCAATACTTGAATCCATTTGCTTTCACGATACAATTCCTTTTCGCCAATAATGTATTGTTCAGCGACTGCAATTACGGCCTTGTTGCTTAAAGCAACACCTTTCGAACCGCCTGTTGTACCGCCTGTGTATGTAATAATAGAAATTGCATCGGGATTATGTGTTGTTTTAGAATTGCCATTTGATTTTTTGATAAAGTCATTCCAGGAAATGAATACATTATCTTTCGGCAACGGTAAGGGTTTAATCTTTTTGAACACCCTTGCACCGAATCTGTTAAAAGCAGACATTGACTCGGTAACATTCGCAACAATGATTTTCTCTATATTGCAAGAGGCATAAATGCTTTTAAACTTATCCTGAAACATATCAAGAGTAAAAACTATTTTGGAATTAGTATCTAATATGTATTTAGTCAGCTCTTCGGGAGTGCTAACACCGTAAACCATATTAGCAGTAGCACCAATTTTGTTTAATGCAAACATTAGGCATATTGTTTCGGGTGAATTAATCATACACACAGTAACAATATCCTTTTCCTTAACACCGATGTTTTCTAATGCACTTGCGATAATTTCGATTTGTTTAAAAAACCCGTTATAAGAAATATTGTTGCCGTAATAATTGATAGCGACTCTATCTAAATTGTCGGCATTCTTTTTCTTAATGTGTTCAAACAATGTACATTCGGGAAGTTGTATGTTGATTTCTTCCTCTGTATAGTATTTCAACCAAGGTTTATCAATGGACGGATAACCCGTCAGTTTCTTTTCGGTAGGCATAGTTTTTGCTCCTCTCTCTTTTTCGTTAGATTGTTACTGTTCTCATCATACATAGGAGGGGTAATCCCTTGATCTTTCAATTCCTTAACCCATGCATCATAAATGTCAAAGCACCCTTTGTAATAATCCGGGTATTCCAGAAGTTCCATTTTTTGCACCACGGGATTATTCATCGCGATAAAATAACGATAAGACATCAAATCGTCGATTGTATCAATATGCAGGACTTTATTCTTTACCAACGCAGCGATACCTTCCAAATGCACAAGGTAATTAACAAGGTACTGTCGATCTCGATTTTCCAAGGAATACTTTCCTTCAAATTCTCTAATGAACTTGCTGGCAAGTTCACCGGCTCGGTACTTGTTATAGAATTTCTCCAAGTCCCATTCCACACTGGACATATTCTCGTCACCAATGAATCGTTCGTTTAAGTCTGTGATGAATTGCGCTTCATTCAGCAGCTTATTCTCATGATACTCCAGCCAGAAAGCAACGGCAGATATAATTGCAATAATTGTTGCAACTGTTTCTGTGAGCCAGCTCCACGCAAACATATACTGACAGCTTAGATACACGCAAATGATAATTACCATCAGTAATATGTAAGTGGTTGCCCGAACACCATTTCTTTCTCGCCTGCGGAATTTTCTCTTTTTAGACATATAACCTCCCCATAAAATAAAAAAGTGCGGCTACCGAAGTAACCGCACAAAAAACGCAAACTCCGATAGTCGCCAAACTAATCAATATAACAAGCATCGCTGCATTCACATTGATGGAATCTGCATTTTTATCAAATTCATAATGTGAATACAGTATGGGCGCAAAAAGGGTATAGTATCCCCTTAGGCACAATGATACTATTATCGTTATATTTGATTAGTTTGGCATAATAAGTTTACCACAGTTTTTGAGGCAATTCAATATAAAAGATATGAACAGTACATTAACTACATATAGGTTTGCAAATTGCTTTAAAATGGATTATAAATTCATTTTTACATTAGAGCGTAATGATCCGGTGTAAGTAATCAAGCAATCGGCCAGACTACAAGTGTGTAGCCTGGCCGATTAATTGGTTCAAAACATCCTATACGGGCTGAAGGCGCGAGTTTTCGGAAATTCTTTCATTGATTCTTCGTCTCAGCTGTATAATACTATTTTGTAAATTGCTTTTTTTATCCATATCGAGGTTTTGTGAACGCGTTAATGATTTTTCAATTCCGTTCAAGATTCGTGTGGTTATAGGGAATGTTGCAGTATAAAACGAAGTCGAACTCGCGTTCCGCACAATATAGCCTTGATACATATCTTCGTTATGGTATATCTCATCTGCCAATTTGATTAAATCCTCAAACAGGAGAAACCTGTTGTTACTGGAAATCATTTCGAAAGACGATTTATAATATGTATCATCACTATAATAACGCCGAATATCTTCTCGATATACCTCTAGTAATACAGAATCACTTTCAAGCATTTGTAATAATCTACTGCCTTTTAATGTCAAGTATATATAATCGTCACCACGTAGCAGATTAATACTTTCATCACTATCTTTACTTATAATGCTTTTACGAACAATTCTGTTCTCAAATAGATAATCGACAACCTTTATAATTTGCTCCTTAGAAACATTTCGGCAGAATGCAATATACAGATTATCACAGAGAACATCTTTGGTAATGAATTCAGTATGCGGTGGGGTACCACTCATTGATGAGAAGTATCCATCCAAATACTGTACAATTACAGCAGGCAGAACATCGCATTCTCTTGTCACTAAATTTATAAACAGGTTAGGAATAAAAACTTTACTATCATCAAATGATGGCCTTGCCTGAATCCCTGCAGCATTATTGGAATTGAACTGGATATCATTATTGCCTGTATAAATAGGGTTTTCGCCGCAGGCTAGAGTTCTGATAACATTTACTACATCAAAACGATAGTCTGATTGTCGAACGGTCGGATGACCGGTGTCTTCATCAAATTCTTGACACCAAACTCTGTTTGATAAAATCATTTGAAAGCAGTCGGTAATTGCACGAATATTCATATGGCAAAGATCGGATATCATGCTAACAAGATTATCATCAAAATCATTAATAATCTCATAAAACACCTTTTTTGCAGCATCCCATGTGCTGGGATTTCCGGGTTTGGGTGTGTTTTTGATGGCATTTTCAAATCGTGTAATGAATATTTTCTTTATATCTGGTATTTCGTTTTTGATTAGTCTATAGATTTCAAGTTGTAGATAGTTTCCGTATGAACTAATATATTGATGCGTAATATCATTACGAAGATAACGAAAAGAGTGTGGCCTAAGACTTACAAGCAAATTTACAATAGGCCTTGGGCTTATGTTGTGCATGCATGCATAGATTTTAATGTACGAGTCGAGGATATAGCATAATTTACTTTGAGATAGTGTTTCGAGATCGTCGATTATGAAGATCAATCGATTAATTGGCTGCTTTAGCTTTTGTTTTGTGATAACATATTTTAATAGTGAGCAAGAAAACTCTACTGGAGTATTGTTTTTGCATTTCTGGAGTTTAAACTGATTTAATGTACATCCATTCGCTTTGGATCGAATGATTTCCTCGATAGTTAATGAACTCAAAATATCTGGTCGGCTACCCTCGATGAAGTCGAGGACTTCATCGCTTTCACATAAGATAATATCCTCGTAGGACTTATATAATTGCTTTATAAGATTATCAATGACGTTACTTATTTGTGTGTCAATAAAATGTGTATAATCTTCGGGGATTTTTCTACCATCCCAGCTAGTTGGGATAATCGCCGAATCACCACGCAAACTGACACCTAGTGTTGAATAGCCAAAATAATGTTTTATAAAAGTTGTCTTACCAACACCGGTATATCCAATGAAAAATTTTATATCGCTTTCACCGCTGTTGAAGAAAACATCAAAAGCTTCTTTGTATGTATTATTCCGATGTTCAATATATAACTCGTCCGGTATGCTTATAGGATTCAAAAAGCAATACTTATATTGCTTTTCGAATTTTCTGAAAATATCATTTCTTTGATTTCCGGGCTGCACATATCGTTCATTTATACTTTTTATCATCTTTTTTTGTTCTCCTCTTAGGCTGACAAGAAGTAAATACATACTTGTTTTTGCCTTCGTCGTATTTATATGTTATGTGCTGTTTATATTTATGTCCATAAACATCTTCAAAAACAACGATAATAGTTCCTTCTGCTAAACTATCTAAAGCAAGCAGTAGCTGTTGTTTATCACTTCCTAAGCTACCAATAAGGAATATGCAATCGTTAGCATTTACAAGTCCAACATTTATTGCATAATTATCCTTAGCGTTTGTTATTTCGCATTCAATTGTTCGCAATTCTTCTGAGTTACTACAATTGATGATTTTATTGTTTCCTAATATATTTTCTTTTCCACTTTTGGGACCTGCAATAGTAGTTGCCTTGAGAATGAAACACGGCATTAACTCTTTTGTTTGTATATTCTTTTGCTGCTGCTCTTGTGATAGCACAGTAAGAAATAGGCCTGCAAAAGTTATACATCCGGAAAGTGTCGCCTGAAAAATATTAGACGAGATTGTTGCAAGTTTGATTTCTTCTTTATCTTTAGAAGAATTCATTAACAGTAAAGATGATAATACAACAATAGCAATACAAATCAGAATAGTTAATAAGATATACTTTTTCATATTTACACCTCACTTTAAACATATTCTAGCATTATTTGAAATATTTTCAACTGATAATACAAAATATAGTCGTTATTCAACAAACGCATAGTAAATTGCACTAGTTTCTAGAATGTCGACAATCTTTCGTTATTAGCTAAACATTCTTTTATCCTAGATTAAGCAATTAGGGTGATTAAAAAGGTTCGTTGCAATGTTCTGCAAAACAAAAGAATTCTTCATCCGGAATATAGGAATATAAAAACGCTCTTTCTTCATATACGAAGGAAGAGCGTTTTGGTGTTGAAAAACATCTATTATTCCAGCGACAGCCTTGGATGATTAGGTGTTTTCCTATGAGATCAGCAATAACAATTGCTCAATTAAAGTATGTATGTTAGTATATGGATTCATATCTTCAATTGAATCGTAGATTGTTTTCCCCTGATCATTATACTGGCTTTCTAACTTTTGGGCATTACTAATGGCCTTCTCTATATCGCCATTACTAATAATTTCTCTTGTGCGCCCTTTGTTGCCTTTTTTGTACTTTGATGATAAGTGATCAGATAATTTTCTATATGTCTGTCTTTTTGTTAGTTTACATTCGACTTCTTCAAAGTGCATCAGTAACCACGTCTCAAAGAAATGATTAGAAACCAACAGATTGAAATTGTTCGGATTATCTCTAGCTGATGTTATTACACTTGCAATATTGTCAGGTGCATCACAATCAAAAACTAGATATTTTCCGTAGTTGGCAAACAGACGGTTGTTTTCTTCTTCTGAAAGAAAATCCACCGAATAATTTAATACCTGTTGTGCATTTCCGTTTGCCAACTTTGTTGCAATAACTACGTTATTATACTTGTTTTGGTCTTGGTTAATAATTGTTGCAAAATATTCGAAGTAATATCTTTCTGTGGCCCCTTCACAGAACAAAACTATTTTTCCGATGTTCTGCTTCTTTACTTCGGTTTTTCTTTGTTGGGACAATCTGATTCTCGGCATAACTTATACCTCATCGAAGAATCCGCTATATTCAAATATAGGAATGGCACCATATTTACCCTGCAAATAATCCTTGCTGAATGTTGCGTCCTCACGTACTTTCAAATCAGAAAGCGCATACAGGGTAGATTCTCCTTTGCGATTTTTATCTACAAAAAAGACTTCATCTCGACGGAATTGGTGATGGTTTAGCAGTGAGACATCATGTGTGGTGAATATCAATTGCGCTGTCTCATTATTACTCGCTTGAAAAATATCAACAATAAGTTTGGTCAACAACGGATGTAGCCTTGCAGACATTTCGTCCACTACAAAAATACCTCCGCGATTGATCATTGCAATAACATTTTGTATATATGCCAAGAATCTCAATGTGCCGGTAGATTCTTGCTCGAGACCAAATTGTTTCTCACCAACGACATTCCCATTACTATCGAATAGATCATGAACAGTTTTGATAATCTTTTTTTTGATTATTTTTCCGTCTTCCTTTTCCTGATCAATTGTTGCCACTGTGAGCCTCTTAATGCCAACATCGATCTTTTTTAGATATTCCTCAACACTGTTTCGAAAGGATTTATCAGATACAATTCTACGGCTTATCAACGCAGATCCTGCAACCTTTTTTACTGATGATTCAAATAGGATTTCACTATAAACATTAAACTCGGTGGAGAAAAAGTCGATAAAATCACCAATTATCTCTAACTTATCATCATCTTCTAAAAAATACTCTAGAACAGAAATATATAATCTTTCTGACGGAATTTTATTATACATACTTAGTTTTTCTCGGTATAGTTTTCCGTAAGAAAGAGAAGTGGTATCGGTTCGCTCATAGACCATCTTGTCATCAACATAGTACCATTCGCTTAGCACCTTTCCATTCAAGCACTCAAATCCATATTGAATCTGCTTATTATTATGAATGAAAATAATCTCAAATTCAGAAGGAGCAGCTTCTTCGGCAGAAAGAAGAAAAGGTTCAAACAGCGGATTATTGCTTTGGTTATCCTCGGCCATTATATCTTCGCTCTTTGAAATGAATTGCGAAAAGATAAATCTTTTAAAAAAGTACATTGCTGAGATGAAGTTTGATTTTCCACTTGCATTTGCTCCGTAAATGGCGCATGTTTTGAGTAATGAGATGTTGTTCTTGTCGGTCCTAATAACGTGGGTAGGATGCTGAGTGTAGGCAGTCGCTCGCATATCTAAAATAGATTCTTCTTTAAAAGAAGTATGGTTTTTAACCTTAAACATTATTAGCATAAGCATATCCTCCTTGCTATGTCAATTATATTATACACATTTTTTTGCGAAATACAATAGGCATTACGAAAATTTCGATAATTTACATCTTTGCAACAAACGATTTGCCATATCAATCCCACATAAAAAACGAAATTTTCGAATTATCGGAGACTTGGCATAATGTATTGGTGTGTATAATTTGTTCCGTATTTGCTACCCCGACATAGTGTGCAACGAATTTTACTCTCTTCATTTACTAATTCTTTTTAGTCTCCACAAAAACACTCCCCATAGTGTAGTCTCAAATCTTTGTTTCGAGTGTCTACCTTATGGGGAGTATATCAATTAGAGACCAGTTCCGCTTTTGCGGCATTTCTAAAGGGATACCTTGATATGGATCGTTGCCAATTATTCTTCCTCTTGGTACGCACACATCAATGCCAGCTTGTCGAACTGCACGCTTGCGTCCTTTGGGATGTTTCCGAAGACATCTTCAATTCCTCTTAAAATTCCGAAAACGTACTGTTCGATAAAATAAGCCTTTATTGCTGCTTCTGATATGGAATCACGCATCTGCATATGCCTGTAATATGTTCCTCGCCGCCAGATCCGAATTGCATCTTCTATCACGATATTCGCAAAGTCAACTGCGGCATCATATTTTTCCTTATATAGCTGCCGGATTGTGTGCAAATAAACACTAACGAAGCTGTTCATATCACACGCAGTATCGCAGAACATAAATGGTGCCATATATTCCTTTGTAATCACGTAGTTTTGTTTTCGAATTTGGCACAATATCGTCTCAGCTCTAAAGCTCACAAATGTGCAATCCTGCAAAAAGCTATAAAGAGCATCACTTAGTCTCTCTGGTTCCGTTGCAAACATCTTGTTACAAATGGCAGGGATGCTCACAAATGTTACCTGGGGGAAGAAATTTAGTCCAGGTACACTTTGAAATTTGCGAGCAATTACATCACAGTACAGAAAGGGAGCACTATTCTTCACCGCTATATTACAACAAGAAACAAAATTGTGCGAAAATAGCTGTGTTATATTATCCTCTTCAACAAACCCATCCGCCTCATAAACAATGTTTTTTGACTTTTGCAACCAACTGAGAATGTTTTCAGAAAGCAGAGAACCCTCAGAAATATATGCCTGCTGTAGCATTGTGCTTGTCCTGTAATTAATAAATACATTGTCTAAATCCGTAAGCACATCAAGGCAGTTGTGTTTCGCTAGTACAATAAGAGTCAAGGCATCAATAACAATGCTTGTCCCTATACTATTTATATCTCCCAAGAGAGTTTTGTTGTCTCCGAGTGCAATATTTATTTTGTTCTTAGTTGCAAAAGTAAATAGTCTTCCAAGGTCTCCGTGATATCGTTCGTGAATAGCATTAAACGGCAATATTCCTTGTTTATAGACCTTAGCAATTTCGCGTTCGCTTTCTTCGTAGCTATCGTGTTCCGGGTTAAATTCTTTAACCGCTTTTTTTAAGCAATCAACTACATTCCCGTTTTCTTCTGAGATAGAGAACGTTTTTATCCAGTTAACTACCACAGGATGCGTTTTTTGATACTCGACAACTTCTCCAATTGCTTCCTGATGATCACAACGGAATGAGCGTGCAAAAAACGCCTGATGACTGCGATCAAATGGGTTTTGGCTTGTTAATTCATGAGCTTTCTTTGCCCAAGAGAAACTTTCGTCTTTCTTATCTTGCAAAAGAAAAACATCACTAATTAACCAAAAGACCTTCACTTTATCCTCAGTGTTGGAGGTTCGTTTTTCCAACGCTAAGCATATTCTTAAGGCATCATCATATTTAAAGAGTTGTGCTGCACAAAGTGCCATCCTAAACGCATTTTCAAATTCACCTGAATCACATGACATAGCAGAAAGGCAGTTGTATAACTCACCTAAATTACCTACAGCGCTGTAATACGATGCATACAATTGCGTTTTGCATTCTTTAGATATCAAGTCATCAGGGATTTCCGTGAGGATCTTTTCTATGGCTTGATCTTTTTGACTAATTAAGAATCTAGTTACTTCCCTGTAAAATGGTTCCGCATCTGTAATATACATAGCCTTACATACAATGAGGTTATGCATGCGTAAAAAGAGATTGCGAGATTCTTCAACACAATCATTACGCAGGAAGAATCTTAAAGCATTCTCTAGGATGTTGTCATCAGTAGATTGGGAAGCAATTCTGTTAAATACTTCTTTGGCACCAGAAATATTTCCTTGTAATTCGTACGCGCACGCATCCATCGATTCACAGAGTATACTATCTATTCCATAGTTCTCGGCGTCTTGACGATATTTCCAATAATCATCGGGTGTCTGTGTTATTAAGCATACTTGCAGAAGAACATGAAATACTGGAGCGGGTATACTCTGTGCTCCTGTGTCAATCAGGCCTACAATATATTCCTTGCACGTCTGCGCATCATTATCTCTCATAAGATTTCTGACTAAAATAAACAAACGATCATCCTGAGAAAGCAATTCCAACTGTTCATCATTCGGTTGTTCAGCTGCACCCAAAAGCAAAACCCTCAGTTGCTCGTATTCCTGCCCTTCGTATATGAAGTCACTGAGCGGAGTAAGTTCATGTTTTTTCCCTAAAGTAGAACATGCTGAGACATAAAGTGCTGCTGCACGTTTTCTAACATCATCATAGTCGACATTTCCTTTTAGCTCATCAATTATATCCTTGAGCGCATCAACCGCTTTCATCATGATGCTCTGATCAATTGGTGGCAACAACAGTCGGCAATCCTTGGGAACTGCGTTGGTTGCTTCGGCATACATTGTCAACGCAATATTCAGCCTTGCTATTGTCTGGTCATAACCATATTCCATTGCTTTGTTAAAATCATTAACAGCTAGGGAATAGTTGCAACCATGCAAGTTAATCAGGCCTCTAAATTGGTAATATTCAGATATCTTTCCCCGGTCAGTGCCTGCTGTAAGCATTTCAATATAATGATCATCCAGCTCTTTGACAATGTCATCTAACTCGTCAGTCTTAATATGCGCAAGAAGGAACTGTCTAATAGCAAAAGCATTATGATAGTTTGCATCTAACTGCAATGCAGCATTAATATGTTCAAGCGCATATTGGTAATTAGCAATATCATTTTGTTGGACATATATCAAAGCATAAACTAAGTGATATACCTTGCTTGCTTGTGCAGCTTCATGCGGAATAGCAGAGAGACTTTCTAATGCTTTTTTAGGAAGTCCAAGATTTGACTGGCAGAGTGCAATATTACAATTCAATGTACAAATCAGTTTATTAATTTGTTTCTGCGAATGTCCAGCAAGGGAAGTGGCGATGTTTTGAAGTAAAGCATAATATTGAGCTAATGCATCGCTATACTGATGTCTTTGCTGGTATGTGTCCTCAATTTCTTTTATCGACTTAGTAAATTTCTCAACAGCTTCAGTGTTTTCTTCACTATCCTCGGCGGATGTTGTAATACTGGATGTTGATAATACGGATTGCATTGATAAAACCGTTTTCTCGACTCTCTCTAGTTGGGCGCTCATCTCTTGATGCTCATCTGAAAGAGTTTCGCCAGTAATATGCATATCCCTCTGGAGTTTACCTAATTCTGAATGAGGATCTATTGTCAGCAAACTAGAATGTACATTACTAAATATTTCTTCAAAGATACCCGGGATTCTAGAAGTAATCACTTTTTTGTTTTTATATTTGGGATTATATCTAAGAAATTTTTGGGTATTTGTTTTTTTGAATTCCCGGACAACTTTCGGCTGAATAGTAGAAACGCCACGAATCGACTGTATCAACAACTCAATAACATGATTTGATGTGATGTAACTATCAAGATCGTTGTAATATACTTCATTACCATATTTCTTCAGCAGGTGTGCACAAACATCCTCAATAAGTTGTTTATCCCGAAATTGAACATCAATGACTTGATTCACTTTACTTTCGATCTTCGGTTCAACTTTTGCCCAAGCACCAGAAAGCAATCCCATTAAATCCATAATGTCACCTCCACAATATGGAAAGTAATTTATAATATTCTATCAAAGAAAACCAGTTCTTGCAACTAAGCAAATAATACTCTCCAACATAAAAATCTGCCGGTCCTTTCTTCTAATAATATTTTCTTGATGATTATTAAAGACAGGGTAAACAACCCTGCCTTTAACCAGATATCGACGAGACAACAAATCCAAACACTTCACCAATTGGCAAAGTGTTTGGATTCGTAACATTTAAAGGATAAATAGTGCGAACGACTAATAATTGCCTTGGATATGGGTTGGTTTTGTACCTTACTAATTGTGGGCAGTAACCTCCACCACGGCGGTGGGCACATTGGCGGTGTAGCGACTGATGCCGTCGGTTTCGTGGATTCGGGTATCGCTGGTGAAAATATGGGCTGCGCTGTCCTCGCCGCAGAGCACGGCCCGCTTGTTAAACACGGCAAGACCGTAAAGGGTTGCGGGACGGGTGGTACCGATGGTGGCATCGGCAAGAATCCGATAGTAGAAACTGACATCAATGCAGTAATGGTTCCGGTCAAAGGCCACCGGCTCCACATCAATATAGGTATACAGCAGTTCAGCGCACCGGACCCGTGCGCTGGCGGCGCTGTCCAAAAGCCCCTGAGAGCCCTTGGTCAGGTAGACCCGCAGGTCTTCGATACAATCCTTATCACGGCAGGAGTCCGTGATTTTTCGGGTGTGGATGGACATCGCCTGCCGCAAATCCCCCGGATCGCAGCGCAGGGTGTCCTGACAGTTTTCAGACATGATGGATACCTCCCGAAAGAATGTAAAATAAGCACAGCGCTTATAGGACAGTTTATGCACCATCCGCAAGGAAGTGCTTAACTCACTGCAGCCGGTGTTTGCAAAAAGGAAAAAAGTGTGATATACTGGACGAAATACGACAAAGGTCAGGTTTTTTCATGAAGGTAAATCTACACACCCATACTATGCGGTGCAACCATGCGGAGGGTTCAGACGAGGATTATGTGCTTTCCGCCATTCAAAACGGCTATACCAAGCTGGGCTTTTCCGACCATACCCCCTTTCCTTATGATAACGGCTACAGCAACTGGACAAAAATGACCCCCGAGGAGCTTCCCGGGTATGTGTCATCGGTTCTTTCTCTGAAAGAGAAATACAAGGATAAAATTGAGATTCTGATTGGTTTGGAGTGCGAATCCGTACCCCGTTTCTTTCCGTATCTGAAGGAACTGAAGCAGGATATGGACTACCTGCTTTTGGGCAACCATGCGGACTGGAGCATTCAGGAGCCCTATTCCGGCAGGCTTAGTAAATCCTGGCAGCTTCACCGGTATTTCGCCACCGCGGTGGAGGGGATGGAGAGCGGTCTGTTTCTCTACCTGGCCCACCCGGATTTGATGCTGGGTGGATACCCGGAATTTGACGAAACCGCAAAGTATTTAAGCCGCCAGCTGTGCCGGGAGGCAAAACGGCTGGATATGCCCCTGGAATACAACCTTTACGGCGTATTAAAGTCCAATAAGCCCGGTACTTTGGGCTATCCCTATCACCCCTTCTGGGAGATTGCGGCAGAGGAAAATGTCACGGCGGTGGTGGGCGTGGATGCCCATCAGCCGGAGAATATCCGGGATGCGGACATGGAGGGCGCTGTGAGGATGCTGCGGAATATGGGTATCACAGTGCTGGAAGACCCTATGGATGCAGAAAAAAAGATTGCAACAAAGGGATAAATGGGATAAAATAGAGGAAAAAGGAGGGAGAGTATGCAAACCGTTCCCGATAAGCAGATTCAAGAGCAGATTGCAGAGCTGTTCAAAGGGTTTTCCGACCCCACAAGAGTGCATATTTTGTCCCTTCTGCAGCAGCGGGAGCGCTGCGTGGGAGAAATTGCCGAGCTGGTGGAGCTTTCCCAAAGCGCCATTTCCCATCAGCTGAAAATGCTCAAGCAGATGCATCTCATTAAATACCGCAGGGATGGGAAAAATTTACTGTATTCCCTGGCGGATGACCATGTCAGAACCATATTGGAGATGGGTCTGGAGCATGTGATGGAATAAAAAAATCCCGATTCTTCGGAATCGGGATTTTTTGTCGAGGAGTTTTCTCCGGAGCGCTACCAGAATCCATGGATTTTCCCTTGATTCAGTCAGCGGTTTTTCAATATAATGCCAACACCGCGTTGGACGGAGTACTTATGAGGGTGGCATGGCGAATGAAACGGTTTTGGTGGAGCTGGCTGTTGGTGTTTGTGTTGGGTTTTGGCGCGGGGAGTGTAGGGCTTGGAGAAAAAGACCCGGTGGGTACCCAGCCGCCCAGTTTTTCTATGCCCCCCACCCTGCCGGAAGTTTCCGCTACAGAGGCTACCCAACCCCAGTATGTACCGGGGAAGCTGCCCTGCCAGATTCCCTATACCAACTTGATTGCCCGGCAGCTGGCGGCTTATGACGGCCCATATATGGAGGACGGCACTGAGGAGGAACTGGTGGGGATTGCTGCCCTGGTTCTGGAAAATACCGGCACCATCGGCATTGAGTATGTCCAGGTGGTAGTGAGCCAAGGGGGGCAGGAGCTTACCTTTGATGCCACCTATATTCCGCCCCGGAGCAAGGTGCTGATTCTGGAAAAGAATAGGGCGGCGTATTCCGACCGACCGATTGAAGGCTGCCGCTGCCGCACTCTGATACCCGGAAAGTATGACTGGGAAAAGGACCAGGTTGCCGTGGGGCAGGGGGAAGGGTTTTCCATGACTGTTACCAACCTCACCGACCGGACACTGCCCTTTGTCCGGGTGTTTTACAAGCAGCACGACGGGGCAGCAGATCTGCACATCGGGGGTATTACCCTCAGTGCGGTGATTCCCGACCTTTTGCCCGGGGAGACCAGAGTTGTTACTCCTTACCGCTATGCCGGCGACTACAGCGCCGTGGTGGCGGTGGTGGTGGATTCATAAAAAATACCGGTTGCATAGGCAACCGGTATTTTGCTTAAAAGGTTACTTCTTTTCCCATAGGGCAGTCGTAGCCCAAGGCGGTGGCGGCGTCAAATTCCTGCCGCGCCTGGGAAAGCAGGGCGGGATTTTCCATCATATCCGCTGCCGCGCCGCTCAAGACTTTGGCGGCATACAGCAGCCCCTTGTGGGCGATGGAGTGGGTGCCGATGGACACGTTTTGCCAGGAATGGCCGGGAGAGCCGGATACCCATGTGACCGCGGAAAACTGGGCGGTGGGGGTCAGCCAGCTCACATCTCCCACATCCGTAGAGCCGGGGCTCATTTGCTTGCTGGGGGTGTAAGGCATGACGAAGTTGTTTAGACTCAGTGTGCCGTTTTGAGAGGCTTGGGCGGAAAATGCCTTTGTTGCTTCGTTTTCCAAAACCCATTGACCTGGTAACCGGGGCTGCCCACAGGTGGCTTTCAGCTGAGCGGCAAAAGCCTCCTCCTCCGGTGTGTAAACCGGCAGGGGTGCCTGCTCCAGATTTTCCTGCAGCAGCTTCTCCAGCACGGTATTGGAAATGGTGTCGGAGCTGCCGTCAATCTGCCGGCTGGTGACGGAGGTTTCCGTCATCATTGCTGCGCCATGAGCAATCTTGTCTACCCGGGCCAAAAGGGCTTTTGCGCTCCGTACATTTTCACCCCGAACCATATACAGCACCGTTGCGGTGGGCTGTACCACATTGGGGGAAATGCCGCCGGCGTCCAGGAAAGAATAGTGCAGGCAGCAGTTTTTGGGCATATGCTCCCGCAGGAACTGCACGCCGATGTTCATCAGCTCTGCGGCATCCAAGGCGCTTCTGCCATGCTCCGGGTCTCCCGCGGCGTGGGAGGCAACACCCTGGAAGGTGTACTGAACCTGAATGCTGGCGGCGTTGGAGCCGGTGGTGACCTCGTTTACATCGCCGGGGTGCCAGCACAGCGCGGCATCCAAATCCCGGAACATACCATCCCGGGCCATAAAGGTCTTGCCTGCGCAGCCCTCCTCGCCGGGGCAGCCGTAGAATACCACTGTGCCGGAGAGGTTTCCTGCGGCAATTTGTTCTTTGATGGCAATGGCCGCGCCCAGGGATGCAGCGCCCAGCAGGTTGTGACCGCAGCCGTGACCGGAGCCTCCGGGGATTTTCCATTGCCGCTGGGTGGCACCGGCTTCCTGGGAGAGACCCGACAATGCGTCAAATTCGCCCAAAATGCCGATAACCGGCTTGCCGGAGCCGTAGCGCCCCAGAAATGCGGTGGGCATGCCGCACAGGTTGGTTTCCACAGAAAAGCCTTCGTTTTTCAGGGCCTCTATGTAGGCGGCGGCAGAGCGATGCTCCTGCATGGAAAGCTCTGCGTATTCCCAGACGGCATCGCTGATGCCGGTCACCAGGGCGGCTTTTTCCTCTACTACTTGATAGAGCAGCTTTTTATCCATGCTTACAGAACCTTTCTCAAGAACTCCTGAAGACGGGGGTGGGTGGGATTGTGGAACAGCTGGGCAGGTGCGCCCTCTTCCAACACATTGCCGTCAGCGATGAACAGAACCCGATCGGAGATTTCCTCGGCAAAGCGCATTTCGTGGGTGACGATGATGCTGGTCATGCCGGTGGAAACCAGTCCTTTAATAACATCCAGAACTTCGCCGACCATCTCCGGGTCCAGAGCGGAGGTGGGTTCGTCAAAGAGCATAACCTCCGGCTCCATAGCCAGCGCCCGGACGATGGCAAGCCGCTGCTTTTGTCCGCCGGAGAGATTTCCGGGCATTTCGTAGAGCTTATCAATCAGGCCAACCCGGACCAGAAGCTCCTTTGCCATTTCGGAGGCCTCTGCGGCGGTTTTCTTTTTCAGCATCTTGGGGGCGAGGGTGATGTTTTCCTCTACGGTCAGATGGGGGAAGACATTAAACTGCTGGAAGACCATGCCCATTTTCTGACGGTGGAGGTCAATATCCACCTTTTTGCCGGTGATTTCTTCGCCATCAAAGAAAATTTGACCCTTATCCGGCTTTTCCAAGAGATTTAAGCACCGCAGGAAGGTACTCTTGCCGCCGCCGGAGGGTCCGATGATGGACACGACCTCGCCCTTATTGATGGTCTGGTTGACGCCGGTGAGAACCTTTAAGCTGCCGAAGCTTTTGTGCAGGTCTACTGTTTTAATCATTTCCATATCCGTTACACCTCCTGTGCGATCTTGCGGCTCTGCTTTTTGACATGAGCCTTGTAGGACTTCTCATTTGCCATCTTCTTTTCAAACCATGCCACCAGTTTGCTTAGGGGGTATGTCATACACAGGTAAATGGCACCGACGATGATCAGAGATTCCAACTGCAGGTATTCTCCACCTGCTACGATCTTGTGGGCGGTCATTAGATCACCGATAAAGAAGGTGGAAGCCAGAGAGGTTTCCTTCAGAATCATAATAAATTCATTGCCCAAAGCCGGCAGAATGTTGCGCACTGCCTGGGGCAGAACGATTCTCAGCATGGTTTGGCTCTGGCTCATACCCAAGCTTCGGGCAGCTTCTGTCTGCCCCTTGTCGACAGCCTGAATACCGCTGCGGATCACCTCAGACACATAGGCGGCAGAGTTGACACACAGGGCGATAGCGACCCAGATGAAGCTGGAGAAGTTCAACAGAGGGAACAGCTCCGGCAGGATGAAATAAAACACATAGATCTGAAGCAGGATGGGGGTGCCCCGGATGACCTCAATGTATACAGAGGACAGGAAGCGGATCAGCTTAAACCGGGACATCTTCA
The DNA here is from genome assembly GCA_045579965.1 of Faecousia sp. GTDB lineage: Bacteria > Bacillota > Clostridia > Oscillospirales > Oscillospiraceae > Faecousia. The sequence goes on from JAZNMX010000019.1 coordinate 21,804, forward strand.
AAAAAGCCACTACAGCTCCCAACACAGTGCCCATAAACACGGCAATCACCGTCAGGATCAAGGTGTTTTTGACACCTTCCAGAAGGTAGACATGCCAATACTCCTGCAGCAGCCGGAGGATGTTATCAAACATCTGGGAAAAGTCCATACAATCAATCCTTTCTCAATTCACAAAGCAGGGCCGACAGCCATGGGCTGCCGGTCCTGAATACAAGTTGATTTAGCCTGCTTCTGCGGTATCGTCATCCACGATGGGGTTGCCATCGGCATCGTAGGACTGGTCAACACCGGCGGTGTTCAGAGCTTCTTCATACCAGGTGGTGTAATAGCCGGCTGCCAGAGCCTTGGCAAGGATCTCGTTGACCTTCTCGGTCAGCTTGTCGTCGCCCTTCTGCAGCAGGATCAGGTTGTTGGCTTCCTTCTCGTCAACGACGAACTGGAAACCGGACATGATAGCCTCGGGGTTGTTGTTGATCAGAGCGTTGGCGTTGCCGATAGCAACAGCCATAACATCGAAATCGCCTTTCTTCATCTGCTGCAGGCCAGTGTTAATATCGGTGTAGAGCACCAGTTCGCTTTCGGGCAGCTGAGCCTTGACCAGCTCTTCCTGGAGGGAAGCGCCCTGAGCGCCGACCTTAACGCCCTTCAGGGATTCGGCGGTGGTGTACTTGCCGGCATTTTCCTTCAGAGTGATGAGGACCTGCTCGGTCTCATTCTCACCGGCGTAGTAGTAATCGGACAGATTGTAGTTCTTTTCACGCTTTTCGGTCCAGGAGTAGCCGGAGATGGACATATCCACCTTGCCGGTGCCAACAGCGGCCTGGCAGGCATCGAAGTCCAAGGGCATGATCTCCAGAGTCACACCCAGCTCCTCAGCGATGAACTTAGCCAGAGAAACATCGAAGCCAACGAATTTGTCCTGGCCGGTCTTGGTGGGGTCAACAAATTCCATGGGGGAGAAGTCGGGGGAGAGGGCAACGGTGAGCTTGCCGGGGGTTACGAGGCCGTATTCATTGGGGGTGTCGGATGCAGCGGGCTTGCAGCCTGCAAACAGGCCGAGAACCATAAGTACAGCTAAAGTGAGAGTGAACAACTTTTTCATAATGATAATCTCCTTTTTTTAGCTCCGATTGGGGGGCTTGATTTATGTATGCATTATAGCGCGCATATTATACGATGTCAACTGTAAATACATACAAACACAACGGCAATTTGCGAATACATACCGGCAACAATGCATAAAAATGAAAGAAAACGAATAAATATAGCGAATAAATATTCAAGTATGTCATGGTTAATATACAATGATCCGCTGCCCGGGGGACAGCGGATCATACATTTTACACGCCTGCAAGGTCTTTAATGACCTCACCTGCCATAATCAGTCCAGCGACACCGGGAACAAAGGCCACAGAGCCGGGGGTGGCACGGCGGGAAGAACCCTCCCGCTGGGGCTCATCCAGCGAGTTGGGGTCAGCACCGTCATTCACCGGAAGCTCCGGGGAATAGACAACCTTAATATGGCGAAGACCCCGCTTGGCGCATTCCTTGCGCATAATCCGGGCAAGGGCGCAGCCGGAGGTTTTGGAAATATCCGCAACCCGGAACGCGGTGGCGTCCAACTTATTCCCCGTACCCATGCAGCTGATGATGGGCGTGCCTGCAGCCTTCGCCTGGGCAATCAGCGCCAGCTTGCCGGTAACGGTGTCAATAGCGTCCAGAACATAGTCGTATTGGGTAAAATTAAACTGGTCCGCGGTTTCCGGAAGATAGAAGGTTTGATGCGTGCGGACCTGAATTGTGGGGTCAATGTCCAGAACCCGCCGGGCGGCGGCGTCCACCTTGTTCTGCCCAACGGTGGAGTGGAGGGCAAGAAGCTGCCGGTTTATGTTGGTCAGGCTTAGCGTATCGTCGTCAATCAAGTCCAGCTGACCGATGCCGGCCCGGGCCAGTGCCTCCACAGCATAGCCGCCTACACCGCCCAAGCCGAATACAGCAACCCGGGCGCGGCGCAGCTTTTCCATTCCCTCAGAACCGAGAACCAGAGCGGTTCGGGAATACTGATCTGCCATCTTCTGTACCTCCATAAGGATTACTGGGGTAATGGTATCACGCCATTACCCCAGCTGTCAACGGAAAATCTTTTCCTTATATTTAGATGTAACGGACCTCCATGCAGCCAAAGCTGACATCTGCATCCAGAATGATTACACCCTCCGGTGTTTCATTCGGCTGACCAATCACTTGCAAGGTGGCAAAGGAGGTGTCGGAATTGGGTTCCACCCGGAACCGCCGGGGAACCAGCAGCTCCAATTCGCCGAAGGAGCAATCTGCTTCGATGTGGCAGTTTTCCGAAAGCATCCCGCAGCCGCTTAGATCTACAGTAAGCTTGCCGAAGCTGACATCCATGTCACCGCCGGCCAGACGGGGCAGGTTTATCTCCCTGCATTCCCCCCCAAAGGAGAGGTCACAGCTGAAGCGCTCGCCGTTTGTGGAAAAATCGCTGACGGTTTTGTTCTCGTTGGTCCTTGTAATCTGGAAGATGGGTTTTTTGGACTTGCCGAGAGCATCCATGAGAAGTCCCACGCCAAACACCAGAATCACAATAGGGAAAATGAGGTCCCCGGCAATATCCAGCTCCCAGATCCCCAGATTGCGGACCAGGCTGTAGCCGCCAAACAAGGTGCAGCCCAGGCAGAAGGCGGAAAATCTGGGGAACAAGCCCTGCACACCGAAGGCAAGGATACCGCAGGGCCAAAGAATCTCCCAGAAGCTTACATCCCACTGATATATTCTGGACACCAGGGTCAATGCGCCCACCAGCAGGGTAAATACTGCGAAGGTAACGCCGTGGCGGCGGCCCGCGTTCCACTGGAAGGTCCAGCGATCGCCTTTCTTGTCTTCAAAGTCTCCGTGGATACCGGGGGAGCGGTTGTTATCGTCTTCGGTGACCACTTCTCCGGAGTAAACCTTGGTTGTTTCCCGTCCCAGCAGTTCATCGGTAGAGATGGAGAAAATTTCTGCCAGCCGGGGCAGAACAGCAATATCCGGGCAGGATTGGTCGTTTTCCCACTTGCTCACAGCCTGGGCGGTAACCCCCAGCTGCTGTGCCAGCTGTTCCTGGGTCAGACCCAGCCGACGGCGATTGGCAGCGATGTTTTTTCCTAAGCTCTGTGCCATAAAAAGCCCTCCTTGTTGTGTCTGTGTATATCATGCCATAAAAAGCGGGAAAAAGCTATCAATTATTCGTTAAGCGGGGGAGGTTTTTTTCTCAACAGTCGGTTGAAAACCGGTACAACCAACCGTTGTGCTGCTTTTTCTTGCATTTGCCGGCTGTTTGCGGTATGATAAGAAGAAAAGGGGGCGGCGAAATGGAACTGCTGATTAAACAACGGGTGTTTTCCTGGTCGGATACTTATGATGTATACGATGAAAGCGGCGAAGCAAGATACTTCGTCAAGGCGGAGATTCTTGCCCTTGGTCACCAGATTCATGTATATGACAAGGCAAGCGGACGGGAAATCGGCTCTATTCACCAGCGGTTTTTCACCCTGACCCCGGAATTTGAAATCGTCATAGACGGTCAGACCGTAGGCACGATTCGCAGGAAACTGACCTTCTTTATGCCCAAATACGAAGTGGATTTTAAGGGCTGGGAAGTCGAGGGCGACCTCTTTAACTGGGATTATTCGGTATACCACGGCGACCGCCAGGTTATGCAGATTCAAAAAGAGTGGCTAACCTGGGGGGACACCTATGTGCTTCGCTACGGCAGCGCGTTGGATGAAATTCCGGGACTCATGCTGGTGATTGCCATTGACGCGGCAAATTGCGATAGGAATTAGGAGACAGCTATGGAGAAAATTACAAGCTTTACCATTGACCATATGCGGCTGCAGCCGGGACTCTATGTATCCCGGAAGGATACCGTGGGAAATCAGACCGTTACCACCTTTGACCTGCGGCTGACCAGTCCCAACGAAGAGCCGGTACTGAATACGGCAGAGGTGCACACCGTAGAGCATCTGGCGGCTACCTACCTGCGCAATGAGCCGAAATGGAAGGACAAAGTGCTATATTTCGGCCCTATGGGCTGCCGCACCGGCTTTTATCTTCTGCTGTGGGGAGATTTTAACAGCCGGGATGTTCGGGAATTGGTGACGGATTGCTTCCGCTTTATTGGGGACTACTCCGGTGAAGTTCCCGGCGCCAGCGCCCGGGACTGTGGAAATTATCTGGACATGAATTTGCCCATGGCAAATTATTGGGGCAGGCGGTATGCTGCGCTGCTGGAAACAGCAGATGACAGCCGTTTTTGCTATCCGGAATAAGGAGAATGGATATGAAACTGGGAATTATCGGTGCTATGACCGTGGAAATTGCAGCGCTGAAGGAAGCTATGGAGGATCTGGCGATTCAAAGCTGCGCCGGCATGGAATTTTATGAAGGAACCCTGCGGGGCGCGCCGGCGGTTGTGGTGCAGTGCGGTGTGGGCAAGGTCAATGCCGCTATGGCAGCGCAGATTCTTTGCACAAAGTTTTCTGTAAGCCATATTATCAACACCGGCGTGGCCGGCTCGCTGTCCAACGATTTGGACATTGGGGATCTGGTGGTCAGCCGGGATGCCATGTACCACGATATGGATTGCAATTATGTGGGCTATCCCATTGGGCAGGTGCCGGGGCAGGATGTGCTGGCATTCCCGGCAGCGGAAGAGTTGATTGCCGCGGCTTATGCTGCCGCAGAGCAGGAAAATCCCGGGCATACCACTGTGGGCCGGGTGGCCAGCGGTGACCAATTTGTGGCGGGAAATGCTCAAAAGGAAATCATTGTCGCCAATACCGGAGGAATCTGTACGGAGATGGAGGGGGCAGCCATTGCCCATACCGCCTACCGCAACGCCGTGCCCTTCGTGATTATCCGGGCAATCTCCGACAAAGCAGACGACAGCGCCCACATGGACTATCCCACCTTTGAGGAAATTGCCGCCCACCGCTGCGCAAGGGTGACCATGAACATGGCAAACATCCTATCCAAGGCATAAAAAATCCGCCGCTTACAGCGGCGGATTTTCTTGTACAGCATAGGTGACCTGCTCGACCTTATAGCCCAAATCCAGAAGGGATTCCACTATGCCGTCCTCCCCCAGCAGATGGGCGGTGCCCACGGCAAAGAATACGGTTTTGCCTGCGCGCAGATGCGTTCGGGCAGCCTCCACCATAACGGCATTGCGCTTGGTCATCATGGCTTTGTTGTATTCCTGATGGAGGAGCTTTTCCTCCTCCGGTAAATCTGCAGGGTCTTCCAGCAGTGCCTGGGTCAGCTCGTCGGCATTGCCGCGGCACCAGATTTCGTACAAATCCATGATGGAGTCGCAGTATCCGTCAATACCCAGGGATACGGTATCCTTCAGCAAAAGCGCCTGAGTGGCATCGGAAAGTCCGGTAAGGGCCTGCAGCTGGGAAAGGCCGGATTCAATATCCAGAATCTCCTTTTCCTGCTCCCGGGCCAGAGCCAGCAGCCGATTGTCAAGACCCTTTTGGGAAGTGAGGCTGCTTGCTCGGCTAAGGAAGAAATCAGACAGCAAAGATTCCCAAATCACCGGCTTCATATTGGCGCTGTCCATGGTGGTGCTGCCGCTGGCAAGTAACAGCGCATGGGCAAGCCGGTAAAGCTCCGGATTCAAATGATCGGCGGTGGCGGAGCCGTCGCTGTAGAAATAGGCGGCGGACAGCTGAGCCTGGAGCAGGGGGTCCGTGGCGGATTGCTGCCGGAAAGCATCTGTGTCAAACTCCACAGCCAAAGCCTCCGATGCACTTAAGGCATCGTAGATTTCCTGGGGCAGGAAACCGGTGCGGTTGTCGCCTACATGAATGGTGCCCAGCAGCCAGATGGTGTGGCCCTTGGAGTTGGTTACCTTGTAGAAAAGGGGTGTTGCCTGGGTTTCCGGTTCGGTTTCCGGAGCTTCGGCATCTTCACCGGTGATGTTCTGCCGGGCAGAGGTGCCGGGAACGGTAAGGGTCTGGTCTGTCTGAAGGGTGGTGCGGTAAGCAACGTTGTCAATGACATGAGTCCGTTCAAAGGACTGACCGATGGTAAGAGGCAGACCGGTATTTTTACAGATGGTTAAGTACGCGGTGGGGGTTTCTGTAGAAACGCTCTGGGCATAGCTGTCCAGATTCAGATTCAGCAGCTGGAACAGCTCTGCAAAGGCAGGATAGGACAGGCTCTCGTCACAGGTAAACTCCAGGCAGTAGAAATCCCCTGTGTCGGTCAGCGTTGCGCTGCGCAATGCCTGCAGGGTCAGCAGAGGCTTCAAAATGGAGTCCTCGCAGTAGGTGCGCATCTGCTGGGCGGAAATGGATTCCTTGTAAACAGGAGCTTCCTGATTGATGGTATAGAAGTATTTTCCGTCCCGGAAGGTTTCCCGCTGGGTATTGGTGGTGGGTGTGCCGGAATAATTGGTGATGCTGACAGAATAATCTGCCTGTGCCATAAAGTCGCTGCCAGTGCCGGATACATCCATTTGCAGCTGCTGGGTGCGAATGATAGAGGCAGCTTCGCAATAGGCGGTCTGGGTCTGCAGGCAGGTGATATCCGTGGCGGCGTAGAGGTTTCCAACGGTTTGCAGAATCATCCGGGGGGCCAAGAACACATCCAATTTGACGCAGTCGATGGGGTACTGGGGCTGCAGTTGGGACAAATCCTGGTCCGCAGAGGCGGAAATGACGGATTTAACCTCCAGAGTATAGGGAATTTCTCCCAGGGTATATTGCAGTTTGTATTCACTTTCCCGCAGCGCGCCCTGTTCGTCCAATACCGCCCAGCCCTGGGCGTCTGTCAGCTGCGCATGTTCCGGCAGGGGAAGCCATTGCTCCAGACCGGTGGGCTGGGAGAAATGAAAGGAAAAGGTGCCGTCCGGGTTTTCCCCATGGGTCGTAATGCCGTAAAGAGCGGGGTCCAGCAAAGCGCCGGGAATCTGATAGGCAAGAAATTCGTCAGCCGTCAAATCCGCGGTGAAGCTGGCATTGCCGGATTGGGCGTAAGCAACGCCATCTATATAGGATTGGGTATATTCTGTCTCGTATGCGCCATAGGTTAAGGTTTCCCGAACCAGTGCCTGCATCTGGGTTGTACCCGGATGTTCGTAAAGGGCGGTGCCGGTTGCGGAGCGAGAAAAGGTCTCTCCCTCTACGGTGCGGCTCTCGGAATACTGATATTCCACAGTCAGTTTTGGGGCAGCGGTCAATGCCCGGCAGGCGTTTTCATAACGTTGGAAAGGGGTAAGCACTTCGGTGGGAGCAGAGGAATCCACGGAAGGATTGGTAGCATCCTGAGGCTGCCGGCAGGCGGAAAGGAACAGCGCCATCATCAGCAGAAACAGAATGAAAACTTGTCTGATGCGTAATTTCATAGACGTAACTCCTTGGAAAAGAAAGGGGTATCAACGCCGTTATTATAGCGGAAAGTTGGTTTTTTGTCAATGTACAGGCGGTTTTCCCAACAAAAGCCGGTGCATCCAATGGATACACCGGCTGATATCAGTTTTTCGCCTGCTTCATGGAAAGCCCGATGCGGTGGCGTTTTTCATCCACCTCCAGCACCACAACCTTCACCACGTCGCCAACCTTGACCGCTTCGCTGGGATGGCGCAACCGGCGGTTGGACACCTGGGAAATGTGGACAAGTCCGTCCTGATGAACACCGATATCCACAAATACGCCAAAGTCAATCACATTTCGCACTGTGCCGGTCAGCTCCATGCCCGGCTTTAAGTCCTTGATATCCAGAACATCCTTGCGCAGTACCGGCTCCGGCAGCTCGTCACGGGGATCCCGTCCGGGCTTTGCCAGTTCTTTGGCGATGTCGGCAAGGGTGGGTTCGCCTACGCCGCAGGCGTTGGCGGCGGCAGAAAGTCCGTATGCTTCCAGCTTGGCGGGAAGTTCGGATAGGTCATCCCCTTTGCGGCAGCCCAGCAGCTTCAGCAGCTGTCTGGCAGCATCGTAGGATTCCGGGTGGACACCAGTGGCATCCAGCAGCTCCTTGCTTTCGGGAATCCGCAGGAAGCCGGCGCACTGCTCATAGGCCTTGGGTCCCAGCTTGGGCACTTTTTTCAGCTGTGCCCGGCTGGTAAAGGGACCGTTTTCCTCCCGATAGGTGACGATATTTTTTGCGGTGGTGGCGGTCAGACCGGAAACCTGCTGCAAAAGGCTGGGAGAGGCGGTGTTGACATCCACGCCCACGGCATTGACGCAATCCTCCACCACACCGCCCAGAGCGGTATCCAGTTCCTTCTGGGGGCAATCGTGCTGATACTGACCCACACCGATGGCCTTGGGGTCAATTTTTACCAGCTCCGCCAGAGGATCCTGAAGCCGCCGGGCAATGGACACGGCAGAGCGAAGATTCACATCAAAATCCGGGAACTCCGCAGCCGCCAGAGGGGAGGCAGAGTACACCGATGCGCCGGCCTCGTTTACAATCATATAGCTGGCATCGGGGAAATCCCGCAAAAGCTCTACGGTCATTGCCTCGGTTTCCCGGGAGGCGGTACCGTTTCCGATGGCGATGTGGGCTACCCGATAGCGGCGCATGAAGCCGGAGAGGGTGACGATTGCCTCCTGCTTTTTCTTTTCGTTGAAGGTGGGATAAACCACGCTGGTGGCAAGTACCTTTCCGGTGGGGTCGACCACCGCTACCTTGCAGCCGTTGCGGTACCCGGGGTCCAGGCCCATGGTGACAAAGCCCTTTACGGGGGGCTGCATCAAAAGGGGCTTTAAGTTCAGGGCAAAATTGTGGATGGCGCCCCGGCAGGCCCGGTCGGTGAGGTCGCTGCGGATTTCCCGCTGCAAAGAGGGGAAAATCAACCGGTTGTAGGCATCCTCCGCTGCGGAGCGGACAAAGGCGGATACAAAGGCGGTGGGCTTTAAGGCAGCCCGGCAGACGCAGGCTGCGCCGTCATTGCCGGGCAGCACCACATTGGGCTTCAAAAAGCCCTCCTTTTCACCCCGGTTGATGGCGAGAATCTGGTGGTCCAGCAGTCGGGAGATTTTCTGGGAGAAGCTGTAGTACAGCCGGTAAACGCTGTCGCGCTCCGGGTCTTCCGCTTCGCAGGTGAGCAGTGCTTTTTGGTTCATCAGGATACGCAGACTCTTGCGAATGGCGGCATCGTCAGAAAGATCCTCGGCAATGATGTCCGATGCGCCGGCAAGGGCATCCTCAAGGGTTTCCACCCCTTTCTCGGGGTTTACATAATCTTTTGCCAAAACCGCGGGGTCTTGTCCGTCCTGGGCAAAAATCGCGGCGGCCAGTCCTTCCAGACCCTTTTCCCGGGCCACAGAGCCACGGGTGCGCCGCTTCTGCTTGTAGGGGCGGTACAGGTCCTCCACCTCTGCCAGAGTGGCGGCGTTGTCGATGGCGGCGGACAATTCCTCCGTCAGCTTGCCCTGGTTTTCAATGGCGTTTTTTACCTCGTCCCGACGGCTTTGCAGATTGCGCAGATACGTAAGCCGGGTTTCCAGGGTGCGCAGAGCGGTATCGTCCATAGCGCCATGCATTTCCTTACGGTATCGGGCGATAAAGGGGATGGTATTGCCCTCGTCCAGAAGGGCAATGACATTTTCCACATAGCTTTGCTTTTGACCCAGCTCCCGGGACAGAATTTCACAAATCGATGACATGAAAAGCTCCTTATTTTACTTTGTGTTTCCAGGTGGTATACAGACGGACAACGGTGGACACCAGCAAAATACCCACAGCAATGACGCCGGCAATGGCGGCGGTGTGCATACCCTGCTCTACGAAGGCGTCCATACGGCCTAAGATGGCGTGGTTCATGGTGTAGTATACGCCGGCGCCGGGAATCAGCGGAATGATGGAGACAACCAGATAGGAAATGGCAGGATACTTGCGGATGCGGGCCATTGCCTCGGCATATGCGGAGGCAAAGAGCGCTGCCCAGAAATAGGCGGTAAGGTCATTGCCAGTTGCCTGAAAAACAGCGCAGTAAATGGACCAGGTGAACACACCGCCCATGGCACACAGCACCACACCGCCGTGGATATTAAACAGCAGACCAAAACCCACACAGGCGATAAAGGCAGGCAGGCACTGCTCCCAAATGGTGTAGACAGCGGCGGTACCTGCTGCCGGCGCACCCCACAAAACAGTGGCACAGCTCCAGGCGGCAGCAGTGCCCAAAGCGATACCCACGGCAATCAGCAGCACCTGAACAATCCGGTTCACACCGGAATTGGTGTCGCCGAAAATAATGTCCCGCATGGCATTGGTGAACAGCAGTCCGGGTACCAATACCATCAGCGCACCGATAATGGCTGCGTCGGTGTTGGCACACAGCCCCAGCCTACCCATTCCGTAGGCAATCAGCGCGAACGGGAAGGCGGAGGCGATGGTACGAAACAGCTGATTCGCCCCCCATTTCGTCATAAACCATGAAATGACACCGATCACAAGGCCGCACACACCGGAGCATAGCGCATCCACGGCACTGCCGCCGAACAAAAAGGTAAAGCCAAAGGCGCTCATAAAGTTGGCAATTAAGTACAGCAGGAAAGGATACCGCCTTTTCTGTGCCCGGGTTTCCACCAGCCATTGGGCGGCGATTTCCGGAGCGGGACGTTGGGCGCAGATCCGACGGCTGAGGTTGGAAAGCTTCTCTACCGCGTCCAGATCGGTGCTGGTGTTGAGAATCCGGCGCATACGGGTCAGGGGCCTGCCAATAACCGGCTCAATGCTGATATGCATACAGTTGGGAATCACAAATACCTCGGCATCGATTTCGTAGGCTTGCAGTACCCGCAGGACACTTTCCTCCACTCGGAAAGTTTCCGCGCCGCTGATTGCCAGCTCGTAGCCCAAATCGCTTGCCAGGTCCAAAAGCTTTGAATATTCCATCGGGATTCCTCCATTAGAACACTTTGTTAACAGTATAGCACAGCCGGTGAAAAAAACAAGAAAAACATTGCCGCAGGTTTCCCTGCGGCAATGGCGGATTATTTCTTGAATTTGGCCAGCTTTTCCTTAATCTGAACAGAATACTGATTGTACACGAGGAAAAGGAACACTGCCAGACAGGCAAGAGAAACGGCAAGACCCACATAGAAAGCCGTGTTGCGGTAGGTAAACACAATCTCGTGCTCGCCCTGGGTCAGTTCTACCGCGCACATCACATCGCCTACCAGCACTAAATCCGCTTTTTTGCCGTCTACGGTAACCGTCCAGTTGCCGTTCTGGGGAATGGAGGTGTACAGCAGGCCGTCCCGATCGCAGGAGATAGTGCCCTCTACCCGGGTGGAGGAGAACTTTGTCAGCGCCAGCTGGGAGGCGGAGAGAATCTCGTAGCCCTTCCGGAACACCGCATCATTGAGGATAGCGGGACGGATGGTGGTTTTTCCGGTTTCGTTTGCCTTGCAGGTGACCCGCACCTGAATGATATCCCCCGGGCGGACCTGACAGACAGAGAAGGTCTGGGGCAGAACCACGGATTCGTCATAAAGGAAATTGCCGTTGCGCCAGACGCTGAAGCTGTTTCGGGCGCTCATGTCCACATCGATGCACATTAAGCCTTCCCGGTCAATGGTATAATGGTAGGTCAGCGTTGTGGCACCGGCGCCGTTCTGGTAGGAAACATGACCGGTGTTGGTCTGGTTAAGAACATTGGTTCCGCCGTAATCGTAGGCAAGCATATGGGTTAATTCCGTGTACCAAACATCTTCCTGAAGACCGGTTGCATCGGAGAACATCCTGTTTTGCAGAGCAAAGGCACTGCCGTAGTTTTGCAGCTCAAAATCTGCCAGCTCCTTCTGGGTCAGGAAGCCCAGAGGCAGATAGGCATCGTTTTTCAGCAGGTGAATATTGTTGTAGCTGTGCTTCAGGGGGAAGTAGGGGTTTTCCTCCACCCGTCCGTCCCGCTCAATCATATACTTGAGGTTCAGGAACAGATTGGCTACCGGGGAGCTTTCCTCGTAGCAGTACCGGTTCCAGTTGTTCTGACCGGCGTAGCCCAGGTATTTTAGGAAATCCGTAACCTTCACATTGGCAGAGCTGGTGAAGGTGGAAATGCCGTTGTAGCCGTTGAGGGCAGAGTCATTCAGGGTCTGGCTGTGGGTCATCTCTGCCCGGAAGAACAGGTCGTCGTCCTCCTGCATATAGCGGATAATGGAGGCGGTGTTTTTTGTGCCGCTGGGATAGTTGGTGATGCCGGTATAGGGGAAGCTGACACCGAAGTTCACCAGGTTCATCACGATCTCCAGCATCATCACCAGCGCCAGCGCGCCGTTGGCATAATTGCGGCGCATACCCCGCTCCTGACAGATCCGGCGCATCACATCTCGGTCCTTTTTGTCCGGCAGAGGGAACTCAAAGTTGTTGAAGAACAGAATGCCAAAATACAGCAGGAAGAACAGTCCGTTATAAACAATGAATACGGAGTCTTTAATATTGGGGGCGCACAGAATGACGCCTACACTCAAAATGCCGCCGGTAATCAGCTGCCAGGGACGGAAGGTGTTACGCAGCAGGAAAGCGCGGTATGCCATATACAGCATCACAAAGCTGTAAAGGAAGCTGAACCGAGCAATGATCTGGTTGGGGAAATGGAAGCCGTGCCAGATATAGTCCAACTGGCGGACAATGAAGCTGACCATGAGGAAAATCAGCAGAAATACCGAGCAAATCTTATCCCGCAGCTTTACCCGCTTGGCGGTGAGGAACAGGAAGGAGAACAGAATCGTGCCCACACCGCAGTACAGATTGGGAATGGCGCCGTCTTTAAAGTTGGGGGCGATGCCACCGCTTAGGTTTCCGGCTACCTGCTTCATGCCGGAAAGAATGGGGGGAAAGGATTCCCAAACTGCCGTCAGCCACAGACCCAGAAGACCGCTGCCTCCGGAAGCCTTGGCGGTTTTATAGGCAGACCACGCGTTCTGAGCCTCGGTGCACAAAGCAGAGTCTACGATATTTAAAGAGAAATAGTCCGGGAAAAGATTGACGCTGCTGTAGGTGGTTTGCAGGGCGGCAATGGCAGGAAGTTCCAAAACCGCGGTCATGCCGATTGCCAGCAGGGAGAACAGCGCAATCCGGGCAAAGTCGGAGACAAGGCCCCGAAGGCTCTTGCAGCGGCAAATCTGATAGCAGATAAATACCAGCAGCACAAAAATGCAGATAAAGAAACCGATATAATAGTTGATGAAAACAGCAAAGAAGAGGGAAACGGTGTAAAGGATATACCGCTTGTCCTTCAGCAGGCGGACCGTGCCCAGCGCCACCAGGGGGAGCAGCGCAAAGCTGTCCAGCCACATCACATTCCACTGGTAGGCCAGTGCCCAGCCGCAAAGGGCATAGAAGGAAGCGAACAGGGGCAGGGAAATGTCGTTCTTGCGGAAAACGCCCTTGAGGAACAGACCGTAAAACAGTCCGGCAAAGCCCAGCTTAATGGGCATCAGCAGGGCAAAATAATGCAAAGTGAGGCTCTCCGGCACCAGAACGCACAGAAGATTTAAGGGGGAAGCAAGATAATAGGAAATCAGACCCAGATAGTCGATACCCATACCGATACCCCAGTTGTACATCAGTCCGTCGCCGCTGAGCAGCGCTCTGCGGAAGTCCTTGAAGAAAGGATAATACTGATGCCACATGTCGGAATACAGCATGGATTTTTCGTTGGTGAAGGGGATATATCCGGCAATGAGCATCAGCGTCAGCATGCCCAGGCAGGGTGCCAGGAAGGACAGCAGGATATAATTGGGCTTTTTAAAGGTTAGTTTGGGCAGTTTCATGGCGATCACCTATTAAAAATAATAATTATCCTTAGTTTACCACAGTTTTCCCCATGGGTAAAGGGCAATGTGGAAATTTTCCCAAAAAAAGTCCTCTGCCCAGAAAGGCGGGGCTTCATAAAACAGTATCCGCTTCAAAAGCAATCTTTTTATCCAATACTGCAAAAAATCGCTATGGTAAGGCTGACGCCTACCATAGCGATTTTCTTTGTCTTGGCATGAAAATCTTTGCTTTTGAAGTGCGTTGCAGTTTTGCTCCTTGGAGTTTTCTCCTTAACAAAGAATAGCCACGCAGAAATACTTTGTGTATTTCTAGGGGATATTCTGCAGTTAACGGGAAAAAGACTGGGGCAAAACCGAATATTGTCTTATGAAACCCCGCCTAAGCAGAGGACGTCTTTTTACAGAATCAGACAGATGAGTCCGGTAGCGCCTTCGTTTACAATCCGGCTCAGGCTGCCCCGGAATTTCCCCCGGACATCCTCCGGTAGCCCCACCAATTTGGCGGTGAGTCCCTCTCGGATCAGCTCGTATACGGATTTGCCGAAGATGTTGCTTTCCCACAGCTTGTCGGGATTTTCTCCCGTGAGATAGGTAATCAGCTCCTGGGACTGCTGTTCGCCGCCCACCATTGGCTGGATCTCTGTGTCAATATCCACCCGGATCATGTGGATGGAGGGTGCGCCCGCCTTCAACTTGACTCCGAAGGAGCCGTTTTTCTTCAGAAGCTCCGGCTGCTCCAGCTTCATCTCCTCCGCAGAGGGCATCACAACGCCGTAGCCGGTGGACTTGACGGAGGCGAGAGCATCGGAGATTTTGTCGTACTCCCGTTTGACATTGCTCAATTCCGTCAGCAGCGCCAGAAGCTGGGCATCGGTCTGGATGGGAATGCCCGCCTGGTTGCTGAGGATTTGGTAGAACAGAGCTTCCGGCAGAGTAATGACGCAGGAAACGGTACCGGTGCCCAGGTCGATGTTACGGATGGAAAAGTCTTGCACCTGCTCCAAATCCTTTAGCGGGGAGAGGGCTTGCTCTGCCTGGGAAAGGGTCTGAATTTCTCCCGCCCGGCTGAGCAGCGCTTCATAAAGACTTGCCCGGACCGGATGCTCCGGGTCCAGCACCTCCAGCCAGCGGGGCATGTAGATATTCAGCTGCCCTACGGGGAAGGCGTACAAAAGCTGGGTCAGCAGCTGACGGATGCCGGTTAAGTCCAGCGCCTGACAGTCCGCTGTGATGGCATTGACCCCGTGCTGCTCCAAAATCTGCTGCTGAACCTGCCGGGCGGCATCGGCATGGGGGTAACGGGAATTCACAATCACCAAAAAGGGCTTCCCGGTAGCCTGCATATCCCTTATGGCCCGGTTTTCCGCCTCCAGATAGTCCTCTCTGGGAATGTCGGTGACGGTACCGTCGGTGGTGACCACCAAGCCGATGGAGCAGTGCTCATCCATGACCTTTTTTGTGCCCAGTTCCGCAGCCTCAGTCATGGGAATTTCGTGGTCGTACCAGGGGGTGGTTACCATTCTGGGGACACCGTCCTCCTCCGCGCCCACAGCCCCCGCTACCATGTAGCCCACAGAGTCAATCATTCTTACCCGCAGAGTTGCCGTTCCGTCGGGGGAGATTTCCACCGCCTCCTCCGGCACAAATTTGGGCTCCGAGGTCATAATGGTCTTGCCGCTGCCGCTTTGGGGCAGTTCATCCTTTGCCCGCTCTTTCCGGTAGGGGTCGTCAATGCCGGGGATTACCAGGGTTTCCATGATTCGCTTGATGAGAGTGGATTTGCCTGTGCGAACAGGACCCACCACACCCACATAAATATTGCCGCCGGTTCTGGCGGCGATGTCTGCATAGATATTATCCATAGCCAGCCTCCTCATCCGGCAGGAGAGATGGCTCCTGCCATGGTTTACCACAAAGTATGTCCCCGCCCGGGAAAATAGAACAAGCCGGGAACAATCCGCCAAATTGACGGAAAAGCCGATGATTTTTACCGGGAATTTTACAAAAATAATGTTTGACAAATGGTGTAAATGCCTATATAATATCTAAGCATGACTGCGAAGAGGGGGAAAAGTATGCTTCTGGCACTTTCTAAGATTCTGGATATGCCGGGCGCAGAGATTTCCTTTTCCGCCAGTGTGGACTTAAGCGATCTTCGTTACGGCAGCAGCTATCCGGTAAGCGAGCCGGTGAAAGCCTCCGGTACGGTGCGAAATACCGCCGGTGTGCTGGTTATGACCGGTTTGATTGAAACCACCATTCACGGTGTGTG
Organism: Faecousia sp.; assembly: GCA_045579965.1. Lineage (GTDB taxonomy): Bacteria > Bacillota > Clostridia > Oscillospirales > Oscillospiraceae > Faecousia. The sequence continues at coordinate 37,875 of JAZNMX010000019.1, forward strand.
TGACCGCTGCGCATCCGATTTTGATCGGGACGTGTCCATGCCCATTGATGTGGTGCTGGTTACGGAGCTGAGCAACGAGGACAATGAGGACGAGAAGATTTTTCCTTTGGAAGGCGACAGCGCTGATTTGGAGGACATCGTACGTACGGTGTTTGTCCTGAATCTAAGCTCCAAGCTGCTGTGCAGCGCCGACTGTAAGGGTTTGTGCTTCCGCTGCGGAAAAAACCTGAACGAAGGCCCTTGCAGCTGTCAAAAGGAAATCGATCCCCGCTTTGCTGCTTTGAAGCAGCTTCTCGAAAAGTAAAAACATAAATGAATGCTGTCTGAAAAGCAGTTCTACCAAGGAGGTGTCATCCATGGCTGTCCCTAAGTGTAAAGTATCCAAGGCCCGTCGCGATAAGCGCCGTGGCGGTAACTGGAAGCTGTCTGCTCCCGGCGTGTCTGTTTGCCCCAAGTGCGGTGAACCCGTTATGCCCCACAGAGCTTGCAAGGCTTGCGGTTCCTACAATGGCCGTCAGGTCCTGGCCGCCAAGGCTGACTAAGGCAGGAAATGTAAGAGGAAGGCAGAAGCCTTCCTCTTTTTCCTTTTTCTGTGTAAAATTCTTGTGAACGGGAACTCAACCGTTGATTTTGCGGAAACTTTGTGCCATAATAAGGGAAAGCGTTCCCCCGATTGAAAGGAGTGATTCTCATGGCAAAGCCTTTGGTTGCCATTGTTGGCAGACCCAATGTGGGCAAGTCCATGCTGTTTAATAAGCTGACGGGCCACCGTACCTCCATTGTAGAGGACACCCCCGGCGTTACCCGTGACCGGATTTACGGCGATTGCGAGTGGTGCGGCCGCAGTTTTTCTTTGGTGGATACCGGCGGTATTGAGCCGGACACCGACAGCGATATGCTGAAGTTTATGCGTCGGCAGGCGGAAATCGGTATCGAACTGGCGGATTGCATTGTCATGGTTACCGATGTGCGCTCCGGTGTCACCGCGGCGGATCAGGATGTGGCTACCATGCTGCGCAAATCCGGAAAGCCTGTGGCGCTGGCGGTGAACAAGTGCGACTCTGTAGGTCCGGTGAATCCGGATGTGTACGAATTCTACAGCCTGGGTATCGGCGATTTGTTTGAAACCTCTGCTGTCCACGGCCACGGCACCGGCGATTTGCTGGACTGGGTGCTGGAGAATATCCCCGATGAAGAAGATGAAGCGGAAGAGGACGATGTCATTAAGGTGGCAATCGTGGGCAAGCCCAATGTGGGCAAGTCCAGCCTCCTTAACCGGATTCTGGGAGAGGAGCGGGTGATTGTTTCCAATATTGCCGGTACTACCCGGGACGCCATTGACTCTTATTTTGAAAATGACACCGGAAAATACTGCTTTATCGATACCGCCGGCATGCGCCGCAAAAGCAAGGTGGACGACCAGATTGAAAAGTATTCCAATATGCGCACCATCAATGCCATTGAGCGCAGCGATGTGTGTCTGATTCTGGTGGATGCCAACGAGGGCGTAACCGAGCAGGATACCAAAATTGCCGGTCTGGTTCACGAGGCTGGCAAGGCCGCAATCATTGTGGTGAACAAATGGGACGCGGTGGAGGATAAGGAAACCAACACCATGCGGGACAAGGAAGCCGGCGTGCGAAACGGCTTAAGCTATATGCTCTATGCCCCGGTGGTTTTCCTCTCCGCGCTGACCGGTCAGCGGGTGGATCGGATTTTTGAGGTGATTCAGCAGGTGTATGCCCAAAACACCAAGCGGATTACCACCGGCGCCTTAAACAGCGTCCTGGCGGATGCCACCGCCCGGGTACAGCCGCCTACGGACAAGGGCCGCCGTCTGAAGATTTACTACATGACCCAGGCAGGCACCAAGCCCCCTCATTTCGTGATTTTTTGCAACGATGCCAGACTCTTCCACTTCTCCTATCAGCGGTATCTGGAAAACCAGATCCGGGAAGTGTTTGATTTGAACGGAACACCCATTCGCATTACCATTCGCCAGAAGGGCGACAAGGAGGAATAAACCATGCTTTACCCTGTAATCATCATTGTGCTGGCAGGCTATCTGTTGGGCAACCTCAACGGCTCTGTGTGTATTTCCACAATGATGGAGGGAGAGGATGTCCGAACCCACGGCAGCGGCAACGCAGGCCTGACCAACTTTTTCCGTAACTATGGCGGCTGGAATACCGCGCTGGTGGCGCTGGTGGACGGGGGAAAAACCGTGCTTGCCTGCCTGCTGGGCGGCCTCGTTCTGGGAGCTTACGGCTATGAAAAAGAGGGCATGGTGCTGGGCGCTGTGGCGGTGTCTTTGGGACACGATTTTCCCGCGCTCCTGGGATTTCGGGGTGGTAAGGGTATTTTAAGCGGCTTTGCTGCGGCCTGTGTGCTGGATTGGCGCATTGCCCTTTTGATTCTCGGCGTATTTATTGTGACCTTTGCCATTACCCGGTATGTGTCCCTGGGTTCTGTGCTGGCGGCTCTGACCTTTATAGTCGGTTTTCTGGTGTTCCATTGGGATAACTGGGTGATGGTGCTGGGCGGCGCCTTTTTGGGACTGCTGGCGGTGTGGATGCATAGAAGCAATATCGCCCGGCTGATTCGGGGCACGGAATCCAAGGTTCACCTCATTCACCGGGATTTGAACAAACAGTAGGGAAGGAAGTTTTCCATGAAAGCAGCAGTTGTTGGAAGTGGCGCATGGGGCACAGCCCTTGCGATCCGTTTGCAGAAAAACGGGCACCAGGTGGTGCTCTGGACCTTTGAAACCGAGCTGATTCCCCAGATGCGCCAAAAGAGGGAAAATCCCCGGCTGCCCGGTGCGGTTTTGCCCGAGGGCATGGAAATCAGCGATGATTACGCCTGCATTGCCGGCTGTGAGCTGGTGGTAATTGCCTGCCCGTCTTTCCCCATTCGCAGTGTGTGCCGGGGAGCAGCGCCCTATATTGACAAGGATGCCGTGGTGGTTTCCGTTGCCAAGGGCATTGAAAAAGGAACCCAGCTGCGCATGAGCCAGGTGGTGGAGGAGGAAACCGGCCATAAGGTGGTGGTGCTCACTGGCCCCAGCCACGCCGAGGAAGTGGCCCAGGATCTGCCTACCGGCTGCCTGGCTGCCTGCGAGGATAGGCTTTTGGCGGAATTTGTGCAGAAAGCCTTTGTTTCCGATGCCTTCCGAATTTATACCAGCCCCGATGCCGTGGGCGCAGAATTGGGTGCGGCGCTGAAAAATGTCATTGCTCTGTGTGCCGGCGTTACCGACGGCCTGGGCTACGGGGATAATACAAAAGCCATGCTGATGACCCGGGGCTTGACGGAAATTGCCCGGTTGGGTGTATCCCTGGGGGCAAGTAAGGATACCTTTGCCGGTCTTGCCGGCGTGGGTGATTTGATTGTAACCTGCACCTCCATGCACTCCAGAAACCGTCGGGCGGGCATCTTGATCGGCCAGGGCAAAACGCCCCAGGAGGCGATGGAAGCGGTTGGCGCGGTGGTAGAGGGCTACTACGCTGCCGAATCTGCCTGGCAGTTAGGTCAGCGACAGGGCGTGGAAATGCCCATTACCCAGGCGGCCTACAGCGTGCTGTATCAAGGAATTCCGGCTGCTCAGGTGGTGGAAACCCTGCTTCGCCGCAGTCCGAAGGCGGAATCCGAGGATGCCGGCTGGCTATAAGAAACAAAAATGCTCCGGAGCAATCCGGAGCATTTCCTTATAAAAGGGCAGCAAAAAACGCCACCGAAAAAGGGTGGCGTTATTGGTTGCAGGGATAATCAGACGGCCCGCTCAACCTTGTTGGAACGGAGGCATCTGGTACAGGCGTACACATGGCACGGAGTACCGTTGACCACGGCCTTGACCCGCTTTACGTTGGGCTTCCAGGTACGGTTGGAACGTCTGTGGGAGTGGGAAACCTTAATGCCGAAGGTAACGCCCTTGCCACAATAATCACACTTAGCCATTCACTGCACCTCCAATCTCCTTGATAATCTCGTAATGCTGCTTTTCGCAGTCGCCTAAGTATGATACCAGAGATTGACGGAAAATGCAAGTGTTTTTTTCAAGAAAATACGGATTTTTCAAAATTGTGTTGCTATTCTGAAAGTTGGCAGGTATAATGAAAGAAAATCAGGGAGGGAAGTGACCGCGATGTTGGATACCTACAGTGTTCCTCTGAAGCAGTTGGTGGAGGAATTCCATTTGGAGGTTGCCTATGAGGCTACCGATTATGAATCCATCCGGCTGACCGTTGAGGATGTGGCCCGTCCGGGCTTGCAGCTGGCAGGCTATTTCGACCATTTCGAGCCCATGCGTCTGCAGGTTATGGGAAATGCGGAAATGAGCTATTTGAATAAGCTGTCGGAGTCCGAGCGCGCCATTACCTTTGACCGGCTGTTTTCCTATAAATTTCCCGCCCTTTTGATTGCCAGAAACATTCCCCCGGAGGAAAGGTGTCTGGAAATGGCGAAAAAGCACAATGTGACCCTTTTGCGGTCTGCAGAAGCCACCAGCACCATCATTTCCGCCATTATCAGCTACCTGACCGCCGCCCTTGCTCCCCGGATTACCCGCCACGGCGTATTGATGGAGGTTTACGGTGAAGGCGTTTTGCTGATGGGCGAAAGCGGTATCGGTAAGAGTGAGACCGCAGTGGAGCTGCTCAAGCGGGGTCACCGGCTGATTGCCGATGACGCGGTGGAAATCCGCCGGATTTCCGGTAACATATTGGTGGGCACTGCTCCGGAGCTGGTTCGCAATTATATTGAACTGCGGGGTATTGGCATTATCAATGTGGCAAAGCTCTTCGGTATGGGCGCGGTAAAAGCCGAAAACGAAATCAATCTGGCGGTGAACATCGTTCCCTGGAAAACCCATGAGGTTTACGACCGCATCGGCATGGAAGACCAGTTTACGGAGATTCTGGGTGTCAGTATCCCCATGAATACCATTCCCGTCACCCCCGGACGGAATCTGGCGGTGATTCTGGAGGTTGCCGCCATGAACAACCGCCAGCGGAAAATGGGCTACAATCCTGCCAAGGAGTTTACCGAACAGATTGACCGCCATTTTAATGAAGCAATGGGGAATACCCTATGAAAGAATTCACCGTTGGGACCAACGATGCCGGACAGCGGCTGGACCGGTTCTTAGCCAAGGCAGTGCCCCTGCTTCCGGCATCCTTAGCCCAGAAGTATATCCGCCTGAAGCGGATTAAGTGCAACGGCGCCCGGGTTCAGCGGGATACCCGATTGAATCCCGGAGATGTTCTTCAGCTGTATATCAACGATGAGTTTTTTGACAAGCCCCGGGAGGAAAACGCCTACCTCACCGTTGCCAGCCCAAAGCTGAATATTGTATATGAGGATGAACACATTCTTTTGGTGGATAAGCGGCCGGGTCTTGCGGTGCATCCCCACGACGGAGCGGAGTACGGCAGAACCTTGATTGACCACATTCAGGCCTACCTCTACCAAAAACGGGAGTGGCGCCCTCGGGAGGAAAATGCCTTTACACCGGCGCTTTGCAACCGGATTGACCGTAATACCGGCGGCATTGTCATGGCGGCGAAAACCGCCCAGGCCCTGCGGGTGATGAATCAGAAAATCAAGGACCGGGAGCTGGATAAACGTTACCTTGCCATTGTGGAGGGAACACCCAGGCCGGCAGAGGGAACGTTAAAAGGCTACCTTTTTAAGGACGAAAAGCAAAACCGGGTGTTTGTCACCGACAAGCCCCAGGCGGGAGCGAAAACCTGCCAGACCAATTATCGGGTGCTGAAAAGTCGCAAGGGCCTGAGCCTTGTGGAGTGCGAGCTGATTACCGGCAGAACCCACCAGATTCGCGCCCAATTTGCCCATGCCGGTCATCCGCTGTTGGGTGACGGAAAATACGGAAAGCTGGATAAGCGAATGAGCCGGAGTTACCAGGCGCTGTATTCTTACAAGCTGACCTTCTGCTTTACCACCGATGCCGGGGATTTGAATTATCTCAGCGGCAAAAGCTTTCAGGTGGAAAATGTAGACTTTGTAGCGCAGTACTTTTCGGAATAAAAATCGGCGTGGATGGTTTCCACGCCGATTTTTCATATCACTTCTGTAATTGTACCGCCGCCAACCACAAGGTCGCCGTCATAGAAGACCACCGCTTGGCCGGGCGTCAGCGCCCGCTGGGGGGTATCAAATTCCACCCGGACGGTACCGTTTTCTTCCGGGTAAAGGGTGGCAGGCTCTTCGTTCATCCGGGAACGGGCCTTTGCCTTGACCCGCAGGGGTACGGTGGGCTTATCTATGGAAATCCAGTTGCAGTCCGATGCCCGGAGGCAGCTGCGCATCAGCGCCTCGTTGGGGCCTACGGTAACGGTGTTTTCTTCCATGTTCTTTCCGCATACATACACCGGTGCGCCCATGGCCAAATTCAAGCCCTTCCGCTGACCCAGGGTGTAGCATACCGCGCCCTGGTGGCGGCCTACAATGTTGCCCTTTAAGTCCAGATAATTGCCGGCAGGGTAGGTTTTCCCTGTGAATCGGCGCAAAAATGCGGCATAATCTCCGTCGGGGACGAAGCAAATGTCCTGGCTGTCCCGCTTGCGGGCATTGAGAAAGCCTTGCTTTTGGGCAATTTCCCGAACCTCCGCCTTGGTTTTTTCACCAAGGGGGAAGCGGGTATGGCTCAGCTGCTGCTGGGTCAGGGCGTACAGAAAATAGGTCTGATCCTTGGCTTCATCCAAGGCTTTTCTCAGCTGATACCGACCGGTGGTTTCGTTGTAATCAATTTGGGCGTAGTGACCGGTGACCACACAGTCGCAGCCCATTTCCAGCGCCTTGTCCAGAAATGCGCCGAATTTTAAATGGCGATTGCATTCAATACAGGGGTTGGGGGTCAGCCCCTTTTCATAGCAGGAGACAAACTGCTCCATAACCTTGCACCGAAACGCCTCCTTTAGGTCCAGTACATGAAAGTCAATGCCCAGCCGACGGGCGACATGTTCCGCATCGGCAGTGTCTTGTGTATTTCCGGCATACAGATGCATGGTGGCACCGATGCAGTTTTCGCCGTTTTTTAAGGTCAGCCATGCGGCTACGGAACTGTCCACACCGCCGCTCATGCCAATGAGTGCTTTCATATCGGTACCTCCTTTCGGTTTTTTACAGTGTAGCATACAAAAGGCGGGAAAGCAAATAAATTTCTTCAGGAACATTCTGGAAGCGGGTAATCGATTAACTCCAGTTTTTACTGCAAAACTGCCGGGAAAACCACCAAAAACCAGAAAAACCCAAAACTTTATGGTTCGCAAAATGGTAACAAAATTGTCACTCTTTTCATAAAAGCCACTTGTAATGTTTTTGCCAATCTGCTATAATGGCTTTGAAATTTCCCGGAAGGAGCAAAACTATGAGGAAACGATGGCTCTGCGCACTTTTGGCTCTGGCGCTGGCAGTGACTTTGCTGCCCCCAGTACCCGTTGCCGTGGCAACCGAGCAGACCACCGATATGAAGGTGTCAGATCAATTTATTGACATATTGAAGAAGATGGAGGGCTTTTACGCCTACCCCCAGTGGGACTACGCCCAGTATACCGTAGGCTATGGTACCCGTTGTCCGGAGGATAAGCTGAATTACTGGACGCCGGATAATCCCATTACCGAGCAGGAGGCCCTGGATCTGCTCCACGAGGAAATGTCGGATTACGAAATTCCGGTAAATAAGTTTATCAAGAAGTACGGCCTGAGCCTGAAGCAGCACCAGTATGACGCCCTGGTTTCTTTCTCATATAATGTCGGTACCGGCTGGACCGGCGAGGAAACAGGCTACCTGAACACCGCGGTGCGCCAGGGTAATATGGGCAGCGCTTTGATTTACGGTCTGTGTCTGTGGAGCACTGCCGGCGGCAACTACATTTTGCAAAACCGACGGCTGTCGGAAGCCAATATGTACATAAACGGCGAATACAAAAGCTACACCGAGGGCAACAGCTATCCTTCCCATTTTAAATATGTCTTCCTGGAGGGTAACGGCGGTACGGTTAAGTACACCATCCACGGATATGATGCCCAGGAGGCCGGCGGAATCGTTACCGATTTCAAGGATATTCCCACCGGTGTGGATGCCGACGGAAACTGGTTTGTGTATGAATTTGCCGGATGGTTCACCGAGCCGGTGGGCGGAACCCAGGTGACCAAGCTGGATGGGTCCCTGAGCAACGGAACGGTTCTGTATGCCCAGTGGAAAGAGCCTGCCGGACAGATTGTGAACCTGCCAAGAGGCAGTCTGGTAGACAATCTGGCAGTGAATGTAACCGCCAATGTGAATGTCCGTACCGGCCCCGGTACGTTCTACCCGGTGAGTTATACCGTTCAGGCGACGAAGTCCAATCCGAAAGCCATTACCGTTACTGAGGTAGTTACCTCCGGCTCTACCACATGGGGAAGGTTTGCAGATGGCTGGCTCAGCTTAAGCTACACCAATTATGACGAGGTGGTGTCCCAGCTTCCCGGCGCGCCTTTCCCCAGAGCGGCAACGGTGATGCGCAATAAGGTCAAGGTTCGCACCGAGCCCCGTGTCAGCGAGGAAACCCTGGTAGGGGAGAAGAACAAGGGTGATCAGATTACCATTGTGGAAGAATCCCAGCTCGACGGCATGCTCTGGGGCAAGATGGACGACGGAAACTGGATTTGTATGGATAACAAGGGCGACGAATATGTTCTGTATGATGCGGATATTCCCGTTACCGTGGTTTCCGTATCGGTACTGAAAGCCCCCGATAAAATTCAGTATGTACAGAAAACAGAGGAGCTGAGTATCTTCGGCAGTGTGGTGGTGGCAACCTACAGCGACGGCTCGCTGAAGGCAAGAACCATCGCCCGGGAGATTACCAGCGGATTTGACAATACCACCCTGGGCGAAAAGACGGTTACTGTCCGGTACGCCGGCATGACAGCGCCCTTTACGGTGGAAATTGTAAAGGCCACGGTGACCTTCCAAAACTACGACGGAACTGTTCTGAGCACCAATCAGTACGAATACGGTGAAACCGTGACAGCCCCCGGTGTTCCGGCCCGCCCGGCTGACGATAAGGGAACTTATGTGTTCAAGGGCTGGGACAAGGAAATCACCGCCTGCAACGGAAATGCTACCTATACGGCGGTGTATGAGCTGATTCCCGCCCAGCAGGAGCATATCCCCGGAGATGTGGACGGAAATGAAACGGTGAACGAAGATGACGTAATTTACCTACTGCGTTATGTAGTATATCCGGAGCAGTATCCCGTTACTGTCCCTGCAGATTTCAACAATGACAATCTGGTGAATGAAGATGATGTGATTTATCTGCTGCGCCATGTTGTATACCCGGAAGAGTACCCCCTGAGCTAAAGGAAACGATAATATGAAAAAAACCTATTTACTGATATTGTGCCTGGCGCTGGTGGCGGCTGTTGCCGTGACCGCTATGGCCAGCGGCACCTATACTGCCGCCCTGACTGCGGACAAGACCACCGCCAATCCGGGCAATGAGATTACGGTTACGGTATCCGTGACCGCAGTCACCGGACAGTCCGGCGGACTTACCGTAACTTATGATGCGGCATCTCTGGAGCTGACCGGCGGCAGCTTTCTGATTGAAAACACCACTCTCAGCGATTTTTCTGTGGCCCAGAAGAACGGCGTGTTCCTGCTGAGCGGAGGGAAAGAAATCTCCGGTGATTTTGCCCGGCTGACCTTTAAGGTCAAAGAGGATGCGCCCCTGAACCCCACTCAGATTACGGTGGAAACCAAGGTGGGCGGTGTGACCGCGGAAGCATCGGTATCCGTTTCTGTAGTCTGCCCCCACGACTATGAGGGCATGGCGTGGACACCTTCTGAGGAAGATGACCACTCCCACACCCGGACCTGCAAAATCTGCAACATTCCCGAAACCAAGGAGCACAACTGGACTGTAACCGAGGAAACTGCGGCCACCTGCGGCAAAGAGGGCAGCAAGAAATTCAAATGCTCCGACTGCGGTGCAGAGAAAGAGGAAACCACCTCCAAGCTGGAAAACCACACCTGGGATTCCGGCAAGGTCACCAAGGATCCCACCTGTACGGAAGCGGGCGAAACCACCTTTACCTGCAGCGTCTGTGAGGGTACGAAAACCCAGCCCATTGCCAAAGTGCCCCATGTTTTCGACCACGACTGCGATACCGGCTGTAACAACTGCGATTACACCCGGGAGATCACCCACGAATACAAAGAGGAGTGGACCAGTGACGAAACCGGTCACTGGCACGAATGCACCATCTGCGGTCACCGAAACGAAGAAGCCGCCCATGAGCCCGGTCCGGAGCCCACGGAGCAGACCTCTCAGAACTGCACCGTCTGCGGCTTTATCATTCAGCCGGCGCTGGGACACACCCACGCCTTTGGCGAAGCATGGACCACCGATGAGATCGGTCACTGGCATGCCTGCCCCGGCTGTGAGACCAAGGGCGAATATGAGGCCCACAGTTTCGACAATTCCTGCGATACGGCATGTAACACCTGCGGCTATACCCGCCAGACGGAGCATACCTATTATGAAAACTTTATGTCTGGCCCGGACGGACACTGGCAGCAGTGCCGCATCTGCGGACATAAGTCGGAGCTTCAGATCCATACGCCGGATGCCCAGGGCGAGTGCACGGTGTGCGGCTGCCGGTTGGAGATTCCGGGTCACGATCATAACTATGTCGGTAACTGGCAGTGGGATGTTTCCGGCCACTGGAAGGATTGCCAGTGCGGCCAGAAATCCCCCCTGCAGACCCATAACTGGAGCGACGGGGAAGTGATCCGAAAGCCCACCGATACGGCGGACGGTGCCCGGCGGTATACCTGCGATACCTGCGGCGCGGAGAAGACGGAGCTGATTCCCGCAGGCACGAAAATTACCGAGAGAATCTCCTGGGTAATTCCCGTGGTGATTGTGGGCGTGCTGGCAGCCGGCGCTGCGATCTTTGTGATTGTCGGCGTGGTTGGCAGCAGAAGAAAGTCAGGTAAATACAGCGAAGTTGCGTAAGCATAGCCCCCGGGGACGAGATTTCGTCCCCGGGGATTTTTGCATATAGAAAGCCTCCCCTGTGTAAGGGGAGGTGCCCAGTGCATGCACTGGGCGGAGGGGTTGTTCTCGCAGCGACAATCCCTCAGCCAGCCTGTTCGGCTGACAGCCCTCTGCGGTGGGTAGAAGGAGTGGTAAAAAAATTCACACAAAAAGCCGGGAAAAACGCAGAAAGTTGTTGAAAAATAGTTTTAATCTGTTATACTATTCTTGTAAAATGTCCCAATGTTGGCAAACGATACAAAAACAGCCGTATGCCGTGATTGGGGTACAAAACAAGAAACGGAAAAACAAGGAGGAACCCACGCAATGAAAAGATTCAGCAAACTCCTCAGTATCCTGCTGTGCCTGGCAATGCTCGTTGGCATTTTTGCTATGAGCGGTACTGCCGCAGCAGGCAACACCTACACCAAGATTACCTCTATTGAGCAGTTGGTGGACGGTGAATACGTCATGATTGTTGACTCCGGCTATGCTCCCGGCGTGTATGATAATGGTTGGCTTACCGCTGTTCAGCCCACCGTATCCGGCGATAAGGTAACCGATGCCAAGGGCGCTGTTTGGACCATCGCAGTCAGCAGCGGCAAGGTTACTTTGACCGATGCCAACGGCACGAAGATTGCTCCCAAGAGCGGCGATACCAACGGTATCCAGACAGGTGACTACCAATGGAATGTAACCTGCGAGGGTGGCAAGTTCATTTTCAAGGGCACTGGCAGCGATACAACCCGTCTGGCAAGCAACAAAGGCTCCCAGAACAAGTTCCGTGCCTATAAGGAAACTACTGCTACCGGTAACACTACCTCTTACCCCAGCGCATTTTCTCTGTACCTGGTAGACAGCGAATCTGAAACTACGCCCACTCAGGCATCCACTCAGGCGCCCACTCAGGCACCTACCCAAGCACCCACTACTGCTGCAGGCGTCGCTACTCTGATCACCTCTATGAATCAGTTGGTAACCGGTCGGTATGTCATGATTGTTGACACCGGCTATGCTCCCGGCGTGTATGATAATGGTTGGCTTACCGCTGTTCAGCCCACCGTGTCCGGTAATCAGGTAACTGATGCTAAGGGCGCTGTTTGGACCATCACGGTCACCGGCGGTCAGGTCACCCTTGCCGATGCCAACGGCACGAAGATTGCTCCGAAGAGTGGCAACAACAACGGTATCGAGGAAGGCAACTATCAGTGGGCAGTATCCTGCGAGGGCGGCAAGTTCGTCTTCAAGGGCACAGGTAGCGACACTACCCGTCTGGCAAGCAATACAGGCTCCGAGAATAAATTCCGTAGCTATAAGGAAGGTACTGTTACCGGCAACACGAATGGCTACCCCAGCACATTCAGCCTGTACCTGGTAGGCGGCGCACCTGCCCCCACCACCGGCACTGAGGCACCCGCCCCCACCACCGGCACCGAGGCACCTGCCCCCACCACCGGTACTGAGGCACCTGCTCCCACCACCGGCACCGAGGCACCCGCCCCCACCACCGGCACTGAGGGTCC
>JAZNMX010000020.1:0-37624 GCA_045579965.1 Faecousia sp.
TCGCCCCCGCAAGCGCAAGAAGGTTTGCGCATTCTGCGTGGACAAGGCGACCGGTATTGATTACAAGGACACCGGCAAGCTCCGCCGTTACCTGTCTGAGCGCGGCAAGATTCTGCCCCGCCGTACCACCGGTACCTGCGCAGCTCATCAGCGTGACCTGACCACCGCTATCAAGCGCGCCCGTCAGATCGCTCTGCTGCCCTACGTTGCTGACTAATGAAACGCAAAACAGCCCCGATTTTACAATCGGGGCTGTTTTTTTAATTTTCCATCTGTTTTCCCAGAAAGTCCGCCACGGTCTGAACCAGCTTCTGGTCCGGCTCACCCAGGGGAGAATCTCCCTCGCTCATCAGCAGCATGACGCAGCCCATCAAATCCCCCTGGGAAAGAATGGGCGCCGCCACCCCAAGGCGATACTTGTCCGCCCCCTCCGCGGCGTGAAGGGCAGGGCTGCCGGGCTCATAGCGGTAGTTGCGCCGCTGCTCCATCAGTTTGCCCAGCGCCTCGGAGTTGGGCTTGTCCATCAGCTCCCGCTTGGGAGCGCCGGAAAGGGCGATGATGGAATCCCGGTCGGAAACCGCGGCAATTCTGCCGGTGTTGGTGCCGATGGCCTCACACATCTGGGCGGCAAAATCCTGCAAATCCCCCATGGGGGAATACTTGCGGAAAATCACCCCGCCGTCCTTTTCCGTGTAAATCTCCAAGGGGTCGCCTTCACGAATGCGGAGGGTTCTTCTGATTTCTTTCGGAATAACGATTCTCCCCAAATCGTCCACTCTTCTGACAATGCCAGTAGCCTTCATATATTTCTATCTCCTTTACAGACATCTTGTAGGGGCGGCCATTGGCCGTCCATACCGCACTTCAATTTCGTACAAGCGGACGAGCAATGCTCGCCCCTACAATAATTTTACAAATTACGCTGTTAGTATCTGTAAACGGGACGAAATTATGCTACAAGGTTTACTTTTAATAATTACAATGTTATAATAGGTAAAATAATCTACTCGGAGGAATTTGTTATGGCACCGATTATTTCTTTGATTGGCATTGTACTGGGCTTGATTTTGTTAATTTTCCTTGCCTATAAAGGACATTCTATTATTTGGGTTGCACCGGTTTGTGCCGCTTTGGTTGCAGTACTTGGTGGGCTAAATGTTCTTCAGACCTACTTAGAGGAATATATTGGGGGAACGGCGGCCTATATCGTTTCCTGGTTTCCTGCCTTCTTTTTAGGTGCAGTTTACGGAAAAATTATGGACTTGACTGGATCTGCCCGTTCCCTTGCCAATAAACTAATCTCCCTGATCGGCTCCAAGTATGCGATTCTTGCGGTGGTTTTGCCCTGCCTGCTGATGACCTACGGCGGAATTTCCCTTTTTGTTGTGGTGTTTGTGGTTTATCCCATGGGTTATGCCATTTACCGCGAGGCAGATCTTCCCCGTACCTTACTCCCCGGTGCTATCGCTTTCGGCGCTTTTGGTATTACCATGACCTGTATCCCCGGCACACCCCAGATTCAAAACATTATACCCACCTCTTATTACGGCACTACCGCCACTGCTGCACCGCTGATGGGCTTGATCGCAGCGGCGCTGATCGCCGTACCCGGGTACATCTACTTGGAGTGGCGTGCGAGAAAAGCCAGACAAAAGGGCTTGCATTTTGTGGAGGATCCCAAACATAAGGAGTCTCCTGCTGCTACCCAAGAGCAGCCCAAATGGCACTGGCTTTGCGGACTTGTGCCGCTGTTGGTTGTAGTACTTATGCTAAATGTGCTGCCGGGCTTGCTGAAAAAATACAACATTGCCGACTGGTCCTCCAGCCAGGCGATTGTTGTAGCCCTGCTGGGCGGCATTGCAGTAGCCTGCTTGATGAATGTACATCAGCTGAAGGTTCTGCTTCCGGCAGTCAACGAGGGTGCCAACGGTTCTCTGCCCGCCATTATGAACACCGCCTGTGCTGTGGGTTTTGGCTCTGTGGTCAAGATCGTGCCCGGTTTTGTTTTACTGAAGAACGCTATGCTTAATATGCCCGGTTCCATTCTGTTTTCCGAGGCTGTAGCGGTTAATGTGCTTGCCGGATCTACCGGCTCGGCCTCAGGCGGTATGTCCATCGCATTGGAGGCATTAGGCCCCCAGTACTTAGCAAAAGCAGCCGAACTCGGCCTCAGCCCGGAATACCTGCACCGAATTGCCTCAATCGCATCCGGCGGTCTGGATACTCTGCCCCACAATGGAGCAGTGCTGACCCTTTTGGCGGTTTCCAACTGTAAGCACAAAGAATCCTACCTTGATATTTGCATCACTTCCTGCATTATCCCGGTGTTGGTTTCTCTTGTGTTATCCTTTGTTTGGGGGTTGTTCATCTAAACCCCGGCAACAGCAAAACACAAATAACAGCGCAGTGGAATATCCACTGCGCTGTTACTATGTATATACCCTTGTGTTCAATAGGGCAAACTAGCAAAAAACCAGTGTTTATGCGGATTTGGGGCGGTTTGCCCTATTATAACACAAGCCTCCACCCGACGAACAATTCCAGTTGCTTTCATATATCTTTCTCCTTTTCTGCAGGGTGCAAAGCCTCCCTTGTGCAAAGGGAGGTGGCTGCCCGAAGGGCAGACGGAGGGATTGTCTTTTTCGACACATTGCAATCCCCCAGTCAGCTCCGCTGACAGCCCCCTTTACACAAGGAGGCCTTTTCGCCCCTACAATAATTTTACAAATTACGATGCTATTATTTGTAAGGCAAGGGGAATTATACGCAACGTTTCTTGATTTACCGCTCAAATTGGACTATAATCTTATCAGAAAAGTATGGGTTGCTGAAAGGAGAGGGACGCCATATGCAGATAAGAAATTTCCAGCCGGATATGGATTTGCAAAAGCTGGAAACATATTTAAGGAATCAATATCGGGCAAACCGGACTATGACCTCATGGTTGCCGGAAAGACTGCATGACCTAATCTATCGGATGAGCGCGCAAGAGGAAGACGGCGGCAGAATAAGATCCATGGATTATATATTTATGTGGGAAGAAAACGGCGAAATCGTTGCCTGTATCCTCCCTGACGGTGAAAACATTTATTTTAGTATCCAAGACGGCTTTGAGCATCTTTTTCCTTCCCTTCTGTCCTACAGCGAAAAAAACTGCCTTCCTTTATTCCATAAAGCCGATGACGGATCGGTAAAGTTTTGGGTCGCAGTCAACGATAGTCTTACCTATATGCAGGAAATTCTTCTGGATTCGGATTATGCCAGGTACGCAGAAGAGGATTATGATAACTATGTATATCCTTTGGAAGCCTGCGTTTCGGTGGACTTACCTGAAGGGTTTGCGCTTCTTTATGGCGAAGCGTATGCCGATGCGGAGAACAAGTGGAATGCTCTCCATCTCGGTTTCCATCCAGACCACGAAATGTCCGATTACAAAAACAGTATGCATCCCTATCTCAAGAGGAAAGAATCGTCCATGTACCAGGATAGTTTTGAGTGTCTTGTTGTAGACGAAAATGCCCAGGAAAAGAACGATGTATGCGCTTACTGTTTCGTCTATGTTGATAAGCAATCGAAAACCGCTTTGATAGAACCCGTCAGCACCAGAGAAAAATACCGGCGCAGGGGCATCGGCACAGCAATGATGCATGGTGCTATCCTTCGCTGCAAAGAAAAAGGTATCGAAAAGTGCTATGTGAATTCTTTTGGTTGGAGAAGAAAATTCTATAACGCAGCAGGCTTTTCCACAGAAGACAGCATTGGCTTTTGGTATAAAACAATGAAGTAGCAAACCTCAATGTGGAAATCCAGGTCAAAAGCTGTCAATGCGATATGAGAGGGGCCGCCTTCCCTGCGGCCTTCCTATATTTCTATCTCCTTTACCGGCCTTCCGTAGGGGCGAGCATTGCTCGTCCGCCTGTGTGATGTCCACCTGTGGCAACGGGCGGCCAATGGCCGCCCCTACAAAAAAACTTGGTGCGTGCTTGTAGGGGGCGGCGCCTCGACTCCCCGTAAGGACATCTTCCTGATTCTCACAACGGGCTGTCATGGGTTCCAGCCCCTACAATAATTTTACAAATTACGCTGTTCGTATCTGTAAGACGGGGAGATTTATACAATGTCCATCTGAACAAAATAAGGCCTCCGGTTTTCGGAGGCCTTACGGTTACACATTGCGGGAAACCATGATATTGCGGATATCGATGGCTTTTTCAATTGTTTCCAACATCTGGGCTACATCAAAATCCGAATCTGCGATGTTTTCCTGCAGCTGGATCAGAAGAAGCCGGATCTTTTCGTCATCGGCAGAGAACACACCGTCGTTGGAGAAATGGAGTTTCTCCTCCAATGCCCGGAGCTGTTTCTCCCAGGGCTGGCTTGCCGGATCGGCAAGAATGCACTTCACGATTTTGCGCAGTCCCAGCATATTCCCCTTTGCGGCCTGGAGCCGGTTGTCTTCCTCCCTTTTCCGGGAATCAAAGAGAACCAGGATCAGGCAAAGGGCATGGACAACGATGGCGCCGGCAAAGTACAAGCCCAGATATGTGCCGTAGCCCCAGGGAAAGTTTACAATATATACCCCAGAAAGGATCGCGGAATAAGGAATCATGAGACCGGAAAGAACGGCAGCGGCCACCTTCCGGGGCGACCCTTTGGCCAGGTAGGCATAAGCGGTCGTCGCAGCCTCCGCCAAAACAATGGCGCACAGAGAAATAAAGTGAATCGCACCCCAAACGCCGGTGCCCACAATCGTCAGATACAATACAACGGTAAGGAGGATCGCCGCCAGACCGCACAACAATACAGAAACGCCCTTTCTCATAGCTTGTTCTCCTTATTTTTATGCTTTTGTTCCGCACTCCGGACAGAACTTGGTATTATCCCCCAGTTCTGCACCGCAGTTGGCACACTTCCTCACCACAGAGCATCCGCATTCCGGGCAGAATTTTGCATTCTTTGCCATCGGCTTTCCACAGCTGGGACACATCTGAGATCCGCAACCGGGGCACACGCTCTGTCCGTCCGGAATATCGCAGCCACAGTTTGCGCAAGCATTGATCTTTCTGCCGCATTCCGGGCAGAACTTGGAACCTGCGGCAAGCGCAGCACCGCAAGCGGAGCAGGTGATCTTAGCCGTCTCTTCTTTCTTTTCGGTATCCGCACCGCATTCCGGGCAGAACTTCAGGCTGGCACCGATGGAGGCGTGGCAGGAGGGGCACTCCTTCTTTGCTTCTCGGGGGTTCATAACCGGCTCCATGTTGTTGGCAGCAGCGCCTACTGCGCCGCCAAAACCAAAGCCCACGCCCAGGCCCACACCTGCACCCATAACCGTGCCGGCAGCGCCCTGATTACCCGCTGCGGTATTCAAGGTGTCGAATGTACGCTCCTGCTGATAATTGTAGCCCAGGATGTCCATCTCTGCCCGCTTGGCAAGAGCGGCCTTCAGCTGCTTGACAGCAGGGTCATTTTCAGGGACACTGATATCGTTGACATAGAAGGAAGCAACCCGAATACCAAATTCGGCAAACTCACCTTGCAGCTGACTTTCCAGCTCAGCGGAAATTTCATCCAAATGAGAGTTAATCTCCAGGATGGAAATCTTGGACTTAACCAGGCAGGAGGACAGACGATCCTTTACCCGGGTAACATACAGGCCCTTAAAATAATCGGTCAGGGTTTTGGTGTTAAAGAAGGGCATGGTACCAACCAGCTTCGTCAGGAAACGGCGGGAATCCTCGATCTGAATGCCGAACTGGCCAAAGGCACGCATGGGAACAAATACGCCGTACTTGGGATCCTGCACCTGGATGGGTGTTGTGGTGCCCCACTTAATATCCAGCGCAAATGCGCGGTTGATGAACCAAACCTCTGCAGAGAACGGAGATTTTTTGCCGAAGGGCAGGTTGATAATGCCCTGCAGGACAGGAATATTATCTGTAGACAGGGTGTAGCGGCCCGGTCCAAACACATCTGCAATCTGACCGTTCTTGATAAGGATCGCTTCCTGAGATTCATTAACAATCAGCTGCGACCATGTGGCCAGCTCAGAATTGGGATATTTCCAGGCAAAAATGCTTGCATCGGAAGTAAATTTTAAAACATCTACAATTGCCATAACAGTTCCCCTCTTTTTTTGGAATATACCATAATTATAGCCCCGCCCTTCCCCAATGTCAATTAAATCTTCTTTTTTCTTGTTTTTTTGCGAAAAACAGTTGAATTTTGCAGCGAGGTATTGTATTATCATACTATCCGAAAGAAGAAAAGGAGACTTTAATATGAGTGTTTTATGTCCTCAGTGTGGCGCACCCGCCCAGGCAGGCGCTACCAAGTGTGAATACTGCGGTGCCGCAATTGCTCAGAACGCACAGCCGGTACAGCAGGCACAGCCCCAGCAGGTGGTCTACGTACAGCAGAACACCGTAAATCCCGAACGCGCAAACTGGCCCATCAAGAATAAGATCGTCGCCGCCCTCCTGGCACTGATCCTCGGCGGTTTGGGTATTCATAAGTTCTATCTGGGTCAGAGCGGCAAGGGTGTTATTTACCTCATTTTCTGCTGGACCTATATCCCTGCCATTCTTGGTTTCATCGAAGGCATCACGATCCTGTGCTCCAACGATGAGAATTTCCAAATCAAATATAAATGCCGCATAGGCTAACACATAGCAAAAGCGAGGGGAAATTCCCCTCGCTTTTGCTATGCCTAGATTTCACCGGGGCGAGCATTGCTCGTCCGCTTGTGTGATGTCCACCTGCGGCAACGGACGGCCAATGGCCGCCCCTACATTTAGAAATATTAATGCGTGAATCACGATCTGAGAATTTTGAACTTTTTGTAAAAGTTCTGGTGATATTCTGTTTTTGCTGTGATAAGATGGGATTTAGAGGTCCTAGCACTCAAAAAAGAAAAAGGAGTATGTCTATGAAAAGCATCTTTCGCCTGAAAGAGAACGGCACTACCTTCCTTACTGAAGTGATTGCCGGTCTCACCACCTTCTTCGCAATGGCTTACATCATTGCGGTCAACCCCATGCACCTGTCCAATGCAGGCATGCCCTGGGGCGCTGTGTTCCTGGCAACCATCATTGCCTCCATCCTCTGGGTCTGCACCGGACTGTTCATTCTGAACTTTGTCCTGCTGGCTCTGCTGTAATCCAGGTATAAACGAAACCGCCCCGGATTTTCCGGGGCGGTTTTTTGTATCAGCTTTTAGTTTACTTTGCTTGCGGATTGCTTTTTCCGCTTGCTGGGATTGAGCAGGTGGAACGCACCCTTTACAATAAGGTTCACGCCCAGAATCGCCAGGGAAACCACAGCCGCGCACTCTAATTGCATCTGCGCCTCAAACTGGTTAATCATCAGAGAAACCGGCTTGTTGGCGGTGGTTGCCAGGAAGGACACCGCAAAAATGGTCATCATACAGTTGACAAAGAAGTAGGAGAACATCTCCATCAGCGTCGCTCTGCACTGGGGAACAAAGACATCCCGAATCATCTTGCCTCTGCTGACGCCCAGGGTATGGCCCACGCCCTCCAGATTCTCATTCAGCTTGGAAAGGCTGTTGTACATCATCAGATAGGGGGAAGAAATGAAGTGGATGATATTGACCATAATCAGAATCGCCAGTGTGCCGTAAATGGGGCTGCCCTTGAACACCAGCACATAGGATAGACCCAGTACCACGCCGGGAATGGCTGCGGAGGTAATGGATGCCAGGTGGAGGAATTTCGACGCTCTGGACTTCATCCGGGCGGTCATATATGCCGTCATGAAGGCAATCCCCACGCCCAGCACCGCCACAAACAGGGCGATTACCAGGGAGTTTACCAGGTACTTGTCCGCCTTCAGCCGCAGCGCCTTTTGCAGGTTGGCCATGGTAAAGGTCAGGTCGCCGGGATAGTTCTTGGCAAAGCCCAGCAGCACAAAGGAAACAATGGGCAGCAGCACAAACACGCAAACCGCAGCGCACAGCAGGTAGCTGACTGCCTTGCGCAGCCGGCCGTTGTCCATCTCAAAGGGACGGGATACAAAGCCGGAGTTGCCCTTGTCCTGGTTTACCAGGTCCAGAATAAAGGCGGCAACTGCGGGAATCAGCAGCAGGCAACCGTATACCGCGCCCTTGCCGAAGTCCAGCTGGCCGATGACCTCCTGGTACATCACCGCAGGAATGGTGGTGTACTTACCGCCTACCATCAGCGGCACGCCGTAGTCTGTCACAATCAGAGTGAAAATGGCAAACACCACGGAAATCATGGGTCTGCGCAGATAGGGGAAGGTAATGGCGGTGAACTGGCGGAACTTGCCGATGCCCAGCACCCGGGCGGCCTCGTAAGGGGAGCTGTCCTCATACTTCATCACATCCGCCAGCATGAGATACGCCACAGGGAAGGCATACAGCACGGAGCCAACCACAATGCCGGGCAGGCCGTAAATGCCGGTCTCCAGATGGAAAAGCTTTGTCAGCAGGCCGTTGTTGCCGAAGAGAATAATCAAACCCATTCCGTTGGAAATGGAAGGAATCAGCATGGGCAGAACAAAGACAATGCCAAACAGGCTCTTAAGCTTAATGTTGGTCCGCTCCACGCAGGTAGCCAGAGCATAGGCCAGCACAATGGTAATCACCGTGGAAATACCGGTGGAAATCAGAGAATTCGATACATAGGTCCAGAAATTATCCGAACCGAACACCTTGCGGATGCTGCCGGCATCGATATTCAGAAACATCCTCAGCAGCGGGATAAATACCAAGGCAATAAACACAATGGCCAGTGTAAACTTGGTAATTTCCGCCTTGCGCCCCAAAAGGCGCTGAATCGGATTTACTTTTTTTCCATTCATAGCGCGCCTCCAATCAAACATTCACATATTTGACCAGGGATTCAATCTTTGTCTTCAGATTGTGGAGCACAAATTCCTCCACATAGCTGTCGGCCGGATGGCGGATAATCTCCTCCGGGGTGTCAATCTGGACGATGTTTGCCTCCCGCATCACCATAATCCGGTCGGACATGGCAAAGGCCTCCTCCTGGTCATGGGTGATGTAAATC
Organism: Faecousia sp.; assembly: GCA_045579965.1. GTDB lineage: Bacteria > Bacillota > Clostridia > Oscillospirales > Oscillospiraceae > Faecousia. The sequence continues at coordinate 9,051 of JAZNMX010000020.1, forward strand.
ATGGTGGTGCCGAACTCCGCCTGAATCCGCTTGATTTCTTCCCGGAGGGACAGCCGGGTGGCTACGTCCAGAGCGCTCATGGGCTCATCGAAGAGAATCACATCCGGCTTCATAATCAGGGTTCTGGCGATGGCAACTCTCTGCTGCTGACCGCCGGAAAGCTCTGTGGGCTTCTTGTTGATATGCTCGCCCAGACCTAGCCGCTGAATCATGGCAATCGCCTGCTCCCGAATCTCAGCCCGGGCCTGCTTGCTCTTGTTTTCCTTCTGAATCTTCAGGGCGTATTCCACATTGCCCAGCACGGTCATGTTCTCAAACAGCGCATAGTTCTGGAATACGATACCCATGCCCCGGTCAGAGGGGTGGGCATTGGTAATATCCCGGCCGTCCTTATGTACAGAGCCGGAGGTGGCATTCAGCAGGCCGATGAGAATCCGCAAAATGGTGGTCTTGCCGCAGCCGGAGGGACCCAGAATGGACAGAAACTCTCCGTCGTAAACATCAAAGGTAGCGCCCTCCAGGGCACACTTATCATCATAGACTTTTCTCAGGTTCTGCACCTGCAGCTTAATCTTTTTCTGATTCATACTTCTCGCCTTTCTGTTTTGTTAACCGACGAAATGGACACCGGTGGGGTGTCCATTTCGGATTTTGTTGATTAGTGGGTCCACTTGTCCAGCAGGGCTTCCTTCTGCTCGATGGTGTTGTTGCTCATGTCCGCATAGGGAATGTTCTGGGGGTAGTTCTCCACGGTATAGGTCTTGTCCTTGTAGATCTGCTCGGGGAAGAACTTTTCGTTGTTTTCGTAGTTATATTCGTTTATCAGGAAGTCAAACACTTCCTTAACCGCGGCCCGCTCTTCCTTACCCTTGATAATGGACTGGCCGTACAGGGTAAAGGGCGCGCCCTCCTCAAAGAACAGAATCTTCAAGGGAGCACCTTCGTTAATCTGGGTAACCGCCTGGGCAATCATGCCCAAACCGACGGCCACTTCACCCTGAAGCAGGGCGTTCACCGGGCCGGAGCCGGAAGAGGTATACTGCAGCACATTGGGGGTCAGCTGGTCGAAATACTCCAGTGCCTTCTCCTCGCCCCAGGCGTTGACCAAGCTCTTGAGGAACATATAGCCGGTACCGGAGGCCTTGGGGTTGGGCATGGAAATCAGGCCCTTATACTCCGGCTTCAGCAGGTCTTCGTAGCTGGTGGGCTCTGCCAGGCCCTTGTCCTTCAGCACCTGGGTGTTGACGATGATGCCGCCGCCGTTGCGCAGCTCTACAATGAAGTTTTCGCTCATATTGGTATCGTCCGTGTAGATGCTCTTGTCATAGGCGGACAGGTCTGCCAGAACGCCGGCAGCATCCAGCTGGGTCAGATAACCGTAGTCCACATCGTGGGTGATATCGCAATCGGTGTCCACGCCCTCGGTAATCAGCTTTGCGGCATGATTGCCGGTGGACATATATTCAATGATAATTTCATAGTCGGGAAACCGCTCTGCCAGCACCTGGGTCATGTATTCAATTCTATACTCCTCGGAGCTGGTGTAAATCAGCACAGATTCCTTTGCCGGAGCGCAGCCGCCCAAACACAGAGGGGCCACAACCGCCAACACCAAAATCAGCGCCAGGCTCTTCAAAATACTCTTTTTGTTCATATTGTTTGCCTCCTATCGGAAAGGTTTATAGCTACATTCTAACGCACTGTACCCGTTCTGTCAAGCCGTTTGTTCATTTTTCATCATTTTATTCAAAAAATCGAACAACCCGACCGGAATCATACCGATAATTCCAGTCGGGCTTGTTCATTTTAAAATTTTGTTTTGGGCTTCTTTGAACAAGAATCAGCGAGCGTACAGGCTGTCGATCTTCTTCAGCTCGTTGAAGGAGTCAATCTCCACGATGTCGTCTGCCTTGCACTCCCGGACAAACACATCGTAGTGCTCCTTTTTGTACACCAGGGCAACCTGGTCCCAGTAGCGCTCCTTGCCGCCGGGGCTGGTATATACCTCGTTCAAATCATTGGCAAGCTTGGCGCCGGCTTCCGCATCCCAATAAGAAATGCCCACCATCTGGTGGCAGTTTCTGCCGCCCACGCACTGCTCCACAATCCGTCCGTTGTTGTCGGTATACAGACACCAGTCGTCGGTGACTTCCACGGGAATGCCCAGGAAGTTGGAGCTATACTCATACTTGCGAATCAGCTTGGGATTGCTCAGCACCAGGTCTGCCTCCAGAACATAGGCGTTCTGGAACAGATACCGGACACACATGGCAGAGGAAATGTTGTTCGCCTCGTTGTAAATGGGGTTCTCCACAAACTTAATCTGGGGGTACTTGTAAAGAAGCTGGTCAAACTGCTCGCCCAGATAGCCTCTTACCACCACGATTTCCGGAATACCCACTGCCACCACCGCATCCAGCAAGGTGTCAATCATCCGGGTGCCGTGAACCCGCACCAGGGGCTTGGGGGTATTGAAGGTAATGGGCACCATGCGGGAACCGAAGCCGGCGGCCAGGAAAATCGCCCGCTTGACCCGGTAAGGCTCCAGCGCCTCCAGACCCTTTTCCGTAATGGCGCCGCCCTGAACATAGCCCTGCTCCGCCAGCTCCTTTACGGTTTTATTCACGCTGCCTACCGACAGTCCCGTCTTCTCCGCCAGCTCCCGCTGGGTCAGGGAGACGCCTGCCTCCTCCATCAGAACCAGAATGTCAAATTCTTTCTTTTGCATAGGTCATACTCCTCATTCTATGTTGCCGAGTCTGCGGTACTGCTCCTGAATACCGGCAAACCGCTGCTGTAGAGCTTGGTGCAGCTGGGAAATCTCGTCATAGGAAACACTGCCCAGCAGATTCCGCTGCTCCATGGGGTCTGCCTGCCGGTCATAAACCGACAGGATATTCTCTTGGGTAAAAGGCTCAGAGATTTTCTGGCGAATGGCCACGGTATACCGCTTATCCCGAATCACCAGCCACAGCGGCCGCCGGGCCAGGTCCGGACAGCCGGAGCCCAGATACTCGGTAATGGCATAGTCGCCTCCGCCGGTCAGTACATCCGTACCGGTAAACACCGGGTCATCTGCCTCGGCCAACGCCACAATGGTTTTGGAAATATCCTTGGTGGTATAGAACCGGTCGTCCTCCTTGGGCGGGATTTGCCCCTGCCAATGCACCAAAAAGGGAATGTGGTAATTCTCCACATAGTCATTGTTGACAATGCTCTGGCGGATGGGATGGTACCGGAAGGAACTGCCATGGTCTGCCGTCAGCATAAACACCGTGTTCTCCAGCAGGCCCTTTTCTTCCATCCAGCGGTACATCTTCTCCACGCAAAGGTCCACATACCGCATGGAAAGATTGTACACCACATTGCCCCGGAAGTCCGCCGGCAGGGAGTCCAGATAATCATTCATTACCTGCAGCTCCGCCTCCACCGCCTCCAGACAGCCGGAATCGATGGAGAAGAAAATCTCCGGGGTATGCAGGTCGGAAATGTGCATCATGCAGAAGAAGGGGTCGTCCTTCTGACCCTCCAGCCAGTTTTGGAAGTGGGAAAAATACTCCAAAATGGTGGGCTCTGCCTTGAAATTGGATTTTTTCTGCATCAGCTGCCGCAAATCCTTTTTCGTGCCGCACAGTTTCAGGTAATAGTAGTATTGCTTCAGCGCTGAGTAAACCGCCGCCTTTGAGCCCTTTGCCAGGGCTTTCATCAGCCGGGGCAGCAAGGCAACCAGGCCGGAATCCTTGCAGTTGTGCTCCCGGTTAAACCGGGCCAGCTTCTCAAAAAACAGCTGATACTTCCAGGCAATAACCTCGTAGATATAATCGTTGCTGGCCTTGCGGTCCATGTCATACTTGGCAATGGCGAACACCGGGTGCTCCGTGCCCTGGGTAAACAGCTCGATGATATACGCCTTGGGGTCTTTTTGGTAGGCAGCATACTGCTCCTGAACCCGGGCGATATTGCCGTCAAAATCGTAGCTTTTATCGGAATAGGCGTTGACGAAATCCGCCTTGGGGCTATTGTCCCGGCAATCTGTGAGGTATTGCAGCCAGAAGGAGAAATTGGACTCCAGCAGCGGATACAGCATGTCAAAGTCCTGCTGGGTCATTTCCCCGCTTTCGTAAAGGCCCTTATAGTAATTCAGCCGATAGTCATATACCGCAGAGAAGAAATAGCTGACGCCGTAGCGCTCCTCGTTGATGCCCCGGTGCATGGCATCGGGATAAATGAGGGGCTGGGTATAGGTCAGAACCCGGTAGCCCTGATCGCTGACCGCCTCGAAAATGGTCTTTTCTGCCCCGTTGCCCCGGTAGAAATTGCCGCCCAGATCCATATTGTCTGCGCCGGAATAGAAAGGTGTCAGCGCAGCCTCTGTGTAAGGTCCCTGGGAATATACATTGGTACAGTTGTGGCTTTTCGCCATCAGCTGGGTGATAAAGGGCGTGGTATTGTACTTGTCCTGCATATAGGAAAAGGACATGGCATCCACAACCAAGGTAAAAATGTTCGGCTTCATACTTCCTCCGCGCCGGCAAAGCTGCTCAGCGCTTTTTCATCACATTTCGGATTTTTCCCGCATATTCCATAAACGCGCTGTCCTTGCACACATACAGAACCAGCCCGTAGGCTGCGGCGCACAGCGCAAAGCTGACAAAGGAAACCAGCAGCACATTGTTAAGCAGAGCCTTAACCGCCAGCACCACCGGGATAAAGGTAGCCGCTGCCCCCAGATATACCACCACATGGCGGTTAAACAGCGGGTAGTTGTAGCCCAGCTGCTTTTTCACCAAACGCCAGTCAAGATAGCCCACCACGCCGTAGGCAATAATCACGGTAATAATGGCGGTATTGGCGGTAAACCAGCCGCAGGCCACCAGAATCACATTCAAAACGCCGTTGACCACCGCACCGGCAATGTTGATTTTCAGCAGCGTGGATTCCTTTCCTGCGATATACAGGAAGGACTCGCCCAAAATATAGTGGACAGAGCTGACCAGCTGGACAATGCCATACAGCGCCAGAGATACGGTACAGTCCAGATATTGGTCGCCGCCGTAAATGACGACCACTTCCTTAGACAGCAGAGTCAATCCCATGCACACCGGAATGAACAGCATATAGAAGGTGTTGGTAACATTCTTATGCAGCTGTCTTCCCTCTTCCGTCTGGCCGTTGGCCCAAAGATTGCTGACTCTGGGAATGGCCACCGTGACAAAGCTGACCAGCAGGCTATAAAGAATGGAAGAAATATACTGGGAAATCTGGTATGCCGTAACGCTGGCATCGTTTACAAACAGGCGCAGCATCAGCTTATCCAGCTGGGCATACATCAGCATGACATTGGAAATGATAAAAATCTGCAGCAGCGGGGAAAGATACTTTCCCAGCCGGATGCCCCGCCAGGAGAACCGGTATTTTTTCCGGATATATACAAAACTTGCCAGGCTGTTGAGCACCGCCGACAGCACCAAAAGCAGGGTATACCAGAGGATATCGTCCGCATGGCGCACCAGCAAAAAGATGCCAACCAGATACGCCACCTTCACTACAATGCTTTTGATGGCGATAAAGGAGTAGTTCTCGTTGGCCTCGTTCAGCCACTCCACATTGAACACATTGCTCAAAAACTGGATGGTAAGAATCAGCGCCAGAACCGTTTCCAGCTGGGATTTTGTGCCCCACAGGGCAAAGCCCACATAGGCAGCAAAAGCCACCACGTTGGCGATGCACCCCAGCAGGAACATCTCGGTAAAGAATCGGTTGCAAGCCGCGATATCATCCCGAATCCGGCTGATTTCCCGGACACCGTATACATAGATGCCAAAGCCGCCAAACACCAGAAAGAACTGGAATGTGGCATTCAGGCCGTTAAAGGTATCGTAATACTGCCGGTCCAGAATCCGAAGAACATAGGGACCAATGATAATCGGAATGATAATGTTGCAGACGTTCAGCAGCGATTTGAAAATTGCGTTTTGAAAGATTTTTTTATCCACGGTTTACACCTTTACTGTTTGTTGCGATTTTCTGCAGAGCCGGTCTATACTTCCTTCTGGGGAAGGGCTCTCTTTTTTTCCATCCGCTGACGGTTCCACAGCAGCGCCAGAGCCAGAACCATGTAGTAGCAGTCTGTCAGGCCCACGAAGAAGGACTCCACGCTGTTCATCAGCACGAAAGTCATCACGATGCCATAAAGGGGTTGATTGTTTTTGTTTTTCTTTACGGCAGGATAGGTCCCAAGAACCACCAGGAACATGCCTATGTACACCACCAGGCTGGGGATGATGCCGTATTTGGTGGCCATATCCAGATAGCCGTTGTGGGGGCCGATACTGCCCCAAACGCTGGTAGGCGGAACCGCATCACCGGGCACAATCCGGAACAAGCCGAAGGTCTTAAAGGCTTCAAAGACATCCCACCAGCGCTCGCCCCGGCGGGTAATAAAGTCGGTGGACAGAACGCCCCACTGAATCAGGATATAGGCAACCACCGGCAGCAGAAGGGTAAATGCAAAAACCCCGCCGGTAATCAGGGCAAAGCGCTTCTTGCTGCCTAAGATATAAGGCAGGAAGAACATCCAGGCCAGGAAGAATACCACGCTGACGAGCTGCGTCTCGCACCGGTAAACCAGGAAAACCAGCACAAAGGAAACCGCCAGACTGACCCAAAACAGGGGCTGCAGGTAGAAGGGCTTTTTCCCGGTATAGAAATACAGCGACGCGAACAGGAACAGCGCGCAGCTGATAAAGCCGTAGCTGTTGGGGTTAAAGTAGCTTGCCTTCTGCTCCAGCAGGGTCACCAGGGCCATCGCGCCCAGGCAAAGCATAGCGCCCATGCCCAGCCGGCGCAAAAAGGTTTTGGTAGCGGGAATGGTGCAGAAATAGCAGCCGAAAAAGGCAATGACAACGGCAAAGGCGCAGTTGTCCACCGTGTTATCACACAGCAGCAGGGAAAATACCATCGCCACAGCCACAATGCCGCAGGGAATGCCAAACCGGCGAAGTACCCAATAGGCAAGCTGCCTGGGCTCTGTTTCGCCCTGCAGGTAATACCGGCGGGCCAAAGCCTCCGCCAGGCCGAGAATCGCCAAAATGACGTAATAATACTTTCCCACCGGATAGAAGAAGACCTTACCCACTTCGCCAATATAGGGAAGGAAGAAAAGAAAAATTACAAAAAGAGGGCTCCATTGCAACACCTTATTTTTGTTCATTCCGTTAACCTCCTTTGATCCCGTAAAAAATCTTGCACATGAGGAAAAATGCCACCGGCGACAGAGCTAATACCCCGTCCTCAATCCTCTGCCGGCGGGAGAGCACAACGCCCTCGGCCTTCTCCCGGGGTGGGATGTGCTGCCGGAACAGTTTTACAAATGTCCGGCCTTCCGTCCAGCGCAGGGAGCGCACCATCTTCTTGGCGATGGTAATGTGGCAGTAGTAATAAAGGGTGTCGATCATGCCGTGCAATTCGGCATCTTCGGTAACCTGGCGGACATACTGCTTCAAATACCGCAGCGCGTCCAGTTCCGTCATATGCCGCTGAGAAAAGCTGCCGTGCATCAGGGAATTCTCCCGGTACACATTGTAGAAGTAGTTTTCCGGCAGGCTGACCACCTGCTTTGCGCTCAGCAGGCAGGAATAAATAAAGCAGGTATCCTCCCCGGAGTAAATCCCCTCGGGATAGCGGATGCCCTTTTGCCGGAGCATTTCGGTGCGGTACACCTCGTTGCAGTTACACAGCCACAGCTGGCAGCGGTATTTTCTCTTGGCCGCTTCCAGACCGGAGATGGGCGCATCCAGGAACGCAAATCGGTCGGTATACTGGGAAAAGACCTCCTGGGTATCCTCCCGGATTTCCTTCCAGCCGAAGTAGCAAATGTCAAAGGGTTCTTCTATTGCCGCAATCCGGGCAAACAGCTGCGTATCATACAAATCGTCGGAGTCCAGAAAACAGATATAGTCTCCCGTTGCCAGCTCGATACCCCGGTTTCGGGCGGAGCTGGGGCCGGCATTTTCGGTTTTCCGATAAATTACGGGAAAGTCGGGATACTCCTCCATCACCTGCCGCACCACGGCATCGGTATTGTCGGGAGAGCCGTCGTTAATCACAATCAGCTCCACCTGGGGATGGGTCTGGTTGATCACAGACAGCATGGCTCTGCGAATGAACTTTTCACAATTATACGCCGGTATCACAACCGAAAAACGCATCCTTCTCACCGCTTTCTGAACATACTTTTCGCCTTATACAGGCTCGTACAGATATTCCGGCAGCCGCCGGGCGATTTCCTCCGCCTCCTGCCGGTAAGCAGGGTTCTGCTCCCAAAGGCGGGTATTTTTGATAGACAAATCGGGGTTAAAAATCTGTCTGGGCCGCTTATGCTGACTTTCATCCAGCCCCAGCCAATCCGTAAGTTCCCGGGTGGTCTGGTCATAGCGGTAAATCAGGTCCTCAAACTGAATAAGCTTGACCTTCCTTTCATCCCAAATCTCTGTGCCCCGGGTGCTGCGGCAATAGGCATACCACTGACAGAAGGTGGGGATATCCTTGGGAATGATTTCGCTGTTCCAGACATACTTGCCCAGCAAATACTGGTCCCGGGGATCCCGGTCCACCACCACCGCCTGCAGGTTGGTAAAATAGCGCATATGGCGGGGAATGTTGGAAGAGGGCAGCAGCTGGTCCAGCATAATCACCGGCAAATTTTCGGGATTTGCCGCCGCCAGCAGGGCGTCGGTATACGCCCGGGTATGGGTTAAGAATTCCGCCTCGGTAAGGTGGGATGCATAGGTAATGCAGTTTTTCATCGCACCGAAGGTGGATTCGCTCTGCTTGTGCAGAAGCCGGTTATACAGCCGGTTGGGCAGCTTGTGCCAGAACTCGAACCAGGGGCCCTCGTCGTAATAGTCGTACTGCCAGGAGCCGGGGAAGGTAAACCGGGTCAGCTTTTCCAGATATTCGTAGGACAGCTTTTTCCACTGTCCGTGGAAAAACGGGTCATACCGGGGCGCCATAAAGTGGGCGCAGTTGTAATCCACCAACTTTTTATACCGCTTCAGGGCGTGGCCGGAATTGTGCCGGTTGAAATTTTCCACCACATTGTATTCCAGCTCCGAAAGCCCGTCGGGGTCATGGGCAAACCGGAACTCAAAATCCGTCAGAGATTTGACGCCGTCAAATTCCGCAATAAAATCGGTTACGGCGCTGGAGCCGGTTCCGTAATAGCTTGCGCAGGTAATTGCCTTCATGGGTTCTCTTCCCTCCTACCGCTTGCTGTACAGCCACATCAGCCAGGTCAGTTGATACCGCAGGGCAAACCTGGCAAGGATGCCGGGCAAATAATCCCGGTATACACAGCCCCGAATTGCCTGCTGATAGTAAGGTCTTGCCAATTGCCGGCGGATTTCCCCGGCAATTACGCCGTAGGACTCCCGGCGGTGAAACTGGGATACCGCAATGTTAAACAGATTGTGCACCACATTGCGGTGCAGCTGGGCTCGAAGATCGCCCTCACCCACGGGAATGTGGTTTTCCAGGAATCTGCCGATTTCCTCGGGAATATCCCAATGGAACACTTTTTTTCCTTTTGTCAGGGAGGTGGCAACCTGCCGGTAATAGTAAAGGCAGTCTTCCAGGACATAAATGGAATCGGCATGGTAGGCGCAGGCCTTGATGCAGGCGCCGTCTTCACCCATGTTCACCTTGGTATTGGTAAATTCATGCTGCAAAAACAGTTCTTTGCGAATTGCCTTTGCCCAAAGGCTGTGGGGGAAGGTGCCGCCGCCGATGCCCTCAATCAGGCTGGGGGCAAATGCCGCTTCCTTCTTCTCCCGGTCATAAAAGCCGGGTTGGGCAGGAAAGGGGCGGTAATCTTCCTTCGTCTCATCCGCCCAAATCGCACCGCAGCACACCATATCCGGATTGTGCTTTTCAATGACCCGGGCAAATTGGGCAAAGTAATCCGCCGCCACCCAGTCATCGGAATCCACACAGGTGATGTATTCACCCGTTGCCCGGGCAGCACCCGCCAGCCGGGCGCTGACAACGCCGCCGTTGGGCTTATGAATCACCTGAACGCGGTGATCCCGGGCAGCATATCCGTCGCAAAGCTGGGGACAACTGTCCGGGGAACCGTCATCCACAAGGATGATTTCAATATTCTCATAGGTCTGCTCCAGCAGACTCCGGACGCACTGGTCCAAATACTGTTCCACCCGATACACCGGGATTATGATACTGAACAGCGGTGCCATGCCATCCCTCATTTCTCAAAAGAATAGATTTCTTTCATCTTCGTCTGTACGGCGGTCAGGGAGAAATTCTTTACCTTTTCTCCGTTGTACTGACCCAGCGCCTGCCGGTCAGCTTGCAAAATCTTTTCCAGCGCCCCGCGGCAGCTTTCTGCACTTTGTGGGTCAAACAGGACGCCGCCCCGGTCATCAATCAAGTCGGTATTGCCCCGAATCCGGGAACAGACCACCGCCCGCTGGGCAGCCATCGCTTCCATCAGCGCCACCGACAAGCCTTCCCGATAGGAGGGAAATACAAACACATCCGCGCTCTTGCACAGCTGCCGGATATCCCGGCGGAAGCCCAAAAGCAGAACCCGGTCGCCAATGCCCAGACTTTCCGCCAGCTGCTCCAGGGTTTCTTTCTTCGCTCCCTGTCCGGCAACGGCATAATACACATCCTTCCGGCTCAACTGGGCCATGGCGCGAATCACGGTTTCATGATTTTTATTTTCGTTCAGCTCACCTACCGACAGCAGCACAGTGCCGCTGTCCGGAATGCCCAGCTCCCGGCGCTTTTCCCCCCGGTCCACCGGGGCCGAAGAAAACGCATCGATATCAATACCCACACCGGGAACATATTCCACCTGCTTTGCCTTCATTTTCCTGCAGGCCAGAGCATAGTCTTCCCGGTTGATGGTAATCAGCGTGTCGGTCCAATGGGAACATACCCATTCCACGGGATAAAGAATCATCCAGTTGGGAATCGGCGCGCCCTTGTAAAAGTGGAAGCCGTGGGCGGTATAAAGCATCCGGGTTTTCCCGTAGCCTTTGCTCAGCCGGTTCGCGGTTCTGCACACCACACTGCCCACCGGGGAATGGCAGTGAATCAAATCATACTGCCGCTCGTTCATCAGCTTTCGTGCCAATCCCACGGATTTGACAATCCGGCCGATGGCCGTTACCTTCCGGGGCACCGGCAGTTGGTGAAGCATAACGCCCATTTGTGCCAGCATCTGCTTCATTTCCGCAATTTTTTGAGGGGGCATGGAGTTGCCTTCCTCCGGGTTGCACGCCACTTCCACTTCATAACCCATGGCTTGCAGGGTCTTGATATTTTCCATATTGAACTGAAAAATCATGGATGCGGTATGGGCAAAAATCAGCGCACGTTTCATATCCGAACTCCTGATTGCTTACTTGGAAATGCCGGCAAGCTCCTTTTCTTTTTTGGCAGTTTCCTCTGTTTCGTGGTGCAGCTCGTCGAGAATCTGCTGAAGCTTTTCTTCGTTCTTCTTAATTTCGTCAAAGCCTTCTGTGCTTTCCTTGCTGAAGATAATTCGCAGGGTCAGCAAAATCAGCTTGATATCCAGGAACAGAGAATAATTCTCCACATACATCATGTCCAGCCGGAGCTTGTCGTAGGGGGATGTGTTGTACTTTCCGTAAATCTGGGCATAGCCGGTAAGACCGCCCTTAACCTTGGTGCGGAAGTCAAACTCCGGAATCTCTTCGCTGTACTCCTCCATGTGCTGTACCCGCTCGGGCCGGGGACCGACAATGCTCATGTCGCCCTTAATGATGTTCAGCAGCTGAGGCAGCTCGTCGAATCTGGTAGCCCGGATAAACTTGCCCACCTTGGTGATTCTGGGGTCGCCATGGGTTGCGGGAATGGACTTGCCGTCCTTTTCCGCATTGACAATCATGCTGCGGAACTTCACGATGTTGAAGTGCTTACCGTTCAGGGTAACCCGCTCCTGCTTGTAAAATACGGGGCCGCCGTCCTCCAGCTTGATGGCGATGGCCACCAGCAGCATAATGGGAGCTGCCACCAATGCAACCGGCAGGCACAGGCAAAGATCCATTGCCCGCTTGAAGAAGCACTGGGCCGGTGTCAGGCCGTTGCCCTTCACCAGCAGCAGGGGCGTATCAAACAGATTGATATTGGTGGCGCCGCGGACCACGATATCCGTCAGCTTGGGTGCCAGATAGGTGCGGATTTTGCGGCCGTAGCAGAATTTCAAAATATCGTTGCGCAGCTGGGAGGGGATATCGGAGATAACCACCGCATCGTACTGGGGGATTTGCTGGCAAATCTTCTCCAGACCCTCTTCTGCGGGGATCAGCTTGGTAATGTGGTACTTATCCGGTCTGGTTTCCATCTTGAGCTTGAGCATGGATGCCTGATCCTGCCCGAAAATCAGCGCCATATTCTTGGGCACATACAGCCGGTGATACACCCAGTTGTAAGATACGGTGCACACAAAGGCAATGATGGCGCCCAGTAGCATCACCACCAGCATCGGCACGGGAGAAACCACGCCGTTGGCAATCAGGCAGTGCTGCCAGTAGGTGACAAAATTCACGATGAACAAGGCAATCCACTGGGAAAGCAGGGCCTCGGAAATTCTCAGATACCCAAACTTAAATCCGTCAAAGCAGACAAACATCACCAGCGTCAAAAGTCCGTAAACACCGGCAAGGATATACTTTCCGTAACCGTAATACAGGGGAAACAGTCCGTCATCATAGCCCTGCCGCCACACGAAATAATACACAACCGTCAGCAGCGCGACCTCAAAAAAGCCCTCGATATTGCGAATCAGGCTCTTAACGCCTGTCAAATTTTTTCTTTTTTGCATATCTTTATCTCCATTTTTCTTTCGGTATTTCGGCATTGTGCGGGAAAACCGCAGCTGCCGACTTTGCCCTGGGGATAATGGCATATTTAAGACTGTTATTGTACCATACTGCCGAATCTTTTGCAACCCTTTTCGCGTTTTTCTTCCTTGTTTGGCGCCCTTTACCCGGTATTTCTCATTTTCTGGCAAACGGGATAAAAATATCCCCCGTCTGGACCCTTGTAAAATCCGGACGGGGGATAGATTTTAGAATGATTCGGTTAATTCTTCTGCTCCCAGTCATAGGAAACGCCGCTCTGGGTCACCTTGGCTGTAAGCACATATTCTCCACTTCCGGCAGGGGGAAGAGGCAGGCAGGGCGCGTCCGCCGTATTGGGAATCCGGAGGGTAATCATCAGGGGGCGGTGGTCGCCAAATTCCTCAAACAGTTCCTTTTCCAGCTGCACCTTGACAATCTCCAGATTGCCGGACACCCAGATATTATCCGGGTACATCCGGCTGGGGCTGCTGGATACATAGGTGGGGAAATTGCCATGGCTGCCGCCGCTGGCAGGCAGGTAGCCTGCGTTGCGGAGTGCCGCATATTCTGCAAAATCCGCCACATTGAAATCGCCGCAGGCAATGACATACTCTTCCGTCTGCATATCCGCCAGCAGCTGGGAAAGCTGCTCCGCTCTGGCGCTTGCGCTTAAGCCCATATGGGTATTATAGAGCGCAACCTTTACCCCGTTGATATACAGATGGGTTTTCAGATAGCACCGCTCCGGCTCATTGGCAAAGGGTGTCACCTTGGGCTCGAACAGCTTGTAGTTGGTGGCAAGCCGCATGCCCAGATACGCGGAAAAGCCCTCAAAATTCTGATACCGCTTTTCAAACACCGTAACGCCGGGAACGGTATTGCTTTCATTCATGTATTCCGGAGTTTCCTGGGTGGCGATGATGTCCGGCTGATATTTGGCAATCAGCTGATTATAGATTGCCTTATATTGTTCTACTTCATCATCGGGGCACCGGGTGACGCCGTTATAAAACTGCCCTAAGTTGTGGGTCATAATACGCACCGTATTTTTCCGGTCGTTGCGCACCAGGGCGGCAAGATCCCGGGCGCTGTCCGATGCCTGGGTTTTTGTGTCCGGCGTCAGGAAAATGCCGTAGGTGTTTACTTTCTCCGGGGTCAGCGCAATATACTCTGCGCAGGTAATCAGATAGCGAATCCACTTGGCTTTTCCCGTATCCAGCACACTGCCATGATTCAGCACATGAATGCCCATCAAAGACCGGTTCTCGTCAAACAGGGCAACCTCCAAAAACAGCGCGCCGGTGCAGCTTGCCACATAGCGCATATCCCCGGCAATGGGAATCAGCTGAGGATTGGTCAGGCGGCTGGCAATGCCCTCGTTGAAGATCTCCCCTGTTCCGGTCATGGAGCCGTTGATCCAGCTGCCCGGGTCCAGGGGAAAAATGTTGTCCTGGGCCTCCGGCAGCCGGGCAATATAGATGCCGTAGGTATCCACTTCCTCCGGGGTCAGGATGACATACTCTGCGCAGGTAATCAGATACCGAATCCAGCAGGCATTCCCGGTATGAAGCAGGCTTCCGTTGCGCAGTACCTGAATGCTCAGAAAATTCCGGTTTTCGTCAAACAGCGCAACCTCCAGAAACAGCGCTCCGGTGCAGGTTACGGCGTAGGCGGCGTTTTTGGCAACGGGAACCAGCTGGGGGTTGGTCAGACGGGTTTCAATCCCCTCGTTAAAAATATTGCCCACGCTGTTCATAGAGCCGTTGATCCAGCTTCCTTCCTCCATGGGCAGCATGTTGACGCTGTCCATCAAAAAGCCCACCGGCTCCGAGAGCTTTTTCACCTGGCTGCGAACCGCCACGCCGGCGGAGCTGTAGCTTTCCCCGTCCGCGCCAACCCGGATATCCCGAAGCTCCGCATCGCCGGTGGTGCTGCCCTTGGGCAGTGCGGTCAGGCCGTCAATTCTCGCCCGCTCCAGCGCAATGGCCGCCTCCGTGGCCCTGCTCACCGGCTTATCCAAATCGGATGTATTGTCCACATTCCCCAGCCCCACATTTGCCGGGGTAAGCAAATGCCACTGGGCATAGCCCTGGCCGTTCAGCATCAGCGTCTGTCCCGGAAGACCGCCCTGGGGCAAACCGCCGCCGCCTTGCTGCCCCCACCAGTGGGCCAGGTTTACATAATCCTTTGGCGGTTTCGGGGGATTGACCCCGAGGGCAACCTGAAGGTCCACATCAAAGGTAGTCAGCTGCACACCTTCGCTGATGATACTCACCTGCACTCTGGTCTTCCCCGCCACGGCGCATACCGGCTCTGCCAGCAGCACCGTTACCCGGTTTTCCTCCACGGAAAAGGCGGTTGTGCCGTCGGGCAGGGTGTCATACACACCCCCGGAGCCGTCGGCGCATTGGTAATGGACGGCAACCGCCGCGCCAAAAGGCACTTCCCAGGGCTCGTTTCCCGCCAGCAGCGTCAGTTCCAACGCCCGGCCGCTGTCCCCCTGAACAGCCTCCACCACCGGAGTTTCCCTCCGATAGCCCATGTTTACGGTTAATTTTTTTAAGATTTCCATAGTCATGTCCTCCACTTTCAAATTGGGGTATTCACCCATATTCTCAAAAGCGGAATAGTAGCCCTGTTTCGTGCAACTTTTCTCCATACAAAAACGGCAAGGGGTTTTCCCTTGCCGTTTGCGGTTTATTTTGTTTCGGTGCGCTCCGGAATCAGCATCGGTGTCAGCTTCTCCCTGCCAAACAGCTCCTGAAAGCGAATGCACTTGATTAAAAACACATAGTAGATATTTTTCCCGCAGCCCATCAGCGTTTCCACATTTGCCTGGCCCTTGGAAAGAATCACATCGGCATGCTCCAGCGCCTGCTTTGCTTCCTCTCCCAAAAGCTCCGGCTGGGTTCCTGCCAGACAGCTGCCGTTGTCTATCACCGGAAAGGGAACGCCCACCGCGGCCGCATCTTCCCGGGTGGCATCGTTGGAGGCAGGGCCTCCTCTTACGCAGAAGGTAATGCGAATCTTGGGATACCGGGCGTGGATTGCCTCGGCGCACAGCCGGTCAAAGCCGATTTCTCCGGCATTGTCGGTGATATACAGCAGGCTCTGCGCCTCCTCCAAATCCCGGCAGAGCCGCGCATAGCACCCTTTGTCCAGGGATATGGTTTCCGCCTGGGCAAGCATCTGCTCCAAGGTTTCAAAGCTGACCTGCCCTTTCAGGGCGGAAAAGTCGATATAGTTTCCCAATACCGCCATCTGAAGGCCGGCATATACCGGGTCAGCCGCGGCAGCAATCCGCTGCCGGATATGCGCAAGCCTTTCCATGACAAACCGGTTGGATTCCTCTTTTTCCTCCTGAAACCGGTCGCCCACCAGGCCGCAATGCTCCCTCAGCAGCCTTTCCACCGTAGGCCCGAACCAGGGAGAACCCACATGCTCCGGCGCTTCCAGATAGGCTTTCATCAGCCCCTTTGCCACGGCGGTGGCCGCTTCCTCCCCTGCCATAGCTCTGGCGGTTTCCGTATTGCGCTTAAGATGACACAGATAGCACTGCGCATTCATCGGTGTGCTCATTTTCTCAGCCTTTCTGTAAGTGTCTTTGAATCCGGTCCAGAAGCATATCCAGCGCCACCGCATTTTTTCCGCCCTCCGGCACCACCAGATGGGCATATTTCTTGCTGGGTTCCACATAAGCTTCATGCATGGGCTTTACTGTGGTCTGGTACTGGGTCAGTACCGACTCTAAGGTTCTGCCCCGCTTGTTTACATCCCGTTTAATCCGGCGGCACAGCCGGATATCCGCATCGGTATCCACAAAAATCCGGATATCCATCAGCTCCCGCAGGGCCTGGTTTTCAAAAATCAGAATCCCTTCCACGATAATGACCCGGCGGGGAATCAGCCGCAGGGTTTCGTCGCTGCGGTTGTGGACAGTAAAATCATAAACGGGGCAATCCACCCCTTCTCCCCTTCGCAGGGCGGCAAGCTGGGAAACCATCAGCTCGGTATCAAAGGCGGCAGGCTCGTCATAATTCATGCCGCACCGCTCCTCGTAGGTCATGTGGTCCTGGCGCTTGTAGTAGTTGTCATGGCTCATCACCGTGACCTCATCCCCCAGCCGCTGAACCAGATTCTTCATGAGCGTGGTTTTTCCGCTGCCGGTACCCCCGGCAATGCCGATCACCATAATGCTTTCCATCTCTTTACCCCCTTAACAGCGCCCGGCACCGGGCAAGAACCCCGGCATCCGGAGAGCTGCTCTCAATGACGATTTCTCCCGGACCGCCATACAGCAGCCCCTTGCTTTGAAGCTGACGCCGGGTTTCCTTGGCAGTACCCTCGCTGCCGTCCAAAAGGGGGATGTCCGGTCCTAAAATTTCCGAGATAACCCCTTGGACAAAGGGATAATGGGTGCAGCCCAATACCAGCGCATCCAGCTGACCTGCCCAGGGCCGCAGCAGGGCTTCCAGCAACGCCCGGCTTTCTTCCGAATTGGCCTTCCCCTCCTCTACCAGGTCCGCAAGTCCCGGAGCGCTCAGCGGCACAATTCGGCAAAGTGCCTCACAGCGCTGTGCCAGCTGGCGGAATTTTTCTTCCTGCAGGGTCACCGGTGTGGCAAGCACGCCCACCGTCCCCCCGGGATACCGGTCCGCTGCCAGCTTGACCGCCGGCTCGATACCGATGATGATGAGGTCCGGATAAGTATTGCGCAGCGAATGAATAGCAGCCGCGGTTGCGGTATTGCAGGCAACCACCAGGGCCTTAACCCCCCGGCTCATCAGCTTTTCCACCGCCGCCATGCACAGCTGCTGAACCTGCTGTGTGGGGCGAATGCCGTAGGGGGCGTTGGCAGAATCGCCGTAATACAAAAACCGCTCATTGGGCAGCTGCTTTACCAGCTCCCGCAGAACGCTGATTCCGCCCACACCGGAGTCAAACACGGCAATATAATCCTTAGGTTGCCCCATAAGCCCACCCCTTTCCGTAATCTACCGCCATTCTACCAAAAAAAGCGCCAGATAGCAACGGCACATTGACTTTTTTTCTGTAATTTGTTATATTTTTCTTAGCGATGTGAGGGGGAATGACCATGCCTTCTGTTTATGCCCACTACCGATTCGGAATCACCCTGCTGCCCACTATGCCAGCCGATGTGCGAAAGACCATCGGCCGGTTCCGCAGTCTTTACGAAATGGGTCTTCACGGACCGGATATTTTCTATTATTCCAGCCCCATTATCCCCACCGGCGGGGATTTTCTGGGAATCAAATACCATGAGCAGACCGGCCGGGAATTTTTCTCCCGGGTGTGCCGTGCGGTGCGAATGGAGCGCTCCGAGGCTTCCATGGCGTATCTGTACGGTGTGCTGTGCCATTACTGTCTGGACTCCCAGTGCCATCCAGTGATTGCCCGGCTGGTTGCCGACAGGCAGGTCAGTCACAGCCGCCTGGAAACAGAGTTTGACCGCTATCTTCTGAATTCCGACGGAAAACAGCCTGCCTACGCTCAGGATTTCAGCCCTCATATCAAGGTCAGCGACGGAGAATCGGAGACCGTCTCCCGTTTCTATCCCCCCGCCACCCCCGGAGGCATTCGCCGGGCAGTAAGCAGTATGGCCTTTTACACCAAGCTTCTGGCTGCCCCCGACGGCATGAAAAGAACCCTGCTGGAAAAGGGCATCGGCGTGATTCCCAAGGAGATTCAGGGCATGCTGATGACCAAAACCCCCGATACTGCGTGCGCCGGGCTGTGTGACCAGGTAATGGAATGCTACCGTCAGGCGGAGCAGCGGTTCCCCGTGTATCTGGAGCAGCTGCGGGAGCACATGACCTACAGCGCCCAATTCGGCGAAGAATTCACCCTCCCCTTCGGCTGATTTGCCTTCCCCTCAAAGGAGAAGCCTTGAACGGACGGGCAATGCCCGCCCCTACAAACATGGCGCGAAAATCCTTTGTAGGGGCGACCATCGGTCGTCCGGTCTGTTTTGTATATTGCATTTGGATAAGAATGACCGCCCTCCGGGTTCGCCGGAGGGCGGTTCTGAATTTACCGGTCAATACTACATTCTTTCGTGTCTGAATCTTCCCCAAATTGGGCACCGTAATGATACATTTTGATACCCATAATTTCCTCTATCTCCATAAAGTTGTTGAAAATAATCTCTATGTCCAGATCCTCGTCCACAACTCCCAGTTTATCACAAATTCGTTGATATGCGTCATAAGCTTCCCCATACAAAATCATGCATTGCTCGCCTGGTTCATAAGCGTTTTCCACGCCGGGAACACCATGTCCTTTGCTGTAAAGACCGCAGAGGGTGCGGTAAACCTCTTCTGCCCTACTCCGCTCCATTGCACCCTCCCCCTCTCTTGGTATACCTAATATACAACATATATCTATCCCTGTCAAGAACGCAGGTATACAATGTACACGGGTGATTGTATGAAAAAGACGGAATTTATTACTCTGCGAACCAACCGGGAAACCAAAACACTTTTAGAACAAATCGCTGCGGAAAAGAAGTGGTCCATCTCCCAACTGACAGAGGAGATTGTTCAGCAATGGCTGAGCGAACACGGATACACCGCAGAAACTGGAGAAAAGTAAGTTTCCCCTTATTTCTCTCATAACTATGCACAAAAAGCCGCCCTCCGGGTTCGCCGGAGGGCGGTTATTTTTTATCCCAGTTGGTTTTCGCCGGAGCCTGCATCGCCGGAAATCCGGTCTGCAAAATAGGTGTCCAGCAGCGCCTTGGCAATCTGGGCCATGGTGGTACCGTGGCCTGCCTTTTCGCCGTAAACCACCACCGCGATTTCCGGCTGTTCATAGGGCGCATAGCATACAAATGCGCCGTTATCGGAATACTTGTTGCCGGCATCGGTCTGGGCCGTACCGGTCTTTGCGGCAATGGCAATGGGGTAATCCTTGAAGAACCGGGCGGCGGTACCCTCGGTGGCCACCATGCGCATACCCTCGGTATAGGCCAGATACGCCTCATCGGAAATATAGAACTCGCCTGCAATCTCCGGGGTATTGGTATGGGTAACGGAGCCATAGTCCGAGGAAATCACCCGATTGAGGAAGGTTGCCTTATACCGGGTACCCCGGTTGGCAAGGGTCGCAGTGTATACGCACAGCTGCATGGGGGTAAACCGGTTTTCGGACTGACCGATGGCGGTCATCACCTTATCGGCGGCGTACCACCGGCCGAAATCGCCCTCATAGAGCGCCTGCTTGGTTTCGGGATTGGCCCGGTGACCCAGATACTCAAACAGCTCCACGCCGGTGCTTTCTCCCAGACCCAGCTGTTTGGCGGTTTCGTCAATCACCTTGATATCCAGCATATCGCCGACTTCGTAGAAGTAGTAGTTGCAGGAATCCCGGAGGGCTTCCATGGCGTTAATGGCGCCGTGAGTCCAGCCGTTATTGGTATAAATCAAGCACTGGGGCGTAAACTCCGAAGACGCATACTTCATGTAAACGCCTTCGTCCCGAATGGTCTTCATCCGGCTGATGGCACCGGAGTTCACCGCCGCCACCACCATGGACATCTTATAGGTGGAGCCAGGGGGATAGGTAGCCAGCAGCGCCCGGTTGAAAAGCGGTGCATAGGGGGCTTCCTGCAGCTGGGTAAAATCCTCCCGGAAGGTAGAAAGATTGTAGGTGGGATAGCTGGCGCAGGCCAGCACCTGACCGGTGCGCACATCCAGCACAACCACCGCGCCGCCCTCGGCATCGGAGCCGTCCGGTTTTGCCTGCCCCTCGGGGGTATTTTCACCGCTCTGGCGCAGGTCGGTAATCAGCGCTGCCAGCTGCTCTTCCGCAGTGGTCTGCAGGTTCAAATCGATGGAAAGCTCCACATTCTGCCCGGCAACTGGCCGCATTTCCTTGCCGTTGACGGTTTTCCAGTAGGACCGGCGCAGCGTACCGTCGGTATAGGTTTCATCCACCCGAATACCGTCGATGCCGTGAAGATAAGTTTCAAACGCCTCCTCCAGGCCGTCCTGACCCACCAGCGAGTCCTTGGAATAGCCTTCCTTGTCCTTGTAAAGAGCGTCCCACTGGCTGGCGGTAATTGCGCCCACATGACCTAAAATATGGGCGCCGAACTTGGTATTATACTGCCGGGCGGTGGTGGCTTCCGCTTTTAAGCCCGGGGTATTCAGCTCCAGAATGGCTGCCAGGGCAGCGCTGTCGGCATCCTCTAAGAAAATATAGTTGGGCAGATTGGTAATGCCCTGGCGCAAATCCAGCTCATAGCGGATCCCGATGACCGCCCGGGCGTCCACATCGGACCACTCCTGGGGAATGCTATAATGATCTCTCAGCTTTTGAAGCAGCAGCGGTGCGGAAATATCCGAGTCCATGCCGCCCTTTTCCGGCAGATACTTCTGGAAATACCCCTGCCAGGTAGGTCCTACCGTGTCGAAAATATAGGTAAAGGGCGCTTGGGCCGTTACAGGAAAATGATCGGTATAGACGATATTCATCTCCCGGCAGAGCTGTACCAGCTCCAAAAGCAGTTCATTGCGCCCCTTGGCGCTGCAGATAACATAGTGGTTAAACACCAAATCATAGCTGACCCGGTTGCTCACCAGCACATTGCCGTTTCGGTCGGTAATTTCACCCCGGGGCGCCTTGACCCGGGTTTCCGTGGTGTAGAATTTCACATTGTCCACCTTGCCGCCGGTTTCGATGATCTGCAGATCATACAGCCGGAAGGCAAAGAGGCTCAAAACCAAACTGAATATCAAAATTAGGATTCCGGCCCGTACCCGGGTTATTCTATCCATGCTTCTCCTCCAATTTTGCTGATCGCGAAAACGACGGGATACACAACCGGCACCACCGCCAAAGATAACAGAGCCTTCACCAGCGCCTGAGGCAGATGGGAAATTCCCGTCAGTCCCAGGAAGCAGGCAACGCCGAACACCGCCAGCTCATAAAGCACCATTGCCCCTGCCGTGCACAGAACGCTTGCCCAAAAGCCCGCCCGGAGATAGGCATGGCGAAGAATGCTGAAAATCAGCCCCAGCACCGTCAGAAGGGCAATCACATACTCCCCGGGCGCTGAGCCGGAAAAGGCATAGCAAAGGGCGCTCACCAGGGTAAACACACAGCCGATTTCCGGGTCCAGCAGAATGCAAATCAGCAAAATCGCCGCCGCCACCAGCTCCGTGGTTGTGCCGTAGATGGACACCCGGCTCATAATCACATCCTGGACCACCGACAAAAATATCAGTACCAGCCCCATCAGCAGCCATTTGAGAATCCGCAGCCACTGCTTCTTGGTAATATACAGCCGGCTGAGCAGCCTGCCGGACATCGGCTTATCCGGCTTAAATTCATGTTTGCGTCTAAACAGCATAGCCTTACTCCAAGGTAAAATCCGTCAAAATAAATACCTGCTCCAGGCTGTCGATATCCACAGCCGGCTCCAAAATGGCGAACTTGGCAACGCCGGTTTCGTCAAAGTCTGCGTCCACCACATATCCCAGCAGCAGATTCCGGGGGTAAACCGTAGAACCGGCGGTAACCACCTGGTCCCGGTTGCGGATGATGGCGGAGCTTGGGATATAATCCATGCGTAGCATACCGTCCAGGTCTGTAGCGTAACCGCCCTGAACAATGCCCAGATGTCCGGAAGACACCAGCGCCGCGCTGATTTCCAGCGAAGAGTCCAGCACGGACTTAATCACAGCATAGTTGGTGCCTACCTCCGTCACCAGACCCACCACCGCCTTGCTCTCGGTAATGGCGCACATACCCTCTTGGATGCCGTGGGCAGAGCCCCGGTTGACGGTAAAGGATTTGCTCCAATCGTTGGAGCTCCAGGAGATAATATAGCTGTCCACCAGCTGGAAGCTTTCCTCATTCTGCTTTAAACCCAGCAGCTCCTTCAGCCGCTGGATTTCCCGCTCCAGGGCATCTGTCTTTACGGAGTCCTCCCGCAGCTTGGCAAGCTCCTCCCGGAGGGCGGCATTTTCCGCCTCCAAAGCCTCATAGCGGAACATATAGTTGTAAAATTGCTCCGCCCGGTCGGTTAAGGAGCTGACACCGGTGCGCAGCGGGGTGAGCACGCCCTGCACCAGCATATCCCCCGGGGTTTTTCCGGTGAGATTGCCGATGATAGCCAGTCCTGCCGCCAGCAGTACCGCCAGAATCAGGGCAATTTTCACTTTTGTGGTAAAAAAGTATTTCATATCAAACTCCTTGGAGCAGTTCCGGTGCCATATCCCGGAGGATTTTCCAAAGGGCGCACACCGGCAGCCCCATCACATTGTAGTAATCGCCCACCATTTTTTCCGCGAACAGCGCCGCGCCGCCCTGAATGCCGTAGGCGCCTGCCTTGTCCATGGGCTCTCCGCTTTGGACATAGGCCCGGATTTCCTCCGGGGAAAGGTCGCGGAAATGGATATCTGTCACCTCGGTAACGGTAACCGCCGCCTGCCCCCGCAGTACGGTCAGGCCCGTCATCACCTGATGGTCACGACCGGACAGAGCGGTGAGCATACTTTCCGCATCGGCTTCATTTTTGGGCTTTCCCAGAACCTGACTTCCCAACACCACTATGGTATCCGCAGCAATCACCACATCGTCATTTTCCCTGGCGATTGCCTCTGCTTTCAGACGGCTGACCCGGGCGACCTCATCGAAAGGGGCTTTTTGGGGGTCCATGGTCTCGTCAATATCCGCCACCGCAATGGTGAAAGGGCAGGAAAACAGCTGCATAAGCTCCCGCCGGCGGGGAGACTGGGAAGCGAGAATCAGCTTCATAACAAACGTCCTTTCTTAATCCAAACCCCGTAAGTACAGTCCTCTGGTGCTGGCACCGGGGTCAAAGGGGGGCGGATTGGTCACCGCGGAGAGGACAGTATCCACCTCCCGGGGATTTTCTGTGGTAAAATACAGCCGGGTAGCAAAAAGGCCCAGCTTGGCAAGGTCGTCCTGCCGGTCCAGCCAGTTCAGCTTTTTGCCGTTAAACAGAATGCTGCGGCAGCTGTCACCGTCCCGCAAAACGGGGAATTCCGCCCCGGTTTTGTCCATCAGCCGGGCGGCGCCCTGGGTGCAGCTGCAGCCGCCGGATTGGCCCCGAATCAGACAGTTTTCCGTTACCATCAGCGGCATTCTGCCGTAGGCAAGAATCTCGCAGGGTACCGCCTTGCTCACATCCCGAATCTGGGGCAGGGTCATTTCAAAGCTCAAGGTTGCGGACTTCATTCCCAGCTCGGTCATCAGATTGACTGCAGCGGAATTGTAAAGATTCAGGCCGAAATCCCCCCGAATCCGCATTCCCGCCTCCCGGGCGGTGAGCAGCAGGCCCACATTGCCTGCCAACACTTCCCGAACGCCCATATCCCGGACGGTTTTCAGCCGGGAAAGGATTTTCTCCTTATCCCCATCATGGACAATCCGGGGCAGCACCGCAGCAACGGTAACCTTCCGGGCCAGCTCATGGCAGTAAAGGGGGTCTGCCGCCAGAATGTGCAGCGGTACATAGAGTACTTCCGGCTTCATTTTCAAGAGTCTTCCGGTAATCTGCTCCCGGTCCGTTACCTGAACGGTAATAGCAGGGCCACCCCCCCGGCTGGCGATGTGCTTGATTTTTTCGGGTTTGCCCAATACGGGCCGCTCCCGCCGTGCCCGCAGGGCTGTGAGCTGGTTGAGCACAGAGCGGCGCATGGCGTTGATATCTGCGGCGGACAGCATCAGTCCGTCCTGCACCTGGCAGGTGACACCGGCGCAGCGGTAAGGCGTACCGCCGCACTTTTCCAGACGGGCAGTCAGTTCTTCCTCGGTTAAGGGTCTGGTGCGGGCTGTCTGGGGCATTGGGCCCTTGGCCTGGCATTGCCGACCCTCCGGATCCGTCACCGTCAGCATACTGCCGGCAGCGGTAACCGCAGCCTGGAACTGCACCGCCACCCGTCCGTTTTCTGCGGACTCGTAGGTTTGGCGAATGGCCTGCAGCCACTTGGAATCGTCATATTTGTCTTCCCGAATGCCGAACATGGCGCTGCCGATACGGCTTGCGTAATATCCGTCGGTAAAGCCCTGCCGGTTAAAGGCGGCAGACAAATCCTTCAGCATTTCTCTGGTAACCGTACCGGTGTCCAGGGCCTTGCGGTACACGCCGGTCACCGCCGCCACATACTCCGGCCGCTTCATGCGCCCCTCCAGCTTTAAGGAAGCGACGCCCATTTCCTCCAGCTCCTGCAAATACGGCACAAGGCAGTTGTCCTTCAGGCTGAGCGGATGCTTGTTTTCCCAGCGGCTGTAGCCGTAGCTCTGGCGGCAGGGCTGGGCGCACCGACCCCGGTTGCCGGAGCGGCCGCCGATGGCGCAGGAAAGGTAACACTGACCGCTGTAGCTCATGCACAGCGCGCCGTGACCGAACACTTCGATTTCAATGGGGGAATTGGCGGTAATGTAGCGGATTTCCTCCCGGCTCAGCTCCCGGCTGAGTACCACCCGGCTCATGCCCATGGCAGCGCAGAACAGCACGCCGTCCAGGGAATGAACGGTCATTTGGGTAGAGCCGTGAAGGGCCACTCCGGGGGCAATCTGCCGGCACAGCTGGGCAACGCCCAAATCCTGGACGATGAAGGCATCCACACCGCTCAGGGCCGCCTGACGAATCACATTACTAAGTTCCCCCAGCTCCTTGTCCGATACCAAGGTGTTGAGGGCAAGATGAACCGCCACACCCCGAATGTGGCAGTATTTCACTGCCTCGGTCAGAGTCTGGAGGGTAAAATTCTTTGCGCCCTGGCGGGCATTAAAGGTACCGACACCCAGGTAAACCGCGTCTGCGCCGTTTTGCACTGCGGCGCGGAGGGCTTCCATAGAACCGGCAGGAGCGAGTAATTCCAGCATGTTGTATCTCTCCATAAGCATACTTGCTCACATTATAGCACAAAACCTCCCCAACTTCCAGTATGATATGTGTTTTTTTCAAAATTTTCCTCCGCCATTGCCAAACCGGGAAGAATATCGTATAATACCGGTACGAAAACGGGACTTTCAAAGGAGCGCCGCTATGAGAAAGCTATATTACGAGGATTGCCATTTGCGCCAATTTTCCGCCCGGGTCACCGGCTGTACCCCGGTAGAAACCGGCTGGGAAATCACCCTGGACGCCACCGCCTTTTACCCCGAAGGGGGCGGTCAGCCCTATGACACCGGCACTTTGGGAACTGTCCGGGTGCTGTCCGTCCGGGAACGGGGAGAGGAAGTCATTCACCTGTGCGACGGGGCGCTGGCTGTGGGCAGCGAAGTAACCGGCCGCATCGACTATGGGCGGCGGCTGGATTTGATGCAGCAGCACACCGGCGAGCACATTCTCTCCGGTTTGATTCACAAAACCTACGGCTATCACAATGTGGGCTTCCACATGGGCGCCCAGACCGTGGAAATCGACTTTGACGGTATGCTTACCTGGGAGCAGGCTCTGGACCTGGAGCGCGCCGCCAACGAAGCCATCTGGGAGAATCTCCCGGTGGAATGCTTTGTTCCTCCGAAGGAGCGCCTTGCGGAAATTCCCTACCGAAGCAAGCGACAGCTTGATTGGCCGGTGCGGATTGTCCGTATCGAGGGCATCGACTGCTGCGCCTGCTGCGGTGTCCATACCGCTTGTACCGGCGAGGTGGGAATCATCAAAATTCTCTCCTGCGCCAAGTTCCACAGCGGTGTCCGTCTGGAGATCGTCTGCGGCAGCCGGGCCTACCGGTATCTGTCAGAAATCTTCCTGCAAAACCGGCAGATTTCCCAGCTGCTTTCCGCGAAAATGCCGGAAACCTGCGAGGCAGTTGCCCGACTTTCCGAGAATCTCTCAGCGGAAAAGCAGCACAGCGCCGCCCTCCAGGCCCAGGTATTTTCCCACATTGCAGATAGTTATATAAACCAAAGCAATGTCCTCCACTTTGCCGAAAATCTCACCGGCGGAGAGCTGCGTTTGCTGGCAGAGGCCATTGCCGGCAAATGCCGGGGCTTCGCGGCGGTGTTCAGCGAAAACGGCGAAGGCTATGGCTACTGTCTGGCAAAGCCCGATGGGGATTTGCGGGAGCTGGGGAAGGAACTAAACCGGGTTCTGTCCGGCAGAGGGGGCGGAAAACCCGCCTTCCAGCAAGGCAGCGTCACCGCAGGCAAGCAGGAGATCGCCGACTTCTTCAGAAGAATTTCCGAATAAATACCGGTTTTTGTTATCCCTGTCAATTCTTTTCGGCAAAATTTCACTTAATTTTACAAATACAGCACTTTACAATTTGCCCCGAATCATATATAATGGATTCGTTCGGGGCAATTTTGCCCAAGAAAAACTGTCTATTATGCTGCGCAGCAGCAATTTATGAAATGGAGGAAATTTACCATGTCTGTTAAAGTTGCTATTAATGGTTTCGGTCGTATCGGCCGTCTTGCTTTCAGACAGATGTTTGATGCTGAGGGTTACGAGGTTGTTGCTATCAACGATCTTACAAAGCCTTCAATGCTCGCTCAGCTCCTCAAGTATGATACCGCTCAGGGCGGATACTGCGGAAAGATCGGCGAAGGTCTCCACACTGTAGAGGCTGACGACGAGGCTGGTACAATCACTGTAGACGGCAAGACACTTACAATCTATGCTAAGGCTAACGCTGCTGAGCTTCCTTGGGGCGAACTCGGCGTTGACGTAGTTCTCGAGTGCACAGGCTTCTACTGCTCTAAGGAGAAGTCACAGGCTCATATCGATGCTGGTGCTAAGAAGGTTGTTATTTCTGCTCCTGCAGGCAACGATCTTCCTACAATCGTTTACAGCGTAAACGAGAACACACTTACAGCTGATGACAAGATCATCTCTGCTGCTTCATGCACAACAAACTGCCTCGCTCCTATGGCTAAGGCTCTCAATGACTATGCTCCTATCCAGAGCGGTATCATGAGCACAATCCACGCTTACACAGGCGATCAGATGATCCTTGACGGTCCTCACAGAAAGGGCGACTACAGAAGAGCTAGAGCTGGCGCTGCTAACATCGTTCCTAACTCAACAGGTGCTGCTAAGGCTATCGGCCTTGTAATTCCTGAGCTCAACGGCAAGCTCATCGGTTCTGCTCAGAGAGTTCCTGTTCCTACAGGTTCTACAACAATCCTTACAGCTGTTGTTAAGGGTGCAGACGTAACTAAGGAAGGCATCAACGCTGCTATGAAGGCTGCTGCTTCTGAGTCCTTCGGTTACAACACAGATGAGATCGTTTCTTCTGACGTTATCGGTATGAAGTACGGTTCACTCTTCGATGCTACACAGACAATGGTTGCTAAGATCGCTGACGATCTTTACGAGGTTCAGGTTGTTTCATGGTACGACAACGAGAATTCTTACACATCACAGATGGTAAGAACTATCAAGTACTTTGCTGAGCTCGGCTAATTAAAAGCATAACGAATTACGGGGACGGCTTTTGTCGTCCCTGTTTTTTAAAAAAATCCGAAAAAAAAGCTTGACTTTTCCGGAAGTATGTGGTATAATTGTTTTACCTCGATAGGGGTTTATTTTTATGCCCGATACGAGGGAGGCAAACAACCTACCTCTGCTAAGCCGGAGGAAGTATTAATTCAGGAGGTGCCGATATGAGAGTAAAGGTTACTTTAGCTTGCACAGAGTGCAAACAGCGCAACTATGTTTCCAAGAAAAACAAGAAGAAT
>JAZNMX010000021.1:0-29988 GCA_045579965.1 Faecousia sp.
AAAAAATCGGAACATTTTTTCGGGCTGACTGGCGAGGCGAACGCGGGGGGATTCCTAAGGGGGGTGCATTTTGCGAAGCAATTAGCGCCCCCTTAGGTCGCGTTCTTTTCGTCCTTTTCTTGGCGAAACAAGAAAAGGACAGAGTATCTAAATTATGCCAGCAGCTGGGCAAACAGCGGCAGGCTGCGCAGAATCATGTCATGGCTGACGCAGTAGCACAGCCGAAAATACCCGGGGCAGCCAAAGTCATCTCCCGGCACGATGAGCAAGTCCAGTTCCTTTGCCTTTTCGGAAAATGCCTTGGCATCTCCGCCGGGGGCTTTGACAAAGAGGTAAAAAGCCCCGTCCGGTGGGGCCATCTCATAGCCCAGGTCGGTTAAGCCCTGCCACAGCGCCTGGCGGTTTTTGTCATAAGCAGCCAAATCCGGCCTTAGATTTGCGCACCGGGCAATCACCTGCTGCCACAGGCTGGGGGCGCAGACATGGCCCATAGACCGGGCTGCGCCGGCGATGGCGGCATACAAAAGCTTGGAATCCGCTGCCTGCTCCGGCACATAGATATAGCCAATCCGCTCCCCCGGCAGGGACAGGGATTTGGAATAGGAGTAGCAGACAACGGTATTGGGGTAAATCAAGGGCAAAAAGGGTACTTCTCCGCTTTCGTAGTACAGCTCCCGGTAGGGTTCGTCGGAAACGATATAAATGGGGTGGCCGTACTCCCGGCTCTTTTGGGTCAGCAATTGGGCCAGGGACTCCAGAGTTTCCCGGCTGTACACCGCGCCGGAGGGATTATTGGGAGAGTTGACGATCACCGCCTGGGTGTTGGGGGTGAGATTTTCTGCCAGAGCAGTCAGGGAAATCTGGAAATTCGGCAAATCCGGGGGAACCACCCGGAAATTCAGTCCTGCCCCGGTGACAAAGGGCTTGTATTCGGGAAAATACGGGGCGATGGCCAGAATTTCTCCGCCGGGAGCGGCAAGGGCGTGGAATACCGCCACCAGCTCCGGTGCTGCGCCGCAGCCCAAAAACAGCTGCTCCGGCTTGACACCCGCGGCATAGCGGGCATTCAAATCCGCAGCGATGGCGGTTCTTGCCCCCAAATCGCCTACGGCAGAGGTATAGCCATGGACCTGCAGGCTGGGCATATCCTGCAGAATCTGCCGAATGGCGTCGTTTACCTGGGGCGGCGAGGGAATGGAGGGGTTACCCAGGCTGTAGTCGAAGATGTTCTCAGCACCAACCACGGCGGCCCGTTGCCGTCCGTATTCAAAGAGCTCCCGGATGCAGGAGCGGTGGGTGCCCAGAGCGCAGGCAGTTTGGTTCAGCATAGCGTTCTCCTTATATGTAAAGGGGTTGGGGGGCGTCGTAAGGCTGGGGCTTGTAGGTAACGGAGCCGATGGGCTTTCCGTCCACGCCGTAGGTGGGGTGATAGCCAAAAAGGTTTACATAACGCAGCAAGTCACTCCGTTCTTTTTCCATTTCCCCCATTACCGCCAGGGTTGCCAGCACATCGTCCACCGCCCGGTGGGAATTGACCACCTTGCCGGAAAGATGGTAGGCCTCAATGGCGTTGCAAAGCTTGTGGGGATAGCTACGTCGGTCTTTATACACCGTGAGCAAATCCAGCTTGTCCTTCCCCTTCAAAATAGCGGGGTCGCCGTCCCGGAGGAGCATATAAAACAGGAAACTTAAGTCAAAATGGGCGTTGTAGGCAATCAAAAGGGTATTGCCCCGGAACATTTCGCTGATATCCCGGCAGACCCGGGTTTTGGCGATGCCTTTTTCCAGAATATCCTGGGTGGAAATACCGGTGAGCTGCTGGATTTTCGCCGGCACAAAGCTGCCGGGGGCAAGGCTCACCAGCTGGTCGTATTCCTGGATGACCGCAGGAACACCTTCCCGCTGTTCCACCAAAACGGCGGCAAACTCGATAATTTCATCCCGGGCAAAGTCCAGACCGGTGGTTTCCGTGTCAAAGAGCACCAGCCGGTCATATTTTTCAAACAGCGTATCAAACATGGCTTTCTCCTTCTGCCAGCGCCATGGCCCGGCGGAATTTGCTTTTGGGTTCGGTTTTCAGGCAAAATTCTTCGGCCAGAGCCTGGGCAAAGGCGGTTACTGCCGCTTCGCTGCCGGATTTTGCCTCCACCTCGATTTCGCAAAGGGGCACTTCCCTGCCGCCCCCCAGCAAAACGCCGGAGTCCAGCGCCAGCTCCACGGTGCAGTCGGGGAGGGTCAAGATCTTTGCCAGACGGGTAAACCGGGCGCCGCAGACCTGCCGGACACCGGATTGGGTTAAGGCAGCCAGCCCTGTCATACCACTAAGTTTACATAACTCTGGGATGGCGGCTTCGATGCTGTTGCATTCCAGCTCCCATTCTCCCCTGCCCCCTTCCGCTGCCGGGGTTTTCAGGGTGCAGACACTTTTTCCGTTTTCCAGCCGGCGGCGCAGGGTGATGTGCCGGGCGGAAAGGGAATGGTCCTGCGTGTCGTAATAGACGGTTTCCATGGTGATGGGGGTAAATGCACCGTAGCGCGCCTGCAAATCGGCATGATTTTGGGCTGCTGCGGCAAATTTCAGTTCAAATTCTCTGCCCATGGCGTTTCCTCCAACGGTAATTTCCTATATTATACACAGCTTTTGCCCCCAATGCAAGAAACTTTCCCGGCATACGGATTCCGACAAAAAATCACCACTCTCCCATGATAGGATTTTACTATCATACAGCAAAGGATTGTGGTACATATGATGGTTACACTGGGCATTTACGTCCGACGGGGACAGCGGATGCTGCGCAGACTCCTCCAGGAACCCCGGTTTCACGGGGCTGTCCAGGCGCTGGGCTACTTTTTCGGCGGTTTTTTTCTAAGCGCCGCCAGTTTGGGTAACCATCCTCAGAGCTTTTCTCTGGGTTTTTTGTGCAGCCTTTCCGGCTGGCCTGCGGTGCTGCTGGCAGCGGGAGGCATGGCGGGGTATCTGACCTTTTGGGGCGGCGCCGGAACGGTGGGCGTGCTGTGGCTGTGCGCCGGGCTGGCCGGGTCGGTGATTTTGGGCGGCAGACCCTTTTTGCTGCGAATGCCCCTGCTGATGAGCGCGGTTTCCGCCGCCATTGCGGCGGCAGTTGGCGCTGGCTACGGTCTTTGGATGGGCGAGCGGGTTCCAATTCTGATTTATGTACTGCAGGTGTTGATTGCCTTTGGAAGCACCTATCTCTTTCAGACCGCCCAGCATCGCCGGGAGGCGGTGACGGATTGGCTGATGTGCTTTGTGGCGGTTTTGTGCCTTGCCCAGGTGATGCCCCTTCCGTATCTGGGCTTGGGGTATCTTGTGGGGGGATATCTGGCGCTGTCCGGAGCGTTTCCAGCGGCGGTGCTGGGGGGACTTGCCCTGGACCTGGCCCGGATTACCCCGGCGCCCATGACCGGAATTCTCTGCGCCAGCTATGTGGTGCGGCTGATTCCCGGAATTCCCAGGAAAGTTATGTGGTTTGCCCCGGTGGCGGCCTGCACCGTGGTGATGAATTTGGTGGGGGTTTGGGATTGGCAGCCCCTGGCGGGGCTGGCCCTTGGTGGGATTTTCGCTCAATGCCTGCCCATGGAGCCGGGGATTGCCCGGCGCCGGGGAGAAACCGGCTTTGCCCAGGTCCGGCTGGAGCTGGCCTCCGGTGTTTTGGACCAGACCCGGCTGCTTTTGCAGGATGTGGAGGAGGCGCCCATTGACGAGGAGGCGCTGATTGCCCGGGCGGCAGAGCGGGCCTGCTCCGGTTGCCCCTGCAAGAAAAACTGCCATGCGAAAGTGGAAGAAATGTCCACCGCACTGCTCCATAAGCCCCTGGGCAACGGGGCGGATTTGCCGGCCCAGTGCCGGAAGACGGGCAGACTCCTCCAGGAGCTGCGCAGAAGTCAGGAGCAGCTGCGCACCATTCGGGCGGATCGGGACAGGCAGCAGGAATACCGGGCGGCGGTGGTGCAGCAGTATCGGTTTCTTTCCGATTATCTTCAGGATCTTTCCACCCTCCTTGCCCACCGGCGGGAGCCGGTACAGCAAAGCTTTCAGCCGGAGGTGGCGGTTTGCTCTGCCAGCCGGGAAAGGGCGAACGGGGATCGGTGTCTGTGGTTTGCCGGGGTGGAGTGCCGGTATTACATACTGATTTGTGACGGAATGGGAACGGGAGCCCAGGCGGCCCAGGACGGCCGGCGGGTAGGGGGCATGCTGAAGAAGATGCTGACAGCAGGCTTTCCTGCACCCTATGCCCTGCGGAGTATCAACAGCATGTGCGCCCTGCAGGGCCGGGCAGGTGCGGTGACCCTGGACTTAGCGGAGCTGCAGCTGGACAGCGGCCGGGTGACCCTGTACAAATGGGGCGGCGCGCCGTCGTTTCTCATTTCCCGGGCGGATGCGGTAAAAATCGGGACAGCCGCCCCGCCCCCCGGACTGTCGGTCAGTGACGGTCGGGAAACGGTGGAACGGCTGTCCCTGCGCAAAGGGGAAATGCTGGTGCTGGTCAGCGACGGGGCAGGCGGAGAGGATGCCATTAACCGGGCGCTGACAGATACCCATCTGCCGCCCGGGGAGTTGGCGGCGAGAATTCTGGAGGCCAGCGATGCAGACTGCTCGGATGACGCCACTGTCGCGGTGGTGCGCCTGGGCAGCTGCTCGCCGGTATCATAGCACAGAAATGGTAAGAAATTTGTCGAAACACAAGATGTGGGATAAGAAATTGTAGGAAAACCACAAGATAATGGGAAATTAGGAGAAATCATGTCATTGCGAGGGTGTGAAACACTCGTGGCAATCTCCCGGAGGAATGTTTGTTGCTGCACAGCAAGTCGATGGGTAGTACCAGGAGATTCCCACGACCTGCTCCGCAGGTCTCGGAATGACAAAAGTTTCATAACAAAAAAGCAGGCGTGTTGGAACACGCCTGCTTTGCGTTATGGGTTACTTCACCGCGCTGCCGGTACGCAAGGTCACATCATGGGCTCCGCCCTCAATAATGGAGGTGGCGGAAACCAGCGTCAGCTTGGCATCCCGCTGCAGGTCGGGAATGGTAATCACGCCGCAGTTGCACATGGTGGACTTGACCTTATACAAGGAAGCTTCCACATTGTCGTGGAGGGTGCCGGCGTAGGTAACATAGGAGTCCACGCCCTCTTCAAAGCTCAGCTTGGCAGAACCGCCCAAATCGTAGCGCTGCCAGTTCCGGGCCCGGTTGGAGCCTTCGCCCCAGTATTCTTTCATATAAGCGCCGTTTACCATCACCTTGGCGGTGGGGGATTCGTCAAACCGGGCAAAGTAACGGCCCAGCATCATGAAATCTGCGCCCATTGCCAGGGCCAGGGTCATGTGGTAATCGTGAACGATACCGCCGTCGGAGCAGATAGGAATGTAAATGCCGGTTTCCTTGAAATACTCGTCCCGGGCCGCGGCAACCTCAATCAAGGCAGTTGCCTGACCTCTGCCGATACCCTTGGTTTCCCGGGTAATGCAGATAGAGCCGCCGCCGATACCCACCTTAATAAAGTCTGCGCCTGCCTTGGCAAGGAACAGGAAGCCGTCCCGGTCCACAACATTGCCGGCGCCGATTTTTACGGTGTCGCCATAAGTTTCCCGAACCCATGCGATGGTCTTTTCCTGCCAGCAGGTATAGCCCTCGGAGGAGTCGGTACCCAAAACATCTGCGCCGGCCTCCAGCAGAGCGGGAATCCGGGTGGCGTAGTCACGGGTGTTGATGCCCGCGCCCACTAAGTACCGCTTTTTGCTGTCCAGCAGTTCCAGGGGGTTGGCCTTATGGGAGGAATAGTCTTTGCGGAAAACGAAGTACATCAGCCGGTCATCCTGATCCACGATGGGCAGGCTGTTCAGCTTATGCTCCCAGATGATATCGTTGGCTTCCTTCAGAGAAGTGTCCGCCGGGGCGGTAATCAGCCTGCTCCGGGGGGTCATGAAATCCTTGACCTTGTCGGTGGGTGCCATGCGGCTGACCCGGTAGTCACGGCCGGTTACGATGCCCAGGAGCTTACCCGTGGCGGTGCCGTCGTCGGTAATGGCCACGGTGGAGAAGCCGTTGCGCTCCTTCAGCGCCAGAACATCGGCCAGGGTATGCTCGGGAGTCAAATTGGAGGCGGAGACCACAAAGCCTGCCTTATGGCTCTTGACCCGTGCAACCATAGCCGCCTGGGACTCAATGGACTGAGAGCCGAAAATAAAGCTGATGCCGCCTTCCTTGGCAAGAGCAATGGCCAAGGTGTCGTTGGAAACCGACTGCATAATGGCGGAGGTCATGGGAATGTTCAGGCTGATGGCGGGCTCTTCCACGCCCTTACGGTATTTGGTCAGCGGGGTGCGCAGGGAAACATTGTCGGGGATACACAGTTCCGAAGTATATCCGGGAATCAGCAGGTATTCGCTGAAGGTACGGCTGGGCTCGGACATATAATGGGCCATGGTAGACGCCTCCTGTATCGTATACTTATTTACCCTACACTATATCACAATCCAAAAAGTGGGTCAAGTGGAACCTTTGCCGAATCCGGCGAAATTTGCCGGAATTTTCCTGTAAAATTTCGCAAGGAGAAATTTTGTGAATTGTGTATAGAAATTTGGGAGAAAAATCAGCAATTGTGCTTGACAACTCCTGCCATTGTCGGTAAAATAACTGTGGTATAGTGTGCGCTGATGGAAAATTTTCCCGCTCAGCGTTTCATGGATAACCGGCTCAGGCCGGGGAACAGCATTGTGCGCCTTTGGGCGTTGCATTTTGTATAGACAAATACCGCTTGTTTTGCGGAGATTTACTGCAAATTGAACACCCGGGGACTCATGCGCCACCCCTTCCGCCTGTGCCATTTTTGTGAAGGAGGTGCGTTGTCAGATTATGGATCTGTTAGAAATTATCCTGATTGCCGTCTGCGCGGTTGCAGGCATTGGCATCGGCTTTTTCTTAGGCGTTGGCTACCGTAAAAAGTTTGCCGAGCGGGAAATCGGCTCTGCAGAAGCAGAAGCGACCCGTTTGATCAACGAGGCCATTCGCAGCGGCGAAAGCCGGAAAAAGGAAATGTTGCTGGAAGCCAAGGATGAAATCCATAAATCCCGAACAGAGCACGAAAAAGAAGTCAAAGAGCGCCGCGCCGAGCTGAGCAAGCAGGAGCGTCGGCTGGAGCAAAAGGAAGCCACTCTGGATAAGAAGACCGAGAACTTCGAGCGCAAGGAAGAAGAACTGGCAAAGAAGATGGCTGCCGTTGCCGAAACCCAGGCAGAGGCAGAAAAAATCCGTGCCGCTCAGCTTGCTACCTTGGAGACCATTTCCGGCCTGAGCCAGGAACAGGCAAAGCAGACCCTGCTCCAACAGGTGGAGGAAGATGTCCGCCACGACACCGCAATGAAAATCAAGGAAATCGAGCAGCAGCTGAAGGAAGAGGCGGACGAGCGCGCCCGTCAGATTCTTTCCATCGCCATTCAGCGATGCGCTGCCGACCATGCTGCGGAAGCAACCGTCAGTGTGGTTGCCCTGCCCAGTGATGAGATGAAGGGCCGGATCATCGGCCGTGAGGGTCGGAATATCCGCACCCTGGAAACCATCACCGGCGTGGATCTGATTATCGACGATACCCCCGAGGCCATCACCGTTTCCAGCTTCGACCCCGTCCGTCGGGAAATCGCCCGTCTGGCTCTGGAAAAGCTGATTGCCGACGGCCGTATCCACCCCACCCGCATCGAGGATATGGTGGAAAAATCCCGGAAGGAAGTGGACCGGATTATTCGCGAGGAAGGCGAGCGCGCCTGCTACGAAACCGGTGTTCACAACCTGAATCCCGAGCTGGTGAAGATTCTGGGCCGCCAGAAGTACCGTACCTCTTACGGTCAGAATGTGCTGAATCACTCCATCGAGGTTGCCCATATCGCCGGTCTGATGGCCGCGGAGCTGGGCGTGGATGTGGCGCTGGCAAAGCGGGCCGGCCTGCTGCATGACCTGGGCAAGTCCATCGACCATGAGGTTGAGGGCAGCCATGTGCAGCTGGGTGCGGAAATCGCCCGGAAGAACAAGGAAAATCCCGTGGTCATCAACGCCATCGAGGCCCACCACGGCGACGTAGAGCCCAAGACGGTAATTGCCGTGCTGGTGCAGGCCGCGGATGCGGTGTCTGCCGCCCGTCCCGGCGCCCGTCGGGAGAATGTGGAAAACTACATTCGCCGCCTCCAGCGACTGGAGGAGCTCACCGGTTCTTACCCCGGTGTGGATAAGGCATTTGCCATCCAGGCCGGCCGTGAGGTTCGGATTATGGTCAAGCCCGAGGTGGTTGACGAGGACAACATGATTCTGCTGGCAAGAGAAATTGCCAAGAAGATTGAGTCTGAGCTGGAATACCCCGGCCAGATTAAGGTCAATGTTATCCGGGAAACCAAAGCGGTTGAATACGCAAAATAAAAAATGTCCTCCGGTGGATTCCCACCGGAGGATTTTTCTGTCTCAACTGTTATTGCGAGGGAGTGCAAAGCACCAAAAGCCTTCCCCTTGAGGGGAAGGTGGCAAAAATCTTTGATTTTTGACGGATGAGGTGGAAGGAAAACACCTCATCCGTCCTGGTTCGCTGCGCCCCCCAGGACAGCTTCTCCTCAAGGAGAAGCCTATAAAAAACAGGCTGCATTCAGAAGAATGCAGCCTGAAATATTTACCGGACGAATTCGATGACAACCCGGCGGTTGGGCTCTGTGCCGGTGGAGTGGGTGGTGATGTTCTCCGTCTCCTGCAGCGCGGCGTGAATCACATGGCGCTCATAGGCGTTCATGGGTTCCAGCGTGGTGCGGCGGCGGTTCTTCAGAACCTGCTGTGCCTTCTTCCGGGCGTAGCGGCGGAGGCTCTCCTCCCGCTTTTCCCGGTAATCCTCGGCATCCACGTTGATGCGGATGTGGCCTTCCACATTCCGGTTCACGGCGTAGTTGGCAAGGTGCTGCAGAGCATCCAGCGTATCACCCCGGCGGCCAATGAGGTAACCCAAGTCGGAGCCGGTGAATTCTACCTTATAGTTGTTGGGCTCGGTGGCAAAGGCGTGGGGAACGGCATCGGAGCCCATGTGCTCCAGCAGACCCTTCAGGAAAACTTCAATCTTCTCTTCCACGCTGCCCGGCTCTGCGGGGGCGTAAACCCTGGGGGCAGCTTCCTTCTTAGGAGCTTCTGCCTTGGGAGCAGCTTCCTTCTTGGGAGCCGTTGCCTTGGGGGCCTCGGGCCTGGGGGCAGCCTCTGCCTTGGGTGCTTCCGGCTTCTTTTCCGCCTGCTTGGGCTTGGAACGGGAAGCGGAGCTGAGGGCTACCTTGGGTGCGGAGTCGGGGGCTTCATAGGTCACCTGAACCTTGGCAGGCTGGGCGCCAATGCCCAGAAAACCGGGCTTTGCCTGCTGCAAAACGGTGACGGAAATGCTGTCCCGATCCAGACCCAGCTGGGTCAGAGCGGCTTCAATGGCTTCGTCGATGGTTTTGCCGCTGGTAATCAGATTTTTTTCCATGGTTATTCCTCCGTGTTGTGGGCGCTGTAGCGGTCGGGGTCGTAGTTGCGGCCCTTGCAGTAGGGGCGGTCAGCAATACCGGACAGCGTTTCCTTTTCCGGTTCTTCCGCTTCTACAGTACCCTTCTTGGCGTCATATTCTTTCTTTGCGGCGGCGCGGGCTTTTTCTTCCGCCTGAGCCTGCAGCTTCTGCAGCTTCTTTTTGCTGGTGTTTTCGGTGATGCCGTCGGGGTGGGCAGCACGGCGCTCGGCGCGCAGCCGCTCCTTTTCGGCCTCGATGGCTTCCTGCTCCAGGTGCTTTTTCAGCCGCTCGGCGTCCTCGGCATCATAGATTTTCCGGTAGTGCTTGGTCAGAACCAGGTCGGCAACCATACGCACCACGCCGCCTACCAGCCAGTAAAGGCTCAGGGCAGCAGGAACGGTAAAGCCGATCCACAGGGACATGATGGGCATCATCCACATCATGGTCTTGGCGGTCTTGGCGGTCTGGGAATTCTTTGCGGTCTCCTTATCCTCCAGACCCTTTTCGTCGGTGATAACGGAATTGTTGGTCTTCTGGGATACCACGGAGGCGATCAGCTGCTGGGCAGCAGAAATTACGGGCACCAAAAATGCGCCGATGTGCTTCCAATCCCAGGCCCATTTTGCCGAATTAAAGACATTGAAGACGGGAACACCGCCCATGTCGATGCCCAGGAAGGAGAAGTTCAGACCTTCCAGTGTCCGCTCGGCCACATTGGGAAGGGCTTCCTTAATGGCGGCGGCGAACTCGGGAATGTGAGCAGAGGCGACCAGCTGCTCGTAGTAGGCGTTCTGGCCGGCAAAAAGCTCCGGCAGACCTTCTTTCACGATGGCTACAATCTGGGCAGCGGTTTCCGCAGTTTCGTGGAGCATGAACTGAATGGGCTGACGCACCACCTGGTACAGCGGAAAGAGAATCAGCATGGGCAGCAGGCTCCACAGACAGCCGCCGCAACCCAGAGAAGCACCCTCCTCTTTTTGCAGGGCTTGAATGGCCTCTTGCTGCTTTTGCTTGTCGTTTTCGTACTTTTTCTGGATTTCCTGGATCCGGGGCTGGAGCCGGGACATCTTCATCATGCTTTTCTTGGACTTGGCGGTCATAGGCAGCAGCACCAGCTGAACCACCACGGCAAAGAGAATCAGGGCTACGCCGTAGTTGGTGGTAAACTGATACAGCCAGTCCAAAAGATAACCAAAGGGAACGGTAATGATCTTATCCAATTTGATTTTCTCCTTGTTCACGGCACGGGGTCATAGTAATCCCCTTTGTAGAAAGGATTGCAGCGGAGCAGACGCTTGATGGTCAGCCAACCGCCCTTTATGGCACCGTATTTATTGATGGCTTCGTAGGCGTAAGCAGAGCAGGTGGGCATAAACCGGCAGGATGGGGGCGTAGCGGGAGAAATATGGGTTTGATAAAACCGAATGAGGGCAAGAAAAATGCGTTTCATGGCTGCAAAATTCCCTGCCTTTCCGCCAGCTGAAGATAGGCGTTTGTCAGCTTGGAAAAGCTGGCATGAATGGCTTTTGTGCGCACAACCACCACAATATCCCAGCCGGGCTGGAATTTTTCTTCGTTCAGACGGTAAATTTCCCGCACTCTGCGGCGAATCCGATTGCGGACCACGGCATGACCCAGCTTTTTGCTGACGGTAATACCCACCCGATTGGTGTCTGTCCGGTTCCTCCGTGCATAAAGCACCAGATAGCCGTTAGCCTGGCCGGAGGAACGATAGAGCCGCTGAAAAACATGATTCAGTTTCAGACTGCTGGAAAATTTCATAACTTGTTCTCCCCAAAAAGAACAGACGCTTCAAAAAGCATCTTGAAACAGATACCGTCGCAGAGCCCGATTGGCAATCCGGCAGCGAGGGATTTTCCGTCAAACCAAGGTTGAAAACCGAAGGAATACTTTGTGTATTGCAAGGTTTTCAAAACGCAGGGTTGACGGGAAAGACCCGTTGCCCGGGTGTCAAGCGGTATCAAGACGGTATCCAAATAAAAAGGGAGCGGGGCGAAATTTCTCGCCCCGCTTATAGCTCCCGTTTCGCACTGAGCGATTATCCTGCTTTATTGGGTCACCCAAAAAGCTGCTTATCAGGCAGAGAGAACCTTGCGGCCCTTTGCACGGCGGCGGGCAAGAACCTTACGGCCGTTGGAAGTAGCCATTCTCTGACGGAATCCGTGAACCTTGGAACGGTGACGGCGGCTGGGCTGGTAGGTACGCTTCATTTGGGATACACCTCCTGTAAATCCGAATATGCTCGACAGTCGATTGCGACCGCAGCAACACTTTTTTAGGACCATACTTGGTCATGCTATGGTATTATAGCCGAAAAAAGCAAGAAGGTCAACACTTTTTTTGCAGCTGACAGGGAAAAGTTGACAGTTGACAAGGAAAAACGGTCCAATGTCAACTGTCAACTGTCCATTTGCGTTATTCTGCGTTGCGTTTTTTCATCAGTTCCCGCATGCGGATGCCGTGGTCCAGAATCCGCTTGCGAATCCGCAGGCTCTTGGGGGTGCACTCCAAAAGCTCGTCATCTGCCAAAAATTCCAGACACTGCTCCAGGGAGAACACCCGGGGGCTGACTAAGCGCAGAGCCTCGTCAGAGCCGGAGGCGCGCATATTGGTCAGCTGCTTTTTCTTGCAGACGTTTACATTCATATCCTCGTTGCGGCTGCAGATACCCACCACCATGCCGGCATAAACCGGTGTGCCGGGTCCGATAAACAGGCTGCCCCGCTCCTGGGCGGCGTGGAGTCCGTAGGTTACCGCCTCGCCGGTTTCAAAGGCAATCAGACTGCCTACACTCCGGCGCTCCACCTCACCCTTCATGGGGGCGTAGGAATCGAGAATGCTGCTCATAATGCCCTCGCCCCGGGTGTCGGTCAAAAATTCGCTGCGATAGCCGAAAAGTCCCCGGGAGGGAACGAGAAATTCCAGCCGGTAACGGTTGCCCATGGGGGTCATGGAAAGCAAATCGCCCTTGCGCTTGCCGATTTTCTCGATGACCGCGCCCATGCACTCCTCGGGCACATCGGCAACCATCCGCTCAATGGGTTCGCAGAGTTTGCCGTCAATTTCTTTGGTCAGCACTCTGGGGGTGGAAACGGAGAACTCAAAGCCCTCCCGGCGCATGGTTTCCATGAGAATGGAAAGGTGCATTTCGCCCCGGCCGGCCACATTGAACGAGTCGGTGCTGGCCTCGGTGACATGGAGGGAAACGTCCTTCAAAAGCTCCTTTTCCAGCCGGTCACGAAGATTCCGGGAGGTGACGAACTTGCCTTCCTTGCCGGCAAAGGGGGAATCGTTTACCGCAAAGGTCATTTCGATGGTGGGGTCGGAAATTTTCACAAAGGGCAGAGGCTCGGGGGCGTCCAGCTGGCACAGGGTTCTGCCGATGGTGATGTCCGCCATGCCGGACAGCGCCACGATTTCGCCTGCGCTGGCTTCCTGGATGGGGGTCTTGCCCAGTCCGTCGTAGGCGTAAAGAGCCACAACCTTGCCTTTTTTCTTCATTTCCGGGTCGTGGTAGTCGCAGATAGCAACCTCCTGGTTGACTTTGATTGTGCCCCGCTCAATGCGGCCCACGGCGATTCTGCCCACATATTCATTATAATCAATGGAGCTGACCAGCAGCTGCAGCGGTCCTTCCGCATCACCCGTAGGCGGGTCGATATAGCGGACGATGGTTTCAAAGAGGGGCTCTAAGTTTACGCCCTGCTCGTCGGGGCCGTAGGTGGCAGTGCCCTGGCGGCCGGAGCAGAAAACCGTGGGGGAATTGAACTGGTCGTCGGTGGCGTTCAAGTCCAGCAGCAGCTCCAGAACCTCGTCCATAACCTCGGCAATCCGGGCGTCGGGCTTGTCCACCTTGTTTACCACTACAATCACCTTGTGACCCAGCTCCAGAGCCTTTTGCAGTACAAAACGGGTCTGGGGCATGGGGCCCTCGGCAGCGTCCACCAGCAGCAGAACGCCGTTGACCATCTTCAAAATCCGCTCCACCTCGCCGCCGAAGTCGGCGTGGCCCGGGGTGTCCACGATGTTGATTTTGGTGTCCTTATAGTGGACGGAGGTGTTTTTTGCGAGAATGGTAATGCCCCGCTCCCGCTCTAAGTCACCGGAGTCCATAACCCGGTCCACGGTGGCTTGGTTTTCCCGATAAATGCCGCCCTGCTTCAGCATTTCGTCCACCAGGGTGGTCTTGCCGTGGTCGACGTGGGCGATAATGGCAATATTGCGAATATTTTCCTGGGATACCATATGGGATGCTCCTTTTATCGAAATGGAATACAAAACAGCTTTCAACCTTAGAAATATACCACATTCCCAAAATAAATGCAATCTTTTTGTTCTTATTGTAGGGGGCGGCGCCTCGACGCCCCCGATTGTCATTGCCACGTCGCTGCGCGCGGCTCCGCTCCTCGCAATGACAGCGGAAAAATACGCCCGCCGGGTGGCGGGCGTATCGGTTTACCGTTTTTTTGCCAGGGGTTTGGTGGAATCCTGAATCATCAGCAGGTCGGAAATGATGGAATTGGACAGCAAAAAGCCCTCGGGAGTCAGTTTCCAGTAGCCGCCCTCCATTTTCAGGGCGTGACCCCGCTGGCGGCACTGCTCCAGGGCGGCATTGAGCGGCCCAAAGGGCAGAAGATACTGCTTTTCGTACTCCTCGGCATGGATGCCCAGCGCGGTGCGCAGCCGCATCATCAGATACTCTCCTGCCCGTTCCCGCTGGGGAATTTCCTGCAGCTCGTCAATGACGCTGCCGCCGGTTAAAATGCCTTCCATATACTTGCGCAGATCCCGCACCATTTTAAACCGCTTGCCGGCAAAATCCGAGCTGGCGTCCGGCCCGAAGCCCAGATATTCCCCGCCGGTCCAGTATTTCAGATTGTGGCGGGATTCCATGCCCCGCTTGGCGAAATTGGAAATTTCGTACTGCCGCATGCCCTTCGCCCGGAGAATTTCGATGGCGGAAAGGTACATGTCCGCCTGGGCATCGTCGTCGGGCAGGTTGGTGTAGGTGCGGTATTTGTGCAGGGGCGTGCCCTCCTCTACCTTCAGTCCGTAGCAGCTGATATGGTCGGGGTTGAGGGACAAAACATTGCGCAATGTGGTTTCCCAGCCCTCCAGAGTCTGGTCCGGAAGTCCGTAAATTAAGTCCACGGAAAGGTTGCGGAAGCCTGCCTTGTGAATCTGCCGCACCGCGGCAACCGCCTGGGCGTAATTGTGGGGTCTGCCGATTTTCTCCAGAATCCGGTCATCGTCGCACTGGATGCCCAGGCTGACCCGGTTAAAGCCCTCGCTGCGCAGCCGGCGCAGCAGCTTGGGAGTGACGGAATCGGGGTTGGCTTCAAAGGTGATTTCCGCAGCAGCGGATACATCAAAGCTGCGGCGAATGACGGAGAGAATGGTCGCCATGCCGTCCGCGCCGAAATAGCTGGGCGTGCCGCCGCCGAAATAGATGGTATCCACGATATGGTTGGGAGCCAACCGGCCGGATTCTTTGATATGGGCGCAGACCGCGTCCAGAAAACCGTCCAAGAGCCGGTCGTCCTTGGTGGTCAGGCTGTAAAAGTCGCAGTATTGGCATTTGCTGCGGCAAAAGGGCACATGGACATAGATGCCCAGGGGCGCTTTGTCCTTTCTTCCCAGAATGGCCATGGGATACCTCCGTTATTTGGTGAGAATCGGTTCGTCGTCGGTGTGAAGGGCGATGGTAGCTTCATCCTTCACCAGTTCTTCAAAGAACGCCTCCCGGCGGGACTTAAAGCCTCCGGCAGAAAACGCTACCCGGAAGCTGAGCCGGTGACCGTTTTGCAGGTTCTGGGCGGACAGATTGCTGATGACCGCATGCCGGTCATGAGATGCCCGGTTTACAAGTTCCAGTGTGGCGGAAATGTCCGAGGTGTCCAGGGTCAGATTCAGCGTGCGGCGGCTGCCGGGGCGCAGCAGAAGCTTTTGCACCCACTCAAAAATGGTCAGGGTAACCAAAATCAGCACCATGCCCAGAATTGCCAGGGCATAGTAGCCAAAGCCGCTGGCAATGCCCAGGCAGGCCACTGCCCATACACTGGCGGCGGTGGTCAGACCCTTGACGGAGAGGCCCTCCTTCATAATGGTGCCTGCCCCCAAAAAGCCTACGCCGGTGATGACCTGGGCGCTGAGGCGGGCGGGGTCTGCGCTGCCGCCCATGGGGGTATAGTGGTGAAACAGCAGCTCGCCGGTAACGGCTGCCACACAGGCGCCAAGCGCGACCAGAATATGGGTGCGCATACCGGCAGGCCGGTGGGTATATTCCCGCTCGGTGCCGATGACCAGGCCTACAATCATGGCGCAAACCAGGCGCAGGAGAATTTCTCCCCAGCCGGGGTTAATATGGATGATTTGATTCCAAAGGTCGGTCCAGTTCATAGTAGACTCCTT
Source organism: Faecousia sp. (assembly GCA_045579965.1). Taxonomy (GTDB): domain Bacteria; phylum Bacillota; class Clostridia; order Oscillospirales; family Oscillospiraceae; genus Faecousia. The sequence continues at coordinate 15,958 of JAZNMX010000021.1, forward strand.
TCTGAATGGGGGTCAATCTTCGTCCAGCTTCAGCACGGCCATAAAGGCTTCGCTGGGTACGGACACCGTACCGAAGGTACGCATCCGCTTCTTGCCCTCTTTCTGCTTTTCCAAAAGCTTCTTCTTTCGGGTGATATCGCCGCCGTAGCACTTGGCAAGCACATCCTTACGCAGGGCCTTGATGGTTTCCCGGGCGATAATCTTGCCGCCGATGGCAGCCTGCACGGGAATTTCAAACTGGGCCCGGGGAATATTGTCCTTCAGCTTTTCGCAGATTTTCCGGGCTCTGGGGTAGGCGTTTTCCGCAAAGAGGATAAAGCTCAGAGCGTCCACAATGTCGCCGTTGAGCAAAATGTCCAGCTTTACCAGCTTGCTGGGTCGGTAGCCGATGAGCTCGTAGTCCAAAGAGCCGTAGCCCCGGGTCCGGGACTTCAGCGCGTCGAAGAAATCGTAGATGATTTCGTTCAGGGGCATATCGTAGTGCAGCTCCACCCGGTTGGCGTCCAGATACACTATATCCTTAAATTCGCCCCGGCGCTGCTGGGCCAAATCCATAATATTGCCCACATATTCCTGAGGGGCAATCAAGCTGACCTTCACAAAGGGCTCTTCCGCCAGCTCGATTTCCATGGGGTCGGGGTAGTCCAGGGGGTTATCCACCATCAGCACCTCACCGGTGTTTTTGGTGACCCGGTAGACAACGTTGGGGGCGGTGGTAATCAGGTCCAGATTGTACTCCCGTTCCAGCCGCTCCTGGATAATTTCCATGTGCAAAAGCCCCAAAAAGCCGCACCGGAAGCCAAAGCCCAGAGCAATGGAGCTTTCCAGCTCGTAAACAAAGGAGGCGTGGTTCAATTTCAGCTTTTCCAGGGCATCCCGCAGGTCCTGATATTTGGCGCCGTCGGCGGGGTAAACGCCGGAATATACCATAGGCTGAACCTGCCGGTAGCCGGGCAGGGGCTGGTCGGCGGGGTTTTCCACGGTGGTGATGGTGTCGCCCACCTGGGTATCCGCCACATTTTTAATGGAGGCGGTGATGTAGCCCACTTCACCGGCACCCAGGGCGTCCCGGGGCGTTAACCCCAAGGGGTTCATGGTGCCCACTTCCACAACCTTATACTCCGCACCGGTGGCCATCAGCCGGATATCCATACCGGCACGAACCGTACCCTCTTTGATACGGGTGTAGACAATGACGCCCCGGTAGGGGTCATACTGGCTGTCGAAAATCAGCGCCTGCAAGGGGGCGCTCCGGTCGCCGGTGGGGGCGGGCACATCCCGGACAATCATTTCCAGAACGCTTTCAATGTTAATGCCGTTTTTGGCGGAGATTTCCGGAGAATCCTCGGCGGGGATACCGATGATATCCTCCACCTCGGCCTTTACCTCTGCCGGACGGGCGGAAGGCAGGTCAATTTTGTTGATGACCGGCAGAACCTCCAGCCCGGCATCGATGGCAAGGTAGGTGTTGGCCAGGGTCTGGGCCTCCACGCCCTGGCTGGCATCCACCACCAGCACCGCGCCCTCGCAGGCGGCAAGACTGCGGCTGACTTCGTAGTTAAAGTCCACATGACCCGGGGTATCAATCAGATTCAGATGGTAGGTTTCCCCGTCCTGGGCGGTGTAGTCCAGCTGGACAGCGGTGGCCTTGATGGTAATGCCCCGCTCCCGCTCCAGCTCCATGGAGTCGAGAATCTGCTGCTCCATCTGCCGGCGGTCGATGGCGTTGCAGGCCTCCAAAAGCCGGTCCGCCAGGGTGGATTTGCCGTGGTCGATGTGGGCGATAATGGAGAAATTTCGGATTTTAGAAAGGTCTGTCATAGGGTATGCTCCTTAAAATAAGGATAAGGTAAGTATCATTTTCTCATTATACCGAATTTTTAGAAAAAAGTAAACTGTATGTTTTGCGAAAACATAGGGAAAACTGTAATCGTAAAAAGGCGAAAGCTGGAAAATTTGAAAAAAACCCGATAAAACCCTTGTCAAAAGGAAAAAATCGGGATATAGTGTCCTAGACTATAGAAAAAGGGGTAGATACACTTGAGTAACGGAAAAAAGCCGGAGAATAAGCCCACCGAGGATTTGCAGGCTGCCCTGCAGAATCTGATTGCCCAGGGGCGCAAGGACGGCATGATCCGGGCTTCCGAGCTGAATGCCCATCTGGAAAAGGCGGATATCAGCCCGGAGAAGATTGAAGAAATCTATGACCGGTTTGAGGCCATGAATATTCAGATCATCGGCAGCGAATTGGATATTGATTTGGACGACGATCTGGATCTGGGTCTGGATCTGGACGACGGAATCGACCTGTCCAGCGTGGAGGAAGAGGATCTGGTGGATCCTGTGGATCTGGCGGCGGAGTACAATCTGGACGATCCGGTGAGAATGTACCTGAAGGAAATCGGCCAGGTAAGACTTTTGTCTGCTGACGAGGAAATCGAGCTGGCAAAGCGGGTGTCCGAGGGCGACCAATACGCCAAGAACAAGCTGACGGAGGCCAACCTGCGACTGGTGGTTTCCATCGCAAAGAAATATTCCGGACGGGGCCTGCACATTCTGGACCTGATTCAGGAGGGCAATACCGGCCTGATTCGCGCCGTGGATAAATTCGACTGGACAAAGGGAAACAAATTCTCTACATATGCGACTTGGTGGATCCGGCAGGCAATTACCAGAGCCATCGCAGACCAGGCCCGTACCATTCGGGTGCCGGTGCATATGGTAGAGGTGATTAACAAGGCCACCCGGTGCAACCGGAAGCTGGTTCAGGAGCTGGGCCGTGAGCCCACCGTGGAGGAAATCGCCGCGGAGCTGAATCTGCCGGTGGAAAAGATTATCGAGGCCAACCGCACCGCCGCGGATACCCTGAGTCTGGATACCCCCGTGGGTGATGAGGAAGATACCTCCATCGGCTCCTTCGTGGAGGACGAGCGGACTCCCGGTCCTGCGGACGCCACCTCCAACGCCATGCTGGCAGAGGCGCTGAAGGAGATTCTGGATACCCTCACCGAGCGGGAAGCGGATGTTCTGCGGATGCGCTTCGGTATGTACGACGGCAGAACCCACACCTTAGAGGAAGTGGGACAGATTTTCGGAGTGACCCGTGAACGGATTCGCCAGATTGAGAACAAGGCAATCCGCAAGCTCCGTCACCCCAGCCGCGCCAAGAGAATCAAGGATTTCTACTGCTGAGCAGGAAAACACAGGACAGTTAACAGACACAACAACCCGGGTTGTTGTGTCTGTTCTTGTATAAACCGCTTTTTTGTGGTAGTATGTAGGAAGATAAAGGCGAGTGGAACGGAGTTTGTATTATGATTGGCAATGTTGTGAAAGTGATCGTAGACAGACCGCTGGGCACCTGCCATCCAAAACACAAGGATATTTACTATCCAATCAACTATGGATATGTCCCTGGCGTGATAGCTCCCGACGGGGAAGAACAGGATGCGTATGTTCTGGGTGTCGACACACCGGTTAAGGAATTCACCGGGAAGGTCATTGCTATTGTTCATAGATTGGACGATGTGGAGGATAAATGGGTGGTAGCACCGGAAGGCGTTTCCTTTACAAAAGAGGAGATTTTCCGACAGGTCGACTTTCAGGAACAGTTTTTTCAGACGGAAATCAGAATGTAATGGCTGCGTTGCACCAAAGCCTCCCTTGTGTAAAGGGAGGTGGCACGGCGAAGCCGTGACGGAGGGATTGTGATGCAATCGAAACACAATAAGCAGCTGGTTCCGTTGGCAAAACGGCTCCGAAAAGAAATGACGAAGGAAGAGCGACACCTTTGGTATGACTTTCTTCGGACATACCCCGTGCGATTTTCCAGGCAGAAGGTGCTAGGGAAATACATTGCGGACTTTTACAGTGCTGAGGCGAAGCTGGTAGTTGAGTTGGATGGGTCGCAACACTGCGAAGAGGAAAATGTGGAGACTGATGCACAGCGCACAGCCTTTCTGGAGGGCTATGGCCTGACAGTGGTTTGCATACCCAACAATGAGGTTAGCAATAATTTTCGTGGCGTCTATGAGCATATTGATGCCGTGGTACAACAATCCCTCAGTCAGCTTCGCTGACAGCTCCCTTTACACAAGGGAGCCTTGCTCCGCTCCTTCAAGAATGCAAGTGCATAACGAAAGAAGCAGCTTATGCCCGAAAAGGCACAAGCTGCTTTTGTTTTTTATGTTAGGGCTTCCCCTCAAGAAGATGTTTCGGGGCGTCGAGGCGCCGCCCCCTACAAAGAGAAGGATTATCTACCAATAAGGCGCTCAAAGGGAAGGCGCAGCTGCAGGGCGTCCAGGGTGGTAACTGTCTGGCGCAGCAGATGGTTCCATTCCGCTGCGGTGAGGTGGCCGTCCATGCCGGTGGTGAGCCAGCTGCAGCCTACCAGCTTTTTGCTCCCCAGCTTCCGGGCAAAGGCCCGGTCTACATCCAGCGCCAAAGCATAGGGCGCCATGTCGTAGTAGTAGGTGGGGTTTAAGCGGAGAATTCGCATCAGCTCCTCCTGGGGGAGGTTTTTCAAGTGCCGCCGCAGGCCGAGAATCTGGGACATGTTGTGCATGGCGTGCTCCGTGCGCCGTCCGCCGTAGCCGGCGGCAAGGCCTGCAAGGAACTGGGCCGGCAGAACAAACAGCGCCACATTCCATTCCCCGCCGCTGACACTCAGCAGCAGCCAAAGAGCGGAGGCGACCACGGAAAGCCACAGCGCCAGCTTGTTATGGCTGTGCAGCTGCATGGCGCCCTCCTGCAAAAGCCAGGAAAGACCGGCGGCAATGGCGCCCAGAATAATCGCCAGAAACACCCGCCAGAAGGTATCCGCGGCAAAGGACATAGCCAGGGAAATGCCGCTTAATAAACCGATCAGCGCCATGAGAATCCGGAAAATGCTGGGATTTCCCGAGCTTTTTCGGAAAATTTCTCCCAATCTGGGGCGGCTTTGCGCCACCTTCCGGCACAGCCGGGCGTAGTGGTAGCCGGTGCCGTCCACACCCTTCCGCTTTCCAAACAGCGTGCGGAACACCTGGTTTTCAAAGCTGCTGCGCTCGTTGCCCATTTCCATGCGCTTGTGAAGCAGAACCCGTCCGCTGTCCTCCAGGTGAATAAGCAGGTAGCCCATTTGCGCCCAGGACAGTACCATCATGGTCAAATTTGCCCCACGGCCGGTCAGCTGGCAGTCCAGCTCGCCGGCGGTAATGCCCTCCGGAGCGGAGGAGGCGCGAATCTTCCTGGGTCTTGGGCATCGCAGCGCCACCAGCCAGTAGACAATCGCCAGCACGGACATGAAAATCATCATCAAATCCAGGGTGTCGATGTGAAATTGCTTGGCAATGGACTGGGGGAACATCTGCTTGGTAACCGGCAGGGACAGAGAGAGGGTCTCATGGTCCTGCAGCCGGGTCTGAAAGCTGCCGGAGAGGACACCGTCGGTAAAGTGGTACTGCATGACCGAGTCCACGGTCTCCTGGAAGTAGGTGCTGGTAAACTCCGGCTGTGCCGTGGTGGCGCCGGGCAGGGTAACGGAGAAGGAAAAACCCTCAATGCTGTAGCCAAAGCCGCTGAGCAGCTGCAGATGCAAGGTCAGATTGTTGCCATCGGCGGTAATGACATCGGGAAGCCGGTAGGCGATGGCTACGGTATAGGTGCCTGCCCCGGGAACCGCCGAGGAAAGGGACACCCGCCGGGCATCCTCGCCCCGCAGACCAAAGGCCGGCGCACCGTTGACGGTAATGTCCCGGGCGCTGGGGGGCAGCGGATAGGTAAGGTCCGGGTCGGGACTGTCCAGCTGGATGGTGAAGGTGATATGGACCTGGCAGCTGCCGTTCTCAGAAACAACGGTCTGGCTCTGGGCTGAGGTGATGCCGCTTCGGGCGGAAACCGGCAGAGCCAGCAGCAGGCTGAGCAATACAATATATATAAGGAATCTTTTCAAAACGGCACCTCCTTTTTCGCGATTTTTTACCATATTACCATGCCCGGGCCCAAATTGCAAGGTGGAGCGAGATTTTTGGTGTGCTCTTGTAGGGGGCGGCGCCCTCGACGCCCCGGCCGTCATTGCGGGGTGTTGCCCTTAGGACAGTCTTTCCTTTTCGGAAAAAGTGTGGTATGATGCAGAAAAAAGGAGGTGGCGTATGGGTTACGAAAACTGCCGGCTGTGTCCCAGACAGTGCGGCGTGAACCGCAGTGCCGGACAGCATGGCGTTTGCAAAGGGTCGGACCGGGCGTTGGTAGCCAAAACCATGCTCCACCCCTGGGAAGAACCCGCCCTTTCCCCCAACGGAAAAAGCGGCGCGATTTTCTTCGGGGGCTGCACCCTGGGCTGCCGGTATTGCCAGAATGCCGCCATCAGCGCCCGACCTGTGGGGCAGGAGGTAAGCAGCGGCCAGCTTCGGGAAATGATGGAGCAGCTGATTGCCCAGGGAGCGGAAAATATCGATTTGGTGACCCCTACCCATTATCTGCCCACCCTTTTGCCGGCGCTTGTGCCGGCGCTGCCGGTGCCGGTGGTGTACAACTGCGGCGGCTATGAGCGGGTGGAAACCCTGAAACGCCTGGAGGGGAAAATCCAGATTTATCTGCCGGATTTGAAGTATGCAGACGCGGCCCTTGCCGGTCAGCTGTCCGGGGCGGCGGATTATTTTGAAGTTGCCAAGGCTGCCATCCGGGAAATGGTACGGCAGACCGGCGCGCCCCGGTGGGAGGGAGAAAAACTTCAATCCGGCACGGTGATTCGTCACTTGATTCTGCCGGGGCAGGTAGAAAATTCTCTGAAAATTCTGGATTGGATTGGGGAAACCTTTGCCCCCGGGGAGGTTCTGGTGAGCCTGATGCGGCAGTACACGCCCATGGGCGGTTTGCCTACCCCCTTTGACCGCCGGGTGACGGAGGAGGAATATGACGCGGTGCTCAGCTGGATGTATCTGAACGGCCTGGAGGGCTTTGTTCAGGAGGAAGCCGCCGCGGACAAGCGATTTATTCCGGATTTTTGAAAAAATGAGTCCCCTCGTGAGAGGGGGCTTTACTATTGTGGCTTTGCCATGGAAAGGCAGCGAAGAACCCGGGTAAACAGCTCCCAGAAGGTCAGCCGGGCGACCCCATCCTGAGCCACCATGCTCACTTGCCGGAGCACCCGGTCGCCGGCTTTTACTGTCAGCGTACCCAGCTTTTGCCCCCTGGAAACCGGGGCGGTTACGGATTCTTCCAGCGAAACCTCCGTGGTGACGCTGTTTTTTTGCGCCTTGTCAATCAGCAGCTGGATGGGCTCGGCAGGGACAGCGGTGACGGAGTCGGCAGTTCCCAGCTTGACGGGAATGGCGTTTTGCTCCGGCAATGTGGGCGTTACCAGGGAGAAACCGGCAAAGCCGTAATCCAGCAGCTGCTTGCAGGCGGAAAACCGCTCCTGAGAGGTTTTACAGCCCATGACAACGGCAATCAACCCCAACCCCTCCCGCTGAGCGGAGGCGGAAAGGCAGTAGCCGGCGGCGGAGGTAAAGCCGGTTTTTAAGCCCGTGGCGCCGGGGTAAAAGCGAACCAGCTTGTTGGTATTGGCAAGGCCGAAAGCCCCGTCCCGGACGGTGTCCATCCAGATGGTGGTGTATTTTTGGATGTCCGGGTGATTCTTCATCAGCTCCCGGGACATGATGGCGATGTCATAGGCGGAGGTCAGGTGGTCTTTGGCTGCCGGGTCATCGTCCAGACCGGTGCAGTTGACGAAATTGGTATCGTTCATGCCCAGTTCCTTTGCCCGCTGGTTCATCAGCGCGACAAAGGCGGTTTCCGAGCCGGCAATGTGCTCAGCCATGGCGCAGGCGCAATCGTTGGCGGAGCTGACGGCGATAGACTTGACCATATCGCTGACGGACATGGTTTCCCCCACCTTCAGATAAACCTGGCTGCCCCCCTTGGCAGCGGCGGCTTCGGAGGTGGTGACGGTATCGTTCCAGCCGATTCTGCCGCTGTCAATAGCCTCCATAATCAGCAGCATGGTCATCACCTTGGTAACGGAGGCAGGGGCCAGCTTTTCGTGGGGGTTTTGCTCGTACAGGACCGTGCCGGTGGCAATATCCATCAGCAGGGCGCTTTTGCCCGGCAGGGCAAGGTCGGCAGCAGCCGCCGGTGCGGCAAAGATGGGCAGCAGCAGGCAAAAAGCGAGAAAAACGGCGCAAAATTTCATAGGGAATCCCTCCGGTGGTTTTGGTGGTACAGCCTATGAATCTTGTCCGGAAAATAGAACCGGGCCATAAAGACCGTGTCAATCTCCCGGCGGGAATGTTCCTTTCTTGTTCCGGCAAGAAAGGAACCAAAGAAGCCGGCATAGGGGGAGGCGCTAAAGCAAATGCGCCCTCCCCCTATGTGCCCCCTTCCGCCTCAACGCCATCCGGCATCAAAAATGTTCCGATTTTTGATGCCTGCACATGAGGGGGAGGTTCGATTTTTGGTTTGTTTTTGTAGGGGGCGGCGCCCCCGACGCCCCGTCTGTCATTGCGAGGGTGCGCAGCGCCCGTGGCAATCTCCCGGAGGAATGTATGTTCCTGCTCAGCGTTTCGATAGATTGTACCAGGAGATTCCCACGCCAGCCTGCGGGCTGGCTCGGAATGACACAGGGGGAAATAAAACGGGCACCGCGAAGGCGGTGCCCGGATATGTAGGATTACTTAGACCGTTTCAGCAGGTACTTCTTCCGCAGCGGGAACTTCCTCGGCGGGAGCTTCTTCGGCAACGGGAACTTCTTCCTCAGCAGGAGCTTCTGCTTCCGCGACGACTTCGTCTTCAGCAGGTGCTTCTTCTTCGGCAACGGTTTCTTCCGCAGCTTCTTCCACAGCAGGCACTTCCTCAACGGGGAGCTCTGCGGCGGCGGAAGCTGCCAGTGCCTTCTTCTTCAGCAGGCTCTTAACCACGCAGCTGACAACAATCAGCACGATGCCCAGCACCAGTACGCCGATGTGAATGGGGGCGGTGAGGTTGACGATGAACAGAACGATCTTGGCGGCGGGGCCGGCTTCCGCCAGCAGCTCCTTCAGCAGGTCAGCGGAGAACCAGCCTGCGAAGGTGACGGCGGAAAGAAGAACGCCAACTACAGTGAGGGTAATGCCGCTGTCCCGGATACCCACCCAAATCTGCTTCATGTTTACAAGCAGCAGCAGGCCGATGAGAACCAGGCAGATGCCGATCATAATCAGCAGAGTGGTGGTGGAAACGATGGAGCGCAGGGTGTTGATGATGCCCATGGGGCTGGAGGTATCGGGGGTAGATGCGCTGCCGCCCATGCCTTCCGGAGCAAGATCCTGGCTGGGGGCCATGCCGGGGATTGTGATGGCGCCGCGGTCTACCATGTTCTGCAGCACGGAATTGACGCCCTCTTCCTGAATCTGCTGAACGATTTCTACCTTTTCGATTTCGGCGACCACTTCGGAGATCATTTCTTCGGAGATTTCAATCTCAAAGGTATCCTGAATCAGCTGGGCATTGTCTTCCAGCAGAGTCTGGATTTCCTCGGTGGTAATGGTAGTAGTGTTTTCGCCGGTGATAATGTCGGAAATCAGAGAGGCGCTCTTTTCCGTGAGGAAGTCATCCAGAGAGGAATCCTCCACGAACTGCTGAACCTCCTCCAGAGGTGGCAGGACGACGTCTTCTTCCTGGAACTGCTCTGTTACGGCGGAGTAAATCCACTCTACCAGAGCGGAGCTGTTGCCGCCTTCACCGCCAAGAAGACCGCTCATATCGCCGGATACAATATCACCGGTGCCGTCGGGGAGGGTGAAATCGTCCAGCCGCGCCGCAGGGTGACGGATGGCAGGACCGCCGTTGCCGGAAATGTGGGGCGCGGGCCGGTGAATTGTGGCGGTGGTGAACAGCGCTTCGGTGAGCAGCTTTTTCAGATTGTCCTTTTGGAAGGCGATGGAAAGGTCGCCCAGAATGGCGGCGCAAAGGGTAGTGGCGAACAGCGCCACGCAGAGAATCAAGGAAACAAAGGCCAACAGAATACGAATGCCGATGGGTAACTTCTTCATACCAAAAACTCCTTTTGTTGTCAGTGGGTTCGCTGTTCCTATTTTACCGATTTCTTCCGAAAATGTCAATGCGTTGGAAAACAAACAAGGAAAACTTAAGAATATTGCCAAAATTTCCCCTTTGGGAAAAATCCCCCTCCCCCGGATGGAAAATTCTGAGGGAATTGTGTCAAATCACGATTGACTTTCTGCGGTTATAAGAGTAGAATATTATCGACAAGCTATGCGCCCGGCAAGCCTTGTGTTTGTCGGAAGAGAACTTTTGCATTAGGAGGAAACAAAGTTGAAGGATTGGGCATTTACAACAACCGTCGAGGAGATGGAGGCTGCCACCAATTCCCTGCTGGAAACGGCACAGAAGGTTGGCGCTGACACTTGGCAGCAGCGTGCCAAGAACCAGACTCCCCACTGCGGCTTCGGCGAAGCAGGTACCTGCTGCCGGATCTGCTCCATGGGTCCGTGCCGGATTACCCCCAAGGCACCCCGTGGTATCTGCGGCTGCGACGTTCACGGTATCGTCGCCCGTAACTATCTGATCTTCACCGCCGGCGGTGCTGCTACGCACTCCGACCATGGCCGTGAGATCATGCACACCCTGCACCAGACCCGTGCAGACGGCAACTACACCGTCAAGGATCCCGAAAAGCTGATCCGCATTGCCAAGGAATGGGGCGTGGAAACCGAGGGTAAGGACATTTACGATCTGGCACACGAGATGGCAGAGGTTGGCCTGCTGGAATACGGCAAGCCCTTTGGCACCCAGCGTTTCGTAGAGCGGGCTCCCGAGCACACTCAGGAGCTGTGGGAAAAGGCTGAAATCACCCCCCGTGCCATCGACCGTGAGGTTTCTCAGTCGATGCATATGACCCATATGGGTTGTTCCTCTCTGGCAGAGGCGCTGATTCGTCAGGCTCTGCGGGCAGGCCTCAGCGACGGCTGGGGCGGCTCCATGATGGGCACCGAGTTCTCCGACGTTATGTTCGGCACTCCCCGTCCCATCGATACCGAGGCAAACATCGGCGTCATGGAGAAGGATAACGTCAACATCGTTGTCCACGGCCACGATCCTTCCCTCTCTGAAATGATCGTTTACTACGCAAACGATCCGGAAATGATTGCTTACGCCAAGTCCATGGGCGCCAAGGGCATCACCGTTTCCGGCGTCTGCTGTACCTCCAACGAGGTTACCATGCGTCACGGCATTCCCATGGCCGGTAACTTCCTGAACCAGGAGAATGTGGTACTTACCGGCGCTTGCGAGTCCATCGTTGTGGACGTGCAGTGCATCTTCCCCGCACTGGGCCCCCTGAGCAAGTGCTTCCATACCAAGTTCATCACCACCTCCCCCATCGCACAGATTCCCGATTCCGAGTTCTACCGCTTCAGCGCCGAAACTGCCGGCGAGAACGCAAAGGCCATCGTGAAGATGTCCATTGAGAACTTCAAGAACCGGAAGCCCGAGCTGGTGAACATCCCCAACCAGAAGCAGAAGGCTCGCGTGGGCTACTCTGTTGAGGCCATCAAGAAGGTTCTCGACGGCGTTGCCAACACCCAGGTTGATGAGCTGGGCACCACCAAGCCTCTGATCGAGTGTGTCCATTCCGGCGTTCTCCGCGGCGCGGTGGCAATGGTCGGCTGTAACAACCCCAAGGTTCGTCCTGACACTGCCCACATCGAGCTGATGAAGAAGATGCTGGAAAACGACATCATCGTCATCACCACCGGCTGCTCCGCTCAGGCTGCTGCCAAGGCAGGTCTGATGGACCCCGAGCAGGCCAAGGAATACTGCGGCGCCGGTCTGAAGCGTGTTTGCGAGCTGGCGGGCATTCCTCCCGTGCTGCACATGGGCTCCTGCGTGGTTATTTCCCGTATGATGATTCTGGCCTCCGATATCGCCAAGGACTGGGGCATCAACATTTCACAGGTTCCCGTGGTGGGCTGTGCTCCCGAATGGATGTCCGAGAAGGCTGTTTCCATCGGTAACTACGTTGTGGCTACCGGTATTGAGACCTTCCTGGGCGTGGACCCCTACTCCAAGGGCTCCGAGGAAGTCACCGCACTGCTCCAGGGCGAAGACGGCATCAACAAGTGGGTCGAGGCAAAGTTCGTTGTGGATACCGACATCGAAAGCCTGGGCGACAAGATGATTGCCTGCATCGAAGCAAAACGCGCCGCTCTGGGCATCTAATAGCGAGGAATTATTTCAATGAAACTAGCGATTACCGGCAAGGGCGGCGTGGGTAAAACCACCCTGTCTTCCACCCTGGCAAGGCTCTATGCCGACGAAGGACGCACAGTCCTGGCGGCAGATGTGGACCCGGATGCCAATCTGGGTCTGGCATTGGGCTTAAGTCAGGAGGAGGTGGATGCCATTACCCCCATTTCCAAAATGCGCACTCTGGTAGAGGAGCGCACCGGCGCCAACGCAGCCAACAAGTTTTTTAAGCTGAATCCCTACGTGGCGGATATTCCCGACACCTTTTCCAAGGAGATTAACGGCGTAAAGCTTTTGGTGATGGGTACGGTGGACCTGGGTGGCAGCGGCTGTGTCTGCCCCGAGCATGTGATGCTCAAGGCGGTGCTTTCCAATCTGACCTATCGGAAAAACGATGTGGTCATTATGGATATGGAAGCAGGGCTGGAGCATCTGGGCAGAGGAACGGCTGCCAATATGGACCAGTTTATTGTGGTAATTGAACCCGGTGCCCGGTCCGTCCAGACCTACCGCAATGTCAAGCGGCTGGCGGCGGATTTGGGTGTGAAACGGGTTCGGGTGGTTGCCAACAAGGTTCGGGATGAAAAGGATGAGGAATTTATCCGCAGAGAAATCCCGGCAGAGGATTTGCTGGGCTGTATCCACTATAATCTGGAGATTATGGATGCAGACCGGCAGGGCAAATCCCCCTACGATTTCAGCCCCACGGCAATCGAAGAAATCCGCAGCATTAAAGCGATTTTGGATCGTGACGAATAAGGAGGAAATACCGTGACACTTTTTGACAGAGTTTTCGGCGGCAACGATTACAACTATGAGCGTACCGTCGCTGCCATTGATGAAGCCATCGCCCAATATGGCGAGAGCGAAGCAGTGTCCTTCCCCGACACTGCCTACAGCCTGCCCTGCTACTACGCAGTGACCGGCGTGAAGATCAGCAATCTGGGTGAAATGAAGGCTGCAATGGAAACCATTAAGGCCAAGATGACCCGCAACAACCGCCTGCATGATGCTTTTGAAAGCGGCATCGCTTCTGCCCTGTGCGCAGAATTTTTGGAGGCGCTGAAGTACATCCATGGCGCAACGCCCTATGCAGAGCCCGAAATGGGCCACCTGACCGACGCCTTCGTCCGGAATCTGGGTGTTCCCCTGGTTACCGGCGATATCCCCGGTGTTGCCGTTATCATCGGCGGCGCGGACAACGCAGAGGAGACCGTTGCCCTGGCCAAGAGCTACCAGAATCAGGGCATGCTGGTTTCTCTCACCGGTGATGCCATCAAGCATTGCTACGATGCCGGCATGAAGCTGGGCGAGAATGTGCGCGTTGTGCCCCTGGGCTACGAAATGCAGTCCGTCATTCACATCGTTTCCGTTGCCGTGCGTGCAGCGCTGATCTTCGGCAACATTACCCCCGGCGACTTCCCCGCACTGGCAAAGTACACCATGGACCGCGTCCGTGCCTTTGTCAATGCCTATAAGCCCCTGAGCGACGAAATCGTTTCCTACGGTGCCGGCGCCATCTGCCTGGGCTTCCCCGTTGTTTCCAACGAAACCGAGAATATGTTCCGCGTTCCCAAGAGCCTGATTCAGCAGCTGGATACCAGCAAGTGGAATGCCACCTCTCTGGAGGCCCGGGACATCAAGATTAAGATTACCAATATCGACATTCCCGTTGCTTACGCCACCGCCTTCGAGGGCGAAATCATCCGCCGCGGCGATATGCAGGTGGAAGTGGACGGCTCCCGTGTGGACTGCTTCGAGCTGGTGCAGACCAAGGAAGCTGCCGAGGTGGAAGACCACAAGATT
>JAZNMX010000022.1:0-34785 GCA_045579965.1 Faecousia sp.
CGAAGACCTGAAGGAGCTGGCCGGCCAGTTCAAGGCTGAGTACAAGGCCAAACTGGGCACCGACTTCCCCACCGATCCCAAGGAGCAGCTGATGGGCGCCATCCAGGCTGTGTTCCGTTCCTGGGACAACCCCCGTGCAAACATCTATCGCCGTGAAAACGATATCCCCTACTCCTGGGGTACTGCCGTTAACGTTCAGTCCATGGCCTTCGGCAACATGGGTGACGACTGCGGCACCGGCGTTGCCTTTACCCGCAACCCTGCCACCGGCGAGAAGAAGCTGTTCGGCGAGTTCCTGACCAACGCTCAGGGCGAAGACGTGGTTGCCGGCGTTCGGACTCCCATGCCCATCTCCGAGATGGCTGACAAGTTCCCCGAGGCTTTCGCACAGTTTACCGAGGTTTGCCAGATTCTGGAGAACCACTACCACGATATGCAGGATATGGAGTTCACCGTGGAAAACGGCAAGCTGTATATGCTGCAGACCCGTAACGGCAAGCGTACCGCTCCCGCCGCTCTGAAGATCGCCTGCGATCTGGTGGACGAGGGTATGATTACCGAGAAGCAGGCTGTCGCCATGATCGACCCCAGAACTCTGGACACCCTGCTGCATCCCCAGTTCGATGCCGCTGCTCTGAAGGCTGCACAGCCTGTGGGCCGCGCTCTGGCCGCTTCTCCCGGAGCTGCCTGCGGTAAGATCGTCTTCACCGCCGAGGATGCCAAGGCTTGGGCAGAGCGGGGTGAAAAAGTCGTTCTGGTTCGTCTGGAGACCAGCCCCGAGGATATCGAGGGCATGATGGCTGCTCAGGGCAATCTGACCGTTCGCGGCGGTATGACCTCTCACGCTGCCGTTGTGGCCCGCGGCATGGGCACCTGCTGTGTTTCCGGCTGCACCGACATCGCCATGGACGAGGAGAACAAGCAGTTCACTCTGGCCGGCAAGACCTATCACGAGGGCGACTTCCTGTCCCTGGACGGCTCCACCGGCTATATTTACGACGGCCTGATCCCCACCAAGGATGCTGAGATTGCCGGCGGGTTCGGCCGCATCATGGGCTGGGCTGACCGCTACCGTCAGCTGAAGGTCCGCACCAATGCCGACTCCCCCCGGGACGCCATCAAGGCTCGTCAGCTGGGCGCTGAGGGCATCGGTCTGTGCCGTACCGAGCACATGTTCTTCGAGGAAGGCCGCATCGGCTCCTTCCGTGAAATGATTTGCGCCGACACCGTTGCCGAGCGCGAGGCTGCTCTGGAGAAGATTCTGCCCATGCAGCAGAAGGACTTCGAGGGTCTGTACGAGGCCATGGAAGGCATGCCCGTGTGCATCCGCTTCCTGGATCCCCCTCTCCACGAGTTCGTTCCCACCACCGAGGAAGACATTGCCGCTCTGGCCGCAACTCAGGGCAAGTCCGTTCAGGCTATCAAGGACATCATTGCTTCCCTCCACGAGTTCAACCCCATGATGGGTCACCGTGGCTGCCGTCTGAGCGTCACCTACCCCGAAATCGCCGCTATGCAGACCAAGGCTGTCATTCGGGCCGCTCTGAACGTGAAGAAGGCTCATCCCGACTGGGATATGGTTCCCGAAATCATGATTCCCCTGGTTGGCGATGTCAAGGAGCTGAAGTACGTCAAGGACGTGGTTGTTTCTACCGCAAATGCTGAAATCGCCGCCTCCGGCGTGGAGCTGAAGTACGAAGTGGGCACCATGATCGAGATTCCCCGCGCCTGCCTGACTGCTGACGAGATCGCCAAGGAAGCTGAGTTCTTCTGCTTCGGCACCAACGACCTGACTCAGATGACCTTCGGCTTCAGCCGTGACGACGCAGGCAAGTTCCTGAATGCCTACTACGATGCCAAGATCTACGAGAACGATCCCTTCGCCAAGCTGGATCAGACCGGTGTCGGCATGCTGATGGAGATGGCTGTTGCCAAGGGCAAGGCCGCTCGGGGCAGCCTGCACTGCGGCATCTGCGGCGAGCACGGCGGCGACCCCATGAGCGTCGAGTTCTGCCACAAGATTGGTCTGGACTACGTCTCCTGCTCCCCCTACCGTGTACCCATCGCCCGCCTCGCCGCCGCTCAGGCTGCTATCAAGGGCTAATTGCTAACAACAAACCCGTCCCTCTGCCGAGGGACGGGTTTTCTTGTAGGGGCGGCCATTGGCCGTCCGTTACAGCGGAAGGACATCGCACAAACGGACGAGCAGTGCTCGCCCCTACATTTATGCTTTCCCTCTTTGCGTTCTGCTGTGCAGGCCGCTATTAAGGGCTAGGATTTTACCCAATAACAAACCCCCACCGATTTGCAAACCGGTGGGGGTTTCTTTTTACTCTGCTGTTTGCCCCTCAAGGGAGAACACCACAATGCTTTCTGCCTGGCAATTTAAAATCTGGCAAAGCCGTTCCATGGTATACATGGTAATCGACTGGTTGTGCTTCAGATTGTTAACAGTTCTGGGGTTTATGCCATGCTTGTGTATTAAAGTATATGTGGTTTCCCCGCGTTGTTCCATGGTCCGCCATAAAGGCTCATAACTAATCACAACCAGCACCCCTTCTCCCATAGGATATACTCATTATCTTTTGAAAAAAGGGACTTTACTATACTGAAATAAGTAACTATAATATATGTAGAGGTGATATTATGGCAGACCATTCTCTTCGCGGATATTTGAAAAGACGAACCACAGAAGAACTGGATTCCCTATTGGCATACTACCTGCAGGAAACAAATCACGAAAATTACGAGCATACCATTTTAGAGATACTGCATGTATTAAAAGAACGTTATGTGCCGGAAAGGACTTCAGAAGCAGCTCTTCGGGTTAAGGAACTTCTTTTGCGGCACAAACCGAAAGACTGATTATCCTCTTCGCGTACTGCTGTAACGGGCGGCCATTGGCCGTCCGTTACAGCGGCAGGACATCGCACAATCGGACGAGCAGTGCTCGCCCCTACATTTATGCTTTCCCTCTTTGCATACCGCCGCATAGGCTGCCACCAAGGGCTTGTTGCTAACGATAAAATCGCCACTCGACCGAGTGGGGATTTTTTCTGTGGCAAGGCCGATCTATTGATAAAACAAGACAATTATGCTATAATCAAGAAACTTTATCGAAAGGATGCAGAAAATGAATTCAACAAAACGAAATCCCGCTGCGGATATAGTCCGAATTTTAGCTTTGTTTCTCGTTATTTCTGTTCATTTTTGCTCAGAAATCGGCTTTTATTCCCAACCTGTTGAAGGAAAAGGAATGTTCTTTCTGACGGTTATACGATCGTTTTTCATTGTTTGTGTTCCTCTTTTTTTAATGCTTTCAGGATATCTGTTGCGAAGAAAACAATTAGAAAAAAGCTACTATGGGAGAATTGTCAAAATTATTGTTACATATGTTTTGGCAAGTTTACTGTGTGCACTTTATTCTATTGTTTTTTTAAAAGAAGATTTATCCATAAAGGATATTTTTTTAAATATATTAAGTTTCAAAGCAGCGCCTTACTCCTGGTATATCGAAATGTACTTAGGGCTGTTTTTGTTAATCCCCTTTTTAAATATCGTGTATCAGTCGATGCCTTCTCAGAAATGGAAAATTTGGCTGATAGTCACTTTTGTTTTTTTAACATCCTTACCTTCAGTATTGAATATATATAATTTTCACTCCCTTGATTGGTGGGCGCAACCATCATTATCATCCGATGCGAACAAACTGATTCCTGCATGGTGGCAAACTCTTTTTCCTATCACTTACTACTATATCGGTTGTTACCTTGGAGAATATGGTTTGAAAATCAAAAAGACTTTCAATATCACACTTATCATTTTCTGGACCATATTATCCGGCACTTTTTGCTATTGGCGTTCCTATAAAGCCAATTTTGTTTGGGGGGAGTGGTGTGATTATCAATCGCTGTTTAATGTCGTGCTAACCCTGCTTGTGTTTACGTTTGTTATCAACATCAATTACGACAAACTACCCAATAGATTTGCATGGCTTCTTCAGAAAATTTCAGGACTTTGTCTTGGTGGATATTTGGTTTCCTGGATCTTTGACCAGGAATTATACCCCAGGTTATTGACAAAAACCCCCTCTGTCGTGCACAGGCTCAAATACTATATTATAATTGTCCCAACGATTTTCATTTTATCTTTATTCGCTTCGTATTTACTGAGCATAATACAACGTTTACTGAAGAAGATTTCTTCTTTCCTTTGTAATATGCTTCGTAAAAAATCCGCAAAAACAGCCAAAATGCCATAACCATACTGACTGTCCGCTTATGCGCGCTGTGCGACAAGCCGCTATCAAGGGCTAACATTTCCTTGCAAAGTGTTGCTCTTTGATACAAATCGTCTTTGGGGCTTGTATTTTGGAAAAAAAAGGTGTACAATACAGAAAACCATAAAATTGGGAGGGTTTCTCATGAACGCAATCTTAGACTTCTTCACCGGCACGCTGAATACTGTGGCGTGGATGTACATCCTGCTGCCCTGTGTGGCAGTTGGCGGTATCCTGTTCACCATCCGCAACAGAGGTATCCAGTTCGGCAAATTCGGCTATGCCATGAAAAACACCATCGGCAAGGTTCTTCAGAAACAAACCGCCGGCAAGGGTGCTGTTACGCCCTTCCAGGCAGTTACCACGGCTCTCGCCGCAACCGTTGGCACCGGCAACATCATCGGCACCAGCCAAGCCATCGCTATGGGCGGCTACGGCGCCATCTTCTGGCTGTGGATTGCCGCTCTGCTGGGCATGATTATCAAGTACTGCGAAGTCACCCTCTCCGTAAAGTACAGAGAGAAGAACGCAAAGGGCGACTGGGTTGGCGGCCCCATGTACTACATCACCAACGGCATGGGCAAGAACTGGAAGTGGCTGGCTGTTCTGTTCGCCATCTTTGCCATTCTGGCTTCTTTCGGTATCGGCAACCTGTCCCAGGCCAACAGCATCTCCGGCTCTGTGAACAATGCCATCGTTTCCTTCATCCCCTCCGCTACTGGCGCTAAGGATGTCATCAACATCGTGGTTGGCGTGATTCTTGCCATCATCTGCGCTGTTGCCCTGGTGGGCGGTATTAAGAGAATCGGTAAGATTACCGAGCTGCTGATTCCCTTTATGAGCATTTTCTACATCGTCTGCACACTGATCGTCATTGTCCTGAACATCGGTAACATCGGCGAAGCCTTCAAGAATATTTTTGTAGGCGCCTTTACACCTCAGGCTGTTTGCGGTGCCGCCTGCGGCATCGCCATCAAGGAAGCCCTGGTTTGGGGTCTTAAGAGAAGCGCATTCTCCAACGAAGCCGGTCTGGGCTCTGCCGGTATCGCTCACGCCGCCGCTGACACCACCGAACCCGTGAAGCAGGGTCTGTACGGCATCTTCGAGGTATTCGCGGATACCCTCGTGATCTGCACTCTCACCGGTCTGACCATCGTTATGAGCGGTATTGATATCGAATTCGGCAAGTCCGTCAACTCCGAGCTGATTACCGCCGCCTTCGCAACCATCTTCGGCGACAAATTCGCCTCTCTGTTCATTGCCATCGCCCTGTTCCTGTTCGCCTTCTCCACCATTATGGGTTGGTCTTTGTACGGCACCCGCTGCGTGGAGTACCTCTTCGGCACCAAGGTTTCCAAGGTTTATCAGGTCATCTTCTCCATTATGATCGTGGTTGGCACAACCACTTCTCTGGAGGTTGCCTGGAACCTGGCAGACACCTTTAACGGCCTGATGGCAATTCCCAACTTCATTGCTCTGTTTGCCCTGTCCGGCGTTGTCGCCAAGCTGACAAAGGAGCATTTTGCCAAGGATTCTCACAAGCTGTCCTAACCGAAAACCAACCAATCCCCACCGGGTAACCGGTGGGGATTTTCTTGCATTTTTTTGCTGAAGTTGGTATACTAAAGTATAGATTTTATTGGGCAGCAACAACGTTCTGCTCCAGGTAGGTGCACTTATGAATCAGAAAATTCGTTGGATTACCGAAACCGCGGTGATGCTCTCGCTGCTGATTGCCCTGCAGGCGCTCACCAAACCCATGGGGCAGCTGGTTACCGGTTCTTGTGTCAATGCCGTTCTGGCGATCACTGTGCTGGTGGCCGGTCTTTCCAGCGGCATCACGGTTGCCCTGATCTCTCCGGTTATGGCGTATCTGCTGGGAATCGCACCCCAGATTCTCACCGTTCCCGCCATTATGATTGGCAATGCGGTGTTTGTTCTGGCGCTGTATCTTCTCTCCGGAAAAACCCTTGCCAGGCAAATTCTTGCCTGGGTGGGCGCTGCTATTGCGAAGTTTGCCACCCTCTACGCAATCGTTGTATGGCTGATTTGCGGCGTATTTGCCGGAGCTCTGTTGGCCTCCGGGATGCTGAAGGAGCCCATGCTGAAGCTGCTTCCGGCAACCTTTTCCTGGCCCCAGCTGTTTACGGCACTCATAGGCGGTGGCGTAGCCCTCACCATTGCGCCGGTGCTGCGCAAGGCCCTGCGCAGGTAACATCTCATAGATTAAGCCCCCGGAAAATTCCGGGGGCTTATATTGTTTGGAATCAGTACGCACCCACCAGCGCCAGCAGGCCGGTCAGGGCCAGACCGCAGGCAGAGAGGATGAACAGCCGCAGGAACATCTGGTTTCTGTCCTTGGCGCTGACATCGCCGGAGGAGGTGTAGGCCGCCAGCATCAGCGCGCCGCAGCTGGAAAGGGGGCTCAGTGCCGCCATATTCGAGCCGATGGAAATGCAGTTCACCAGCTCCAGGGCATCGGTGCCGGGAACGGCAGCCACCATATCCGGAACGGTGGGAATCAGCGTAGGCATAACAACGCCGGAGGCAGAAGACACCCAGGACATCACACCGCTAAGCAGCGCCATGATGGCGGCAGCGGTTTTGGTGGTGGACAGCTTGGAGAGGGTTTCGGACAGCAAATCAATGCCGCCCAGCTCCGTAACCAACGAGATGAGAATGCCCACACCGGTAATCATCACCAGAGTGCCCCAGGGCACTTTTTTCAGCACCGCGCCCTCATCGGCAACCCGCAGCAGCGACAGAATCACCGCCACCGCAAAGGAAATCAGACCCACATTGATATGAAACACCGAAGATACCACCGCAACCACCACGATGCCCACCAAAGTGGCAATCTGCTTGGCGGAGAAGGATTCTGTGGTGTCTCCCTCTGCCTTGGGGGCCAGGGGCTGAGGCTTTTCCTTGTGCCACTTGTACACGAAGAAGTAAAGAATTGCCGCATACAGCGCACAGGTAAGTACCATTTTCCAGGGCATCGACCCTTCCACGCCGGTAATGCCGTTTTCTCCCGCCACAGTTATTGCCACAATGCCCGAAGGCGTAATGGGGGTCAGACCGCCGGCAAATGCACCCAGCAGGCCAAAGGGCGCCAGACGGATGACCGGGGTGTTCATTTCCTTGGCCAGAGAAACCATCAGCACAGCAACCAGAGCGGTAACGGAAATGAGTCCTGGACCGATGCCGGAAATCACCGCGGAAACAACGAAAACCACAATGGGCAGCAGCTTTGCGTGCCCTCTGCAAAGAGCAAAAGTCTTCTTGGACAGCAGCTCCAGCGTCTTATTCTCCTGGGCAATGGCAAATAAGTACATCACGCCCAGCAGCATCAAAAACAAGGAATTATTAAAAGACGAAATCAAAAACTTGTCGGGAATACCGGCAATACGGGCCAGCAGCAGCGAAACCGCAATGGCCACAAGACCGCTGTTAAGCTTGCACACAAATGCCACAACCAATGTAATACACAGTACGATTAACGATAAAAGCGCCATAATCAAACCTCCTTGGGATTCTCTGTAAATTCCATTATATTCCCCAAAATTACTATTGAAAAATATATGATTATATATGTATAATATATTATATATCATATACCTTTTGGAGGCAGACTATGGAGCTTTTACAGCTGCGGTACTTTTTGACGGTGGCAAAAACCCTGAACATCTCCCGGGCAGCGGAGCATCACATGATTCCCCAGCCTGCCATGTCCCAAACCATCTCCCGTCTGGAAAAGGAATTGGGCAAACCCCTGTTCCACCGGTATAAAAACCGGCTGTCTTTAACCCAGGAGGGTCAGGAATTCCTGCGGGGCATTTCCGCCTCCATCTCCGCTCTGGACGGCGCTGTGCAGAGCGTTCACCGGGACGACAGCCCCCTGCGGGGCGAAATCACCCTGCTGGTGCGCCAGCACAGAGGGACCATGGTAGACTGCATCGTAGCCTTCCGGAAACAGCATCCGGATGTCAGCTTTCGGATTTTCCACATGCAGGGAGAAAACGATACCCAGGACTACGATATGTGCATTTCCTCCACGCCCCCCAGCGAGGCATACAGCCGGGGCCAATGCCTGATTACCGAGCGACTGAAGCTGATGGTTTCCGCTTCTCATCCCCTTGCCGCCCGGGAATCTGTGGCATTTGATTCGCTGAAAGAGGAAGAGTTCGCCCTCCTGGACAGCAGCAACAGTCTGTGGCACCACACCATGCATCTGTGCAGACAATCCGGCTTTGCGCCGAAAATCTCCATGATTTGCGGCGACCTGCACTGTATGGTAAAGTATGTGGGCGCGGGCATGGCGGTCACCTTAGGCCCGGAGGTGTCCTGGCGAGGTGTCCAAAACGACTCTGTTGTGTTCCTCCCCACTGTCCCGGAGGAAACCCGGCAAACCTATGTATTCCGGAACGAAAAGCGGCCCCTGTCCAAATTGCATCAGGCATTTCTCAGCTTTTTGGTGGCGTATTTTGCCACCCAGGTGGTTGATTTTGGCAGGTAACTGTGGTATAATCCGGGGAGTTTAGAAAGGAGTATGCGCTATGTTTTCCTTTAGTGAGGCTACCTATGTATTGCTTAACATCTTTTTGATTTTGACATTGGGTTACTTAATCGGAAGAATTGAAATTAAGGGCGTGGGACTGGGCTCTGCCGCGGTTTTTCTGGTGGCGCTGGTGTTCGGTCACCTGCACACCGCATTTCCCGACACCATGTTCGGTGCGGAACTGCCCAAGCTGCTGCAAAATATCGGCCTTGTTCTGTTTGTTGTCTCCGTGGGTTTCATTGCAGGCCCCAGCTTCTTCCATAATTTGAAGGCAAATGCCAAGTCCTATGTATTTTTGGGCCTTGTGATTATCGTGTCCGGCGGTCTGACCTGTTTCCTCATTGCCAAGCTCTCCGGTATAGACGCCAGCCTTGCCGTTGGCCTGCTCTCCGGCGCACTCACCAGCACCCCGGGCTTCGCTGCCGCAAAGGCTGCGGCAGGCGCAGCAAAGGAATCTCTGGTGGCTGTGGGCAACGGCATTGCCTATCCCTTCGGTGTGATTGGCGTGGTGCTGTTTGTTCAGCTGCTGCCCCGGATTCTCCGGGCTAATTTGGATGAAGAGCGGAAGAAAATCTCCGGCAGCGCCGCTGCAACCCCCGCAGCCCAACAGCAAACCAAGTTGGAAAAGCCCCGTTTCTCCATTGAAGAATTTGGTCTTCTGCCCGTTTCTCTGGGCATTCTCGCCGGCATTGTGCTGGGCGCGGTGACCATTCCCCTGCCCGGCGGCAGCTCCTTCTCTCTGGGCAATACCGGCGGACCGCTGATCATCGCCCTGATTCTGGGCCATTTCGGTCGGATTGGCCGGTTGGATATGCAGGTGCCCAAGTCCACCTCCAAACTGCTGCGGGAGCTGGGTCTGGTTCTGTTCCTGGCAGGCGCAGGCTTTGACGGCGGCAAGGACTTTGTCCGGATTCTCGCAGAAAAAGGTCCGATTCTCTTCCTCTACGGCGCGCTGATGACCATGGTTCCCATGCTGATTGGCTACTTTGTCGCTGCCAAGGTTTTGAAGCTTTCCCTGCTGAACAACCTGGGCTCCATCACCGGCGGCATGACCAGTACGCCTGCGTTGGGCACGCTGATTTCCTCTGCCGGCACCGATGATGTGGCAGCCGCCTACGCCGCCACCTACCCCATCGCGCTGGTGTCCGTAATTCTTGTCTGTCAGTTCCTGGTTTTGCTTGGATAACGAAAACCCTTATGCAGGGCAGAAGGAAGCTTCCGCCCTGCATTTTTTTGGAAAATGGTCTTGCAGTGTGTGGGTTTCCGATATAATAGAGAAAACCCATTCCGAAATATTACCTATGGAGGGATACCAAAATGATTCATTTGCAAACCCGTTATCTCAGCTATAAAATCGGCGAGGACGGACAGAATGTGTCCTTTTCTGACCCTGCCACCGGCGTTGACCTGTTAAAGCCCTCCCCCTGCGCCATTTTGACCGACGGCAACCGGGTGGAGCACGATGCAGTGAGCTGCCAGCTGGAAGGCGATATTCTCACCATCGGCTTTGAAGGCGGTGAAACCGCCCGGGTGCAAGTCACCGCTGAGGAAGAATACCTTAAGTTCACCCTCCTTTCCTTAAGCGATGAAACCGCCTTCCGGGTGGCATTTGTCAATGTGAGCATCAACGGCGACCACCCCGATTTTGTGGCAGCCCTGATGAACATGACCATCAACGCCAAGCCGGAGGAATACCCCGGCATCTCCCGGCTGCTGCGGTGTGAGGCCTACCCCCACGTTGGCGTAGAAAACGCCGCCGGCGCGCTGATTGCCGCCCCCAAATCGGAGCTGCGCCGGATCATGGGCGTGGTTACCAACGACATTCCCGAAGACGAGCTGCCCCGAAATCTCTACGGCGGCGCTTTCGCCCTGGACAATACTGACAAGGGCAGCACCCGCCCCTATACCATTCTGCCCGAGGTTCTGAATCTGGAGGAAGCAGAGGAATTTGCCTGCGCCATGGAGCGCTTCGGCTTGAAGCAGGTCAACCTCCACCCCGGCTACGGCATGTACGCCCACGGCAGCTTTGAGCCCAACAAGGAGGTTTACGGCGACCTGGACGGTTTCCGGAAGCTGGTGGACATCTTCCATCGCCACGACATTCAGGTCTGCCTGCAGACCTATACCTTCTTCGTAGGTCACGATTCCAGCTTTGTCACCCCGGTTCCCCACAAGGATCTGGGCTACATTGCAGAGTTCACTCTGGCAGAGGACTTGTCCATTGACGCCGATGCTGTTCCGGTTCTGGAGACCACGGAAAACGTGGATCCTCTTGCCGGCAACAAGATCCCCGGCTCTGCGATTTTGTGGATTGATGACGAGCTGATTCACTTTAATGACGCAGCCAAGGCAGCACCCTACGGCTTTACCGGCTGTGAGCGGGGCTTTAACAAAACCGTTCCCTCCGCTCACAAGAAGGGCGCCCGGGTTAAGATTCTTCTGGGTCGGTTCCTGGTGCTGGCGCCTCGGAAGGAATCCCCTCTGTTCTTTGAGGTAGCCCGGAAAATGGCGGAGTTTTACAACGCTGTTGGCGCAGATGGCTTCTATCTGGACGCCATCGACGGCATTTACATTCTCGACGGCAACGAATTTGCCTGGTATCACTCCATGCTGTTCCTGCGGGAGCTGTTCAAGCACCTGAAGAAGCCCGCCGTTTTCGACTGCTGTTACGGCCCTCAGTATCCCTCCACCTGGTTCCTCCGCTCCCGCATGGGCGTTCTGGATGCACCTACCCGGGCATATCGGGACTTTATCGATGTTCAGATCGACTATTGCCGGGAGAACGCCAACCGCAAATTCCTGGTGCCCGGCATGGGCTGGAAGAACCTCTTCCCCGGTCAGGTAGATATGTTGCTTGAGATGGATGCCAAGAATTACAAGGAGAACAACCTGGGCTGGCAGAACAAGCTGTGGTTCCCCGAGGATGTGGAATATCTGTGTGTCAAGGGTCTTGCCATCAACGCCTGCATGAGCTACCACAACGTATTTACGAAGACCGACAAAGCCCCTGTTCTCCTGCGCTACGGCAAAATCATGGCCCAGTACGACCGCATCCGTACCCAGAACACCTTCCCCAAGGAACTGACCGATGTGCTGGCGCAGCCCCAGTCCGAGTTCCACCTGGAGGAGGAAAACGGCAAGCCCGTATTCTACCGCCAGAAGACCCAGCGGCTTCACGCTGATGTCCAGCGCCCCACAGTCTGCACCCATAACCCCTATGATGCACAGACACCTTTCGTCCGGCTGGAGGGCCTGTATACAGCAGGTGAATATGACAGCCCCGACGCAGCGGTCATCGGCTGGGACGAGAGCGTAACCCTGGACGAGGAAAAGGTGTACCACTACGAAGTGCGCCACGATACCGAGGGCCGTCACGTCCTGGGTGTCCGGATTTGCGGCGACAATTCCGGCGCTATGCTGTGCATCCGCATCCGCAACAAGATGGCGGGCAAGCTGGGCGCCAACGAATTCTTCATCAAGCTGGACTTTGAGGGCTGGCGGTACTACACCTTCTACGAAGCGCAAAACGGCGAGCGCCCCCACGAGGAATGGCCCCGCTGCGAGCTGAAGTACGAGGTATACGACGATGTGGAAGTGTTCTACGAGGCATACACCCACGTGGTCAACTACGCCACCATCGACCTGGTGGAGCTGCGGCTGAGCAAGCCCTGCCAGGCTGTGATGGAGCCGCTGCATCTGATGAAGCATCGCCAGAGCGAATGGGAGCAGCCCACCCTGACGGTAAACGGTCAGTCGGTCACCCTGCCCATTACCTTAAAGAGTGGCCAGTTTGCAGAGATAACCCCCGACGGCGAAGGCACTCTGTACACCCTGGGCGGCCACGAGCTGGCGCACTTCCGGGTAAAGCCGCTGGCGCTCCAGGCAGGAGACAATGCGGTTACCTTAAGCGCCGCAAACGCATCGGAGCTCGCCCGGGCAGCCATCACCTTCCGCTATCTGGGTCAGCCGGTAAACGAATAAGCACAAAGCCCTCCACGAAAGTGGAGGGCTTTGTTATGGAAATTAAATTATTTTCTTCCGAATGAGAATATATACCACTGCGCCACCGGCCAGAACAATGCCCACGCCGACAGCGAGGCCAATGAGCACAGCTCCAAGAACACCCATTTGCTGGGTAGTGTCACCGCTCTGGGTTGCGGGTACACTGGGCTGGGTTTCCTGGGCGCTGGGCTCTGTGGGCTGGGTTTGCGGCTTGGTTGCCGGGACGCTGGGCTGGGTTTCCGGCTCTGTAGGCTGAACGGGCGGGACTTCACCCTCCGGCAACAGCTTGATCTGGCGGACAGCGCTGTTCTGCCATGTGCCTGCACCGTTCCATGCCAGCTGCACCTGAGAGGACTTTGCATCTACATAGAAGCCACGATAGAAGTAGGCATAGATTGCAGTCTCGGGCGTAACCTCCTCGGTAATGCCCAGACCCTTGAGGGAAATTGCCTGAATTGCCACCCAGCGGTCATCCATCAGCTTGGCGCTGGCAGTATAATCGCAGTCCGTCGCATCGAAGCTTGCTTTCGTCGCAGAAGGCATCTTGCGATACCGGAAGCTCAGGTTGGCGGGATTGGCGAAATAGCCGAACAGCTCTCCAGCGGGGTCTGTGGTGATAAAGGTTTCCACATCGTCGGATCTGGATGCAAACCAGGAGCCGTCTTCGCTCAGCTGGTCGCTCACGACAATGTCGGAAATATTGCCGTCCATGCATTCATAGGCAACATACAGATACTGCTCATCCCACAACATCCGCAGATTGGTATCGATGCCATCATAGAGAATCGGCGAGCCGTTGCTGCCCATGCGGTAGAAATTCCGGATTACCGCTGCATTTGCCCAAATTCCGTCGGACATGTCAAAGGTCTGCAAAATCAACCAAACATATTCATATCTGCAGGGATTCCTCTTGAAAAAGCTGATTTTTGAAAGAAAAGCGCAAAAAAGAGTCAGGCTTGCGCCTGACCCTTTTTTATAGGATTTTATTCGGTGACTTCAGCAGTTTCTTCCGCTTCGACAGCTTCTTCAGCTTCAGCAGTTTCCTCTGCTTCGGCAGGAGCGGCTTTCTTCTTGCGGTAGAAGATGAAGGCCACTGCGCCACCGGCAATGATAACCACCACAGCGGCAACCAGACCAATGATCAGACCCACGGGAGTGCCAGCGGGCTGCTCGGTAGCATCGCCGGGCTGGGTAGCGGGAACGCTGGGCTGAGTTGCGCTGGGCTGAGTCTCAGGTGCGCTGGGCTGAGTGTCCGGTACGCTGGGCTGAGTCTCAGGCACGCTGGGATCGGTAGTATCGGTGGAAGGATCGCTGGGCGCAGGTGCAGGCATCTCGCCAGCTTCCAACAGCTTGATCTGACGGACCGCACTGTTCTGCCATGTACCCGCGCCGTTCCATGCCAGGGTTACCTGAGAGGACTTTGCTTCCGCGTAGTAGCCACGGTAGAAGTAGGCATATACAGCGGTTTCGGGGGTAACCTCACCGGTGATACCCAGGCTATCGAAGGGGATGGCCTGAATCACAACCCAACGGTCCTCCATCAGCTTGGCGTTGGCAGTGTAATCGATGGGGGTGGGATCGTAGGAGGCACTGGCAGCGGAGGGCATCTTTCTGTAACGGAAGTACAGATTCTTGGGGTTAGCAAAGTAGCCCAGCAGCTCACCGGCGGGATCCGTAGTGACAAAGGTTTCCACGTCGTCAGTCTTGCTCTGGAACCAGCCTGCTTCGTTCAATCGGCTGGTTGTAACGATATCTTCAATATCGGAGTCCATACATTCGTAAGCGAAGTACAGATACTTGTTATCCCACAGAATCCGCAGGCTGGTGTCGATACCGGCGTGGGTAGTGGGGGTGCCGTCGGGGCCCATACGGTAGAAGTTCTTGATAACCGTTGTATTTGCCCAAATATCATTGGTCATATCAAAGGCATTCAAAACGGTATCCTTGCCGGCATTGGTGTAGGTGGCAATGGCCTCTTCCGCATCAACCAGACCGGTGTTTCTGACATGGGTATCCAGATTGTCACGGATGGGCCGGATGGCGTTCTTGATTCTGTCGCCATTTACCAGATCGGCATCGGCCTTGTTCCAGGCATCGTTCAGGTAGCTCTGCATCATGGAAACATAGCCGCTGCCCATGAGGAAGTTCTGCAGATAGCCGCTGAGGGCGTAGGTCCAGCGAATCGCAGCGGGCTCGGTGTTATTGTCCCAAGCCTTCTGCAGCAGCTTGTAGTACTGGAGCATTTCATTGGCGGCAACGCCGTAAACCTTGGTGCAGTATTCCTTAATCAGCGTATCAACGTTGGCGTTGGGATTCCATGTCAGCTTGGAGTACAGCCAGAAGGTCAGGGCGTTCTGGCCCCAGATGCTGTCTTCCTTGCCGGAATCCAGCTGACCCTCGGGCAGCATGCCCAGGAAGCCCTTTTCCGCAAGATACTTCATGTCCGTCTGCATCTTCTTGCCGATAGACCGCTCGAAGGTCTGGCTTCCTTGGAAGCAGCCGTAGTAGGTGTAGACGGCGATGTTATTGGTGACCTGACTCCACCCCTCCAGGTCCTCATGGTAGCCGATGTTGGCGGAGTTGGCGAAATCCGGGTAGTCTTCCGCAGTCATGTTCAGGGGGAAGCGGGCATCCTCCGAAATGGGAGCGTAGACAAACCGAATATTTTCGTCTATCTCGCAGTCGGCGGCCGGAGCCTTGGTCAGGAACAGGTATGCGAAGACATTGATGGTAATGTCGTAGCCCTTGGCTCTGAGCTTTTCCTGGAGGGTGTTGAGGAAGGTTACGAACACCGTGGACGTATACTCATCCGTACCCGGCTGGACGAACTTACCGGGGGCATACTCAAAGGGCTTGTTGTCGTAGCCGTACTGCGGGCAATTATCGGTGTCGTTCATGCCGATACCGACCTGACCCACATCCACGCCGTTGGCTTTTCTCTTTTCCAGGTTCTGGATAATTCCGGCGACCACACAGTCGGAAACCACGCCGTTGGGATCCCAGAAGTTGATCTGGCCGTACAGCTTGTTGCCGAAGCTCTGGGATGTATAGAAGTTTCCATCCTTATCCTGGTTCCAGTAAACCTTGCACTCCTCGGGCAAGGGCGCACCGTCCGTATGACCGGGGTACAGGGGGCTTTGCAGAATCCACGTACCAATGTTGTGACCCAGCTGGAGGTCTTCCAGACCCACGCTTTCCAGCGCCTGGACGCCAGCGACAGAGGAACTCTGGGCATAGTTGGGAGAATACATAACATTCATCTTGTTCCGGGTCTGCTGGATATCGAATTCCCGGTCAAAGTTCTGGATGCCTTCCGGGCCGGTACCGATGGAGTTCCATCCACGAACGGAGAAGGGAGACTTCTCGTAGTAGTTATACTTCTTCAGCGGAATGCTCTCATTCTCCTGGTAGGCAACCTGACCGGCACGGTACCACAGAACGCCTGCATTGTACTCGATAAAGTCGTACACGCCGTTCAGCGTACCCTTATCCTCTGTACCGAAGATGTACACGGTCTGGTCACGCTTCTGGACGGCAAAGCCGTCAGAGCTGTATCTCCGGCCGTTGGTGCCTTCCAGAGTCTCTAAGTAGGTAATTTCCTTAGTGAACATCTCTCTGAGCTTGGTGTTTTCTGCATCTGCGGTAGCGATTTCAATGTCCAGATACAGGAACTGGGGCTCCTTGGGGGCAACACGGGAGGGCATTCTATTGTTGAGGACCTCGTTGGGTGTTGCAATGGAGCTGGGGTAAGCGCTGGGCAGGAACAAAACGTCGTCAATCCAGATTGTCCGGGCGGTTTCAGCGGCGGGCAGGGTCAGACGGAAGACATTGCCCTTGCCGGTGGAGTCCACTTCCTCGGGGAAATACTCATATTCGTAGTACTCCCACTCGTCGGACAAAATGAAGGTATGGATGGGCGTCTTTGTGTCACTTCTGAGCATGGTAAGGTTCAGGGGCGTGCCATCCTGCTGTCCCTTTGCCCAGAAGCAAATACTGTAGGGCGTATTGACATCCGTTTCTGCCTTCAGCAGGCCCAGCTGCCACTGCATAAAGGCACTCTTGTTGGGAGCGGCCTTAACCTCGACGGCCTGAGCGCCGGAGTGGTGCTCAAAATCCGTCAGCGTAGCGTACCAGTAGTTGGCAGTGCCCTTGTTATCCTCTGAGTACTCAAAAGCGGTGTAGTCAGTTGCGGCGCTGGAGGCCACCTTGTTGGTGGGCTCGCCGCAGTCTACCAGGGACAGATCGTCAATCCACATGTTGCCCTTGCAGCTCAGGGTCAGCTTGGAGAAGGCATACTCCGCAACCTGAGCGGAATTTGCCTTGAAGTAGAAGTTGTATTCCTTCCACTCGTTGGTAACGGTCTTGACCATGTTCAAAGACATGTTGGCATAGGTATTATCGGCAAGGCGGTCGTCCACAACGGCGCGGATGGTGCCCTCGGAGGCAGCCTTCGCCCAGAAACGCAGACGGTACAGATTGCCGGCCGTCATAGCGATACCGGCGGTGTGGGTGGGGTTGGCGGTGCCGGTAATCTTCAAAGAGGTGGTATCCTGGTAGCCGGTAGAGCCATCCAGGGAACTGTTTTCATCCAGAGTCCAGTTGATACCGGACTTGAAGGTGGTGTTGCCAACGTAGCCCACAGCGGGAACCACATTCACCTGCAGGGGGATTTCTGCCACAAGATTCTCACCGTCCATGGCGTTGATGACCATGGGGAATCTCTTCACCTCGCTGATGTCGGTGACAGCCACCAGACCGCTGACGATCACCTTCTCGCCGGCATCCAGGGTCACCTTGCCCTCGAAGGCATCGTCGGGAAGGCTGTAGTCAGGCTCCAAAGCGGTGGGGGGCAGGGCGCCGGGATCAAAATCCTCCGCCTCCTGATCGATCGTCTTATCCGGCAGGCTGGATTCGCCGC
Source organism: Faecousia sp. (assembly GCA_045579965.1). Taxonomy (GTDB): domain Bacteria; phylum Bacillota; class Clostridia; order Oscillospirales; family Oscillospiraceae; genus Faecousia. The sequence goes on from JAZNMX010000022.1 coordinate 17,758, forward strand.
GGATCTGAATAACGGGCTCGCCTTCCTGCTTGATTGCCTGCTGCAGGACCAGATTCATGGTCTTGTCGGAGGTGTTGTGCAGAACAACAGAGAAGGGATAGTGGCCGAGCTGACCGGCAGTAATGGTGTCTTCCTTCCAGAAGAACTTCAAAGCGCCGGAAACCTTCTTTTCGGGAGCGGCCAGCTCGGGCTGCTGGGGAACAGTCTCAACCGCTTCGTCGGGCACGAAGGCTGCGTCGGCAATGGAGGTATTGACGGCATAAACATCGTCAAGGTAAACGGTGCGGTCGCCAGATGCGCTGGCGTCCACGGGAACGTCAAAGCCCATCAGGACGCCCAGAGTTGCAGAGCCCTCGGGGGTGAAGTGCAGCTCGTAACGAGTCCACTCGGTGGTCAGCAGGAAGGTCTCCTCGTGGGTGACCTTGGTATCTCTGACGGTTGCCCAGACTCTCAGGGGTGTGCCGGCCTTGTCAGCCTTTGCCCAAATGGAGAGGCTGTGGTTCTTGCCGTTGTCATCCGTATCGGTAGCTGTGTCCTTAAAGGTACCAATGCCCCACTGCAGTCTTCCCTGCTTATTGGCGGGAACGACCAGCTCATAGGACTTGGAGCCGGAATGGGCCTGGGCCTCGGTGACAGCGCCGGTGAAGTCGGCGCCAGAATTGGCCCAGAACATGATCTTGTTTACCGAAGAACCGGCAGTGGGATCGTACTCGAAGCTGGAGTAATCGTAATTGGAATTGGTAACGATGGCGCAGGTAACCTTGCTGCAGTCCACCAGGGACAGATCGTCAATCCACAGATTGCCGTTGCACACCAGGCTCAGCATAGAGGTTGCATACTCCTTGTCGCCGCTGACATTGGCCTTGAAGAAGTACTCGTACAGTGTCCAATCCGTTCCGGAAATGACCTTCTGAGTATTCAGGGACATGGGCAGAGCTGTGCCGTTTGCCTTGGAGTCAGCCAGCTTGGCAACCACGGTTGCGCCGGCGGCATCGGTCTTTGCCCAGAAACGCAGGCGGTACATGTTGCCGGAGGTCAGACCCAGAGCAATCTTGTGGGTCACGGTGCTCTTGCCGGTAATCTTCAGGCTGTCCTTGCTGCCGTTGGCGCCGGTGGTCTTATCCAACTTGCTGCCGGAGCCAAGGGTCCAGTTCTGGGAGTTGGAGAAGGGGGTCTTGCCGATGTAGGCAAAAGAAGAAACCACACCTGCTCCGGTCAGGGCAATCTTAAAGGCCTGCAGCTGTTCGCCATCCTTGTTGACAGCGATGGTAACTTCCTCAGTCGTAAAGGAAGAATCCGACACCTTCACCAGGCAGTTGACCACTGCCCGCTGACCGGCGGCCAGCTCGACCTTGCCGTCCATGCCGGCATCGCCGCGAACCAGAACGGTTGCCTTACCGGAACCCAACTGTGCCAGCGTAATATTCATGGCCTCTGCAGTGGGGTTATCCAGCATGATGGTAAAGGGATAGTAGCCTGCTTTTTCGGTGGTCATAGCTTTGGTGGAGATTGTCGCATTGAACTCGTTCTCCTTGCCGTTGCTCTGCGTGGAAATGGGCAGCCAGGCACCGCTGACCAGCTCCACGTGATCCTGCAGCTCCTTGGCCGCCAGCTTCTCATACTCGCTGGCATCCTCAGGCAGCAGGATGATTGCATTTGCTTTTCCGTCGATGGTGATAGAGGTATTGAGCATATACAGATACTCAGATTCCGTCATTTGGGCAGCAGTAACCTGGGTGCCGAACATGCCGAAGATCATTACCAGAATCAGTACCAAAGACAAGGATCTTTTTCCAAATTCTTTTTTTACCATGGTAGTCTCCTCGCTGAAAAATGTAGTAGTTTTTTCATTCCCTCTCCAAGGACCCCCATATTGACATGGGAAAAACGCGATAACAGATAAATAAAACGGACATAGCGGGGAAAATTTTTCCAGGGTCAACTGCACAGAAAGCATCGTAGCTAGCGGCCGTTTTCTGTGCAAAGACAACAAATCTCCTATGTTCTCTCTTCACGGACATTTGTCGTCTGTATTCCGCTTCGAAATTTTTGGGAAAAGTACCGGAGCCGAGGCTCCGGTACTTTAGTTGTCAAATCGCAGATTAGCTGTTGGCAGCAGCCCAAGCGTCCATCTGTCTCTGGCACTCAGCGACAATTCTATCAACGCCGTTGGCGATCAGCTTGTCGTTGAACATCTGCAGAGCCATCTCCACGTCCTCAGCAGAGTCGTAGTGACCGGCAATCAGCTCGGTGTTGTACTCGTGGACAACGTTGTTACATGCAGCGATTTCGTTGGCAACGGGCTCAGGATCGAACACGAAGCCGATGTAGGTGGGCATATCTGCAGTGTCGTTGGCCTTGGTCAGCTCCTGCAGCAGGTAGCCATCGGCGCCCACGTCCTCCTCGGGAGCGTACTCCAGGTTGGTAACAGCGCCGAAGCCCATGCCGTACCAGTGACGCCAGGAGCCATCGACATCCTCGTCGTTACGCATGCCGTCATTAACCATCTTGCCGTCTTCCAGCTTCCAGTGAACATCCTGGATACCGAAGTGCATCAGAGTGCCAATGTAGGGATCGGTGTTCAGCAGCTCGATGAACTGCATAGCCTTCTCGGGATCGGGGCAGTTGGCGGGGATAGCAGTACCGGCAACAGTGTAGTTGGAGATAGATCCCCAAATGGTGTCAAAACGAACCAGAACAGACTCCCAGTTCTTGGAGTACTGATGGTCGGAGATGACAACGTAACCCCAGGAGGGAATGATAAAGGAGGTGGAGGTGCCGTAGCCGCCGGCCTTGTAGTCCCAGGCGATAACGTTGGCCTCGCAGAGGCGCTGACGCTTCAGGCACAGCTGCTTGTACTCTTCAGTAGCGTAGAAGTTGAAAACGGTCTTGTCGTCGTAACCGGCAACAGCGGGGTTATTCTTGTAGTTGGCAGCAACGAAGGCATTCTGACCGAAGTTAACGATGTTGATGAAGTACTCCAGGCCGGTAGCATTGTTCAGCAGGGGGGTGCCGGCGTCTTCGGGATACTTTGCGTTTCTCTTCTCCAGAACGTCCATCAGGAACTCTTCGTCGTCCAGAACGGAGACCTTGGCATCAAACTCGCTCATATCGATGCCCAGATCGTCTGCCAGGGTCTTGTTGTAGATGTAGCCCATGACGTTGGCGTTATCCTTGAAGGTGGGGACCATGTAGATATCGCCCTCAGATTCCAGACCCTTCCAAACGACGTCCTTAAAGATCTTCTTGGTTTCGGTGCCGTACTGTTCCAGCAGGTCGGTCATGGGGTACAGAGCGCCTTCCTTACACAGCTGGTAGTAGTCCATGCCGTAGATGGTGACGATACCGGCGCTCTGACCGGCTCTCAGAATGGTAGGTACAGAGGTAGTGTAGTCCTTGTTGGTCATCATGACAAGGTTCAGGTTCAGACCAATCTTCTCTCCGATGTACTCGTTGAGCTTGGCTTCGACCATCTCCATATCCTCGGTTTCAGAAGTACCGGGGAAATACCAGTCCATGGTAACAATGCCGTCTGCGCCCACGTGAGACTGGGGTGCGCAGCCTGCAAACAGGCCAACCAGCACGGCTGCCATGCAAAGCAATGCGATTAATTTCTTCATTTTAAATTCCCTTCCTTTTTTCATATATTGCACTATACTCTCGTATAGATCGCAATCATTCTTTGATGCTGCCCATGGTAAGGCCTTGGATGAAATAGCGCTGGAAGAACGGATATGCGCAGATAATGGGGAGCATAACGATTACCGTACAGGCCATCCGCATGTTATCGGAGGGCAGGTTCTTCAGCGCCTCTGCCATATCGGGGCCCTGCTGCATACTGTTCTTCAGGAAGTTTACGTTGTCTTGAATCCGGGTCAGCACCGTCATAATGGGGAGCTTATCGTCGCTTTTAAAGTTGTACAATGCTCCCTGGAACCAGGTGCTCCATCTGGTGATAAAGGTGGTCAGAGCAATGTAAGCAATGCCCGGCTTCAGCAGGGGCATGACGATGGTGGAGTAAATCCGGAAATGTCCTGCACCGTCAATCTTGGCAGAGTCGATCAGCGCGCCGGGCACCGTGGTACGGATGAAGGTACGCAGAATGATAACGGAGCCGGAGGCCAGACAGCCGGGGATGATCAAAATCGCCAGGGTATTGTCCAAATGATAGTACCGGGTCATCAAAATGTACTCCGGAACCAGACCGCCGCCGATCAGACCGGTCAGGAACGAGAACCAGACAAAGAACCTCCGATAGGGGAAGGATTTCAAATTGGTAACATAGGAGTACGAAGATACCATCACGATCGTCAGCAGGGTTCCGGTCACAGAGGTGAAAATGGTAACCCAGTATGCCTGGAACAGCGCATCCCTGGAAAGCCAGATGTACTCATAGCCTACCGCGGACCAATCCAGAGGGAAGTAGGAATAACCAAGGGTATCCAGACTTTCGGTAGACGAAAAAGAAATGATGAGGACCAAGGCAACCGGCAGTATGGTGACGATTGCCATAACAACAAATATTGCGATAAATAACGTATTCCACCCGGTGCCCAATGCGCCCAGCAGCGGAGACTTCTTGTTTTTAGCCATTTTATTTTCTCCTCCTTATCTGCTGTCCTTAGAACATGGAATTCTCGGGGTTGATCTTGGAAACGATCCAGTTCGTGATCAGCACCAAAGCAAAGCCGACAACCGTCTGGTAAAGGCCGGCCGCCGCATTCATGCCGATGTTGCCGCCGTGCTGCAGGCCCAGATAGATATAGGTATCCAAGGTCTGGGTAACGGGGTACAGCGCACCGGAGTTCTGGGGTACCGTATAGAACAGACCGATGTCGGATCTGAAAATACCGGACATACCCATGATGATGGTAATGCTGATAACGGTGGTCAGGTGAGGAATGGTGATGTACCGGGCCAGCTGGAATCTGGACGCGCCGTCCAGCATAGCAGCCTCATAGTAATCCTGAGAGATACCGGAGATGGTAGCTAAGTACAAAACCGTGCCGTAGCCAACGCCTCTCCACATCTGCAGGAAGATAATAAACGGCGGCCAGAATTTTACATTCTGATACCATGCCACAGGATCCTTGCCCATAGCAATCAGGAGCTGATTCACCAGGCCCTTTTCCTTGGAAAGGAAGGCGCCAACAATCATGGCAATGATAACCCAGGACAGGAAGTGGGGCATCATAAAGATGGTCTGGAAGGCCTTGGTCAGCCGCTTGGGGCGAACCTCGTTCAAAAGGATAGCCAACACGACGCTGATGGCCTTGTTCAGGAACAAGGTAATGACGCTGTAAAGAACGGTGTTGCGGGTAATGACCCAAGCGTCAGTGGATGCAAACAGAAACTCAAAGTTCCTGAAGCCTACCCAGGGAGAGCCAAAGATACCCTTGCCCACATGATACTTCTTAAAGGCAAGGATAACACCCACCAGGGGCGCGTAGCAGAACATAACCAGGTACACGATGCTGGGCAGCAGCATCAGCCAGAGAGGAATGTGTTCCGCCCGGAACCATTTTCTCCAGCTCTTGGCTCTTTGTACGGTTTGTACGGTTTCGATAGTTTTCATAGTTTTCGCCGTCTCCTTTCTTCTCTTTTCATATAATACATCCTAACAATTTTCTCTGCAATAGAATAATTTTAGACAAAAAGTGTAATTTTTTTATATTTGCCCAAAAAATTCCACTAACTGCAAAAATGGGGCAAAAGCGCAATCGGTTGCTCACGAAAGTACCCCGTCGGGAACCCGTTTTCGGCTTTATTTCCTGCCGGTTTGGGCCCGGTATTGGGAGGGGGTCATACCAAAGTGCTTCTTAAAAATATTACAGAAATAATGGTAGTCGTTATACCCCACCTGCTCAGCTATGGCAGACACCTTTTTCTGGGTATCCGAAAGCATCTGGCAGGCGTGTCCCAGACGAACCGCCGTCAGATATTCCGAGAAGGGCTTCCGGGTGATTTTCTTGAACACCTGACTTAAATAGGAATAGTTGATGCCGAACTCCCGGCTAAGGCTCTGCAGCGTCAAATCCTTAAAGTAATTGTTATCCACATAGAAAACCAGGGTGTGGAAATGCTCAGGAACGCCCTCCCCCAGATAGGACATCTGCAAAAAACCGGTTTGCCGCTGGCCAAAATCGGACAGCTCCTTGTAGATTTGATTCAAAACATTTTGCAGGGCGCTTACCTTCATCGGAGATGTATCGTAAAGGAACAGTGCATTGGATTGGTAGGCCTCCACAACCGACAGAATCTCCCGGTCCGGCGGAGTCAATGACAGAAACAGCACTCTGTCCGGACGCAAAAACACCGTCCTGGCTGCAAAGTCCGGCATTTTGCCCAGTATCTCCGTCAACGCCGGCGAGCAAATGGCGAACAGATGGAGATTTTCTCCCTCCTGCCCTGCCAGGCCATTCAGAAGTTTCCGGCAGGCATCCGCGCTGCACAGCACATCCAGCAGTGCCCGGTTGCCCTCCACGGTTCTGTCTTCCAAAATCCGGCTGACCAGCCGGGACAAAGCGCCCCGGGCATCCTCCGGCAAAAGGGGCTCCGTACAGCAATCCACCGCCGCATACCGCATCGCCTCACGGGCGCAGGCAAAATCCTCGCTGTCCACCAGCAGCACCGACCGGGCGGTGGGATTGATCTGCGCCGCCGCCTGCAGAAACTCGGAAACGCTCATACCGGGCAGCCGGTTGCTCACAAACACCGCATCCACCCGCTCCGATTTCAGCAGGTTCAGCCCATGATGGGGGTCAGAGGTAGTGCGAACATGGGAAAAGCCATATTCCCGCCATGGAAAGCTCTTCTCCAGCGCCTTGCCGCTTTTATGTACCAGCAATACCCGAAACATACTCTGCTCCCGTCTGCTTTACAGACTGTACTTCCAGGGCTCTTCCTGAGGGAACTTGACCCACTTGCCGCCGGTAAAGTCGGGAATTTCCACCAAGGCTCCGCCCTGGGCCAAAGATGCCTCGGTCAGCGCGCTGATGCTCATCCAGGCAGCGGCATCGTAAACATCGATGGGAGAGGGGCGGTTGTTCTTCACCGCATCAATAAAGGCATTGAGGACATGCCAGTCCATGCCGCCGTGACCGGCCTGAATACCCAGACGGTAGTACTCCTCCCAGATGGGCGCGTCATACTGCTCGTAGTATTCCTCGCTGTTCTTTTCCACCCGGGGATGCTCTTCGTTCAGGTCAATTTCACCGCTCAGGGGGCCTTCGATCAGCACGGAGTCGGTATCCTCGGTGTACATACCCTTGGTGCCCCGGACGGTAAAGCTCCGGGAATAATAGGGTCTGGGCAGAGTGGTGTCCAGGGTCAGCAGGATGGTTTCGCCGCCGGCGCAGCGAATCATAGTGGTTACGATGTCGCCCTGCTGGAATTTTGCCTTTGCCAGAACATGGTCTTCGCCGAAATACTCTTTGTTGTACTGGTTCAGACCCGCCGCCTTGGAGGCAAAGGATACTAAGCTCACCATCCGGTTGCCCCGGTTGATGTTCAGCAGCTTGGCGATGGGGCCCAGCTCATGGGTGGGATAGTTGTCACAGTTGCGGGACAGGTAGTTTCTCAGTCTGTAGTGGCCGATTTTCTCACCCAAAGAAATCTCGCCCCGCAGGTCGTGGCTGTAGCTGCCGGCGCAGTGAACGATCTCACCGAACTTGCCCTGGCGGACCAGATTGGTAACCATCAGCTCTTTTCTGCCGTAGCAGCAGTTTTCCAGGAACATAAAGAAGGAGCCGCTTTCCTCCTGGGCACGAACCAGCCGGTAGCAGTCCTCTACAGAGTAGGCGCCGCCCACCTCCAGACCTACCGCCTTACCTGCCCGCAGAGCGTCCACAGCAATGGGAACGTGCATTTCCCATGCGCAAACGATGCACACAGCATCCACATTGGGACTGCGCAGAACCTCATGATAATCTGTGGTTCCTTCCAGGGTAATGCCCTTGTTCTCCTTGAAGAAATCAATGGCAGCCTGGACTCTTTCCGGCATCTCGTCGCAAACCATGGTCAGCTCCACATCCGGAATCTCCGCAAACACATGAATCAGACCGCTGTAGGAATTGCCCTCCATGGCAAAGCCTCTCTGGCCCAAACCGATCACGCCAACTCTTACTTTTTTACTCATAGAAGTCACCCTTCATTCTTTTTTCTATAGTATATGTAATATTAACCGAAGTCGAAGGAAATGACGGGAATCTGCGCCCCATCGCCCCAGCTGGTAATGGGCTGCAGCACCAGCTTATCGAAACTTCCGTCCACAGTCACATGGTAAGAACGTTTCCGGTTCTCCGCTACATCCAGCAGCAGCTGCTTTTCGCCACCACGCTCGCCCCACAGCTTAAAGGCCTTGCAAAGGGTCAGGGGCATATGCATAATGGGGCTGTCCAGATGGATATTGGCACGCATGGACCGTTTTTGCTCCACCCAGGAACCGGGCAGGGTCTTCCGGTCCAGGTCGCTGTCAAACACCAGATGGACATAGGAAACCTTGGTTTCCGGGAAGGTGTAGGAAATTTCCTCCCCTGCCGCCGCGGCGTAGGCTGCGGTTTCGGAATTGGTCTGATAGATTGCCTCGTGGGCTCTGTCCTGACCGTTACGCAGCACATCTGCATTGACGGAAAGGGCAGCATTTTTGCAAGCCTCGGAAATCTTTCTGAGCTTGTTCGGCAGGAAGCAGTCTTCATTCATAAGCATCTGCTGCAGCTGCTCCAGGTCATTGCAGTACACATCGTGGGGGGCGCAGTTTTTCTTGGCTGCGATGGCAGCTGCCTTGCCAACCGCCTCGCCCAGCAGGGCGCAGGTAGCCATGACGCGGGTACTGCTCATGCCCATGTGGGTAGCGCTGATGTTTCTGCCGGCAAAGAACAGGTTGTCCACATTCTTGGAATACAGCACCCGGTAGGGCAGCGAATAGGGAGAGGGGGTGTTGATATGGGCATTGGGCGCGCCTCTGTGATAGAAGCCGCCGGGATAATGGTCGTCCAGAGGCCAGCCGCCGAAGGCAACCTCATCTTCAAACACCGTACCGTCGCTGACTTCCCGCTGGGTCAGCATATGCTCGCCGCACATTCTCCGGGATTCCCGCTTTCCGGGCAGGAAGCCCAAAAATTCCAGTTCCCAGTTGTCGGCATTGAAATGGCCGGAATTCTTTACATAGTCCCAGGTGCCCAGAGACAGTCCCAGCAGCTCATCCCGGATTTCCTCGGTTTCGCCGATGGTGTCCCGGTTGCCGCCCAGCTCCAGATACCAGAAGTTTTCCCAGTCCTTGTCCAGGAGGATTTCCCGGTTGTCAAAATCTTTGTCGGTGAGCTTCTTGCTGAACTGAGGGGGGGTAAAGGGAATTTTCTGATGGGTTTCTCTGCCCTGAATCATGCAGTTCATGCCCATGGTCATATCATCGGGCACGGTGGTGGCAGACAGCTCGCCGTAGGTATCCGCTGCCTCACGGCCGATTTTGAATTCCGCACCGGTCAGCGGTGCCAGAATGCTGTCGCCGGAGCAGTCGCTATAGTGCTTTGCCTTCACTTCATAGAACCGCTGGGTGGTCATCTGGTAGCCGGTAACGGACTGAATCCGAACCGTACGGCCGTGGGCAAACTCGCCCTTTTCCACCTTTGCATCCATACAGGTGCAGTTGAGCAGCAGGGTGATGTTTTCCTCTCTGCGGACGAAGTCATACAGCACCGTATCCCACAGATGATAATTCTTAGTGGGGTTGCGGTAGAAGTTCTCCAGTTCGATTTCCTCAATAATGCCGGTTTCCCGGTTATCCTTGCCCTGGGCGCCGCTGATCCACATGCGGATTTCGGAAGAGGCGTTGCCGCCCAGCATGGGCCGCTCGTGCATCAGCACAACCTTGGCGCCCTCACGGGCTGCCGCAATGGCAGCCATCATGCCGGACAGGCCGCCGCCAACCACGCAAAAATCACATTCTATGTACTTTGTTTCAATCATGCTTTGTTCCTCCTTGATTTCGGATGCAAAAATGAATTTGTTATGGACATAGTCTGTTATCATTATACAATGTTTTCCATGGCTTTTCTATGAATAAAATGCACAAAAATATAATATAAATCCACAGCAGTACTCCCAAGACAAAAACGTGCGGAGGCCCTTTCAAAAGGGCGCTCCGCGCATTTATTCTCCCGAAAGCTTTTTCTGCCGGTATTTTAAAGGAGTCAAATCGGTGCTCTCCTTAAATACCGCTATAAAATAGCTCACATCCTGAAAGCCGGTATTGAAGGCAATCTCCGTAATGGGCAGATTGGTCTGCACCAGCAGCTTTTTCGCATCCCCCAGCTTCAGCATATTGCAGTAGCTTCGCAGGGTCATGCCGGTTTTTTCGTTAAACAGATGGCTGATATAGGACTTGCTCCTGCCAAACTGCTTGCACAGCTGCTCCAAGGAAAGATGGGTATAATGGTCGCTTATGTACTTAAGAATCATGTTGTATTCGCTGTCGGTGTTCTCCGCCGGATACTCCAGCAGCAGCTCCAGCATCCGGGCCAGGGGTGGAATCATCGCCCGGGCCTGCTCCACAGGGAGCGGTTCTTCCTTCAGACTGCTGCGGTACAGCTTTTCATCCATAATCCGGACTCTGCGCCCCGTCTGCCGGTAGCCGCTCACCGCCACAAAGCCCACAACTTTCCCCTTTTCCCACACCGGATGAATGTATTCCTGCACACCGGCAAAGCAGCTGCCGCAGAAGCTGCCCTCCTCGGCGCATTTGTTCAGTACCCGCTTTTGGGATTTGATGCAATTTCGGTAGCCTTCTGCCTTGCTTTTTACCACAATGCAGTAAGGATTGTTGTGGCTGGAGTATTTCAGCAGCGCCACCGTAACCGATTCCGGCAAGGTGGCGATTTTGTTTGCAGAGAAATGGACGGTGGTACTCAGGCCGCACTGGGTATTGAGGTACTCGATATAACGGATAATCTCCGAAATCAATGGCTGCATTCCCATCACCTTTGCATTTTCTTTTTATTTATATGGCGTTTTTTTATAGAAACATCTCAAAAAATCGTGTATAATACGATTATAGTCACCGCAAGCGAAAAAGCAAGTCTTTTCCGTATTTCTAACGAATTTTAGGAGTAATGCTATGTCTAACGCAGCCATGGAACAAAAAATCCTGACATATCTGGAGGAGAACCAGCAGCAGCTTTACGATATGCTGTCCCAGCTGGTGCAGGTGGATACCCAGAACTTTATCACCCACGGAAATGAAAACGCCGGCCAGGCACGGCTGGAGGAGCTGTGTAAGGAACTCTCCCTTAAGGTAGACCGTTTCACGCCGGACAGCATTCCCGGTCTGACGGAAAGCGACGAATTCAATCCCGGCCGGGGCACGGAAAACCGGGAAAACCTTGTGGCCATCTACGAGGGCAAAGACCCCACCCGGAGCATCATGCTGGCCGCCCATATGGACACCATGCCCGTGGGAGATTTGTCCAAATGGGAAAACGACCCCTTCTCCGGCTTGGTTGCAGACGGCAAGATTTACGGCCGCGGCTCCGGCGATGACAAGTTCGGTCTGGCTCTGGGCTGGTATCTGATTAAAGCCTTCCAGGACTGCGGCTATCAACCAGACCGGAATCTGCTCATCGGTTCTTACATCGACGAGGAATACGGCGGCGGCAACGGCGCGCTGGGTCTGTGTCTGAAATATCCCTGCGAATGTTATGTAAACCTCGATGCCAGCGGTTACGAAACCGTCGCGCTGGGCGGCGGCTGCTTTACCATCACCGTGCAAACCACCAAGAACGACAAAGCAATCGCCTCGGTGTTTGAAGTATTTGACGGACTTGCCGCCCTCCGGCGGGAACTGGGCAAGTTGCAAACCGGCAAAACCACGGTGCGTTTCTCTTCCTTCCGTGGCGGCGACGGCGGCGAGAAGTCGGGCTCTATGAATCTGGCCATCTACACCGACATGACCAAGGAAGAAACCCTGAACCGCCTGCAAAATATCGTGGAACAGCTCCGCGGCGAATTTGAAAAGCTGAATCTGACCACCGACGGCTTCCATCTGACCACCAAATTCTTCCGCTACGGCGAGGCAGCTCCGGACAGCAAGGAAATCGCTGTTCTTTCCGATATTGTGGCAGAAAGCACCGGCACTTACCCGGACACCCGGGGCACCTGCCTTTCCGACCTGTCCATCTTCCTCCACTACGGCAGCCCCAACAGCTTCAGCTTTGGCATCCCCAGAGGCTCCGAAACCGGCGGCGGCGCTCACCAGCCCAACGAGCACATTCAGTGCAGCATTCTTTTGGAATGCGCCAAGCGGCTGGCAAAGCTTTTGCTGCGAACATAATGCGTGATCCTAAGCCCCGTTCTTCGGAACGGGGCTTTCTTTTGGAAATTTAAGAAAAACTTAATGGGCCCGGGGGTAGCAATTTTCAAAAAATGTCGTACAATGTAGAGGCAAAATTATGTGTGAGGTTATTTTTATGACATTCTGGCAATCCCTGCTTTCCTTTCTGGATTCTTCCATGGAAACGCCCCTCCCCTACGGCTGGTTCCATGTCTGTTTCTTTATTCTTTCCTTTCTGGCGGCAATCCCTCTGTGCCGGTATCCCCAAAATCCCTCCCAGACCCATGTGCGTCGGGTGGTGTGGGTGACGGCTTTGATTGTTGCGCTGCTGGAGGTGTACAAGCAAATTAACTACAGCTTTTCCTACGAAAACGGCATTACCTACGATTATCAGTGGTACGCCTTCCCCTTCCAGTTCTGCTCCACGCCCATGTATGTGGGTCTGCTGGCGGGCATCTTCAAAAAGGGCAAAATTCACGACAGTCTCTGCGCCTACTTAGCCACCTACGCCGTGTTCGCCGGCTTAAGTGTCATGGCGTACCCCGTGTCTGTGTTCATCTCCACCATCGGCATCAACATTCAGACCATGATCTGCCACGGCTCTATGATTACCGTCGGCATTTACCTGCTGTATTCCGGCTATGTTCCCCTGAAGCACAAAACCATTCTCAAAGCCATGCCGGTATTCGCGGTGAATGTGGCGCTGGCCACGGTCATGAACGAAATTGCTTACCGGAGCGGACTTTTGGACCGGGAAACCTTTAATATGTTCTTCATCAGTCCCTACTGTGACCCTCACCTGCCGGTTTACTCCCTGGTACAGGGGGTCATACCCTTCCCCTTCTGCCTGATCCTCTACATCGCAGGCTTCACCGCCGCTGCCTATCTGGTGCTTCTGGCAGCCATGGGCATCCAGGCACTGCTTCAGATCCACGGAAAACCCCGGCGCTCCGCCACCGTTTCCATCCCCTCATAACCGACAAAAAAGGTACCGGAAAATCCGGTACCTTTTTTATTAAGTGAAATTATCCGTTGGCCTTTGCGTATTCATTCATCTGCTTCTGGCACTCGTCGATAATTCTTTGAACGCCGTTGGCTTCCAGCTTGGCCAGGAAGGCAGCCAGAGCAGCTTCCACGGCATCCGCGGATTCGTAGTGACCGGCCATCAGCTCGCCGTTGTACTCAGCAACCACATTGTTGCAGGCTGCAATCTCGTTGGCAACAGGCTCAGGATCAAATGCGAAGCCGGCATAAGTCGGCATATCCGCATTTTCGTTGATGCGCTTCATCTCCTTCAGCAGGTAGCCGTCCTCACCAACCAGATCAGAGGGAGCGCACTCCAGATTGATAACCGCACCGGTGCCCATACCGTACCAGTTGTAGTAACCGCGATTCTTGGGATCTTCGTTACGGGTGCCTTCAAAGGTAATGTCGCCGTTGTCCAGCTTCTTCCAGTGAACATCCTCAATGCCGAAGTGCAGCATAGTGCCGACGTAGGGGTCGGTGTTCAGCAGCTCGATGAACTGCATAGCCTTCTCGGGATTGGGGCAGTTGGCAGGGATAGCCGTACCGGCAACAGTATAGCTGGAGATGGAGCTCCACATAGTGTCAAACTTAACCAGAACGGACTCCCAATCCTTGGAGTACTGATGGTCAGAAATTTTGATATAGCCCCAGGAAGGAACGATGAAGCAAGAGGCAGGACCAAAGCCGCCAGCCTTATAGTCCCAGGCAATGACGCCGGCCTCGCACAGGCGCTGACGCTTCAGGCAAAGCTCCTTGTATTCCTCGGTGGCATACATATTAAAGACGGTTACATCGTCGTACCCGGCGAAGGCAGGGTTGTTTTTGTAGTTTGTGATGGCATAGTTGCCTGCACCCATATTAACAAAGTTGAAGAAATACTCAGCAGCGGTGGCATTGTTAATCAGCGGTTTCTTTGCCTGATCCGGATACTTGGCGTTTCTCTTGGCAAGAACATCCATCAGGAACTCTTCGTCGTCCATAACGGAAACGTTGGTTTCGAACTCGCTCATGTCGATGCCCAGGTCGTCGGCCATCGTCTTGTTATAGATATAGCCCATAACATTGGCGTTATCCTTATAGGTGGGGACCATATAAATTTCGCCGTCATGCGTCAGACCTTCCCAAACAGAATCGCTAAACAGCTTCTTTGTGTTGGGGGCATACTCATCCAACAGCTCCGTAATGGGATAGAAGGCGCCTTCTTCACAGAGGAGTCTGTAGTCCATGCTATAGACGGTTACAATGCCCACATCCTGGCCAGAGCGCAAAACCGTAGGAACAACCTGCTTGTAATCGGCTTCTTTCATGGTGGTGATGTTCACCTTCATGTTCAGCTTCTCCACTAAGTACTCGTTGAGCTTTTCCTCAACCATGGTCTGGTCTTTACAAACGCCGCCGGCGAGGAACCAGTCCAGGGTTACGATCTCTTCGCCGTTGCTTCCTATCTCGACAGGCTTTTCAGCACAGCCGGCAAGCAGGCCTGCGAGCAGGGCGGCCACGCAAAGTAATGCGAGCAACTTTTTCATTTTGACTTACCTCCATAGCTTATTATATATTGCAACTATACATGGCATATAGCGTGCAACCGTTTTCCGGGGGGGCATTGCCACACCTTTATGAGAAGAAAAACCAAATATTTCTTTTTTCTTCCAGTTTCCTCCATTATACTCGCCACTATAGACAATGTCAATAGAAAAATTCATTTCTATTCTCTTTTTTTATCTATTTTGCATATACGCCCCGTCTTGTGCTGTTTTCCCTTCTCCCGTCCGGCAGGAAAGGTCCTATTTAATTATGTATATAAACCCCGCTCCCCGATTATGCCTTCGTGTCATTCCTTTAAAATCCCGATTTGGCGTCTGCCATAATCAGACACCGGTTTTTGTCCTCCCTGTGTGGAAAAAAGTGCTTGACAAACAGACGCAAATGGTGTTTAATAGCTTCAAACCGTTGACGCGGAGATAACGCTGCAGGCGCATCCACAGAGAGCCCCCGTTGGTGGAAGTGGGGTGAAAAGCGGAGCAGCAAATGGACCGCTGAGGGTGCAGGGGAAATGCCTTTGGGCAGAGTATAATGCAACGCGTGGGCATGCGTCAGTTGCCGGGGATATGGCTGTATCCCGCCAAGTGCGCAAGAAATTGCGAATCAAGGTGGCACCGCGGATAAAGATATTTATTCGTCCTTGACAGAAGATGGATTCTGTCAAGGACGCTTTTTATTTTAGGAGGATTCAATTATGGAGTTTGGCGGTATCAATTTCGACACCTATCTGAAAAACTACCCGGACCAAAGCGGTTTCTTTGGAAAATACGGCGGCTGTTACATTTCCGACGATTTGCGCAATGCCATGGCGGAAATCACAGAGGCCTACTTTACCATCTGCAAATCCCGGAAGTTCATCAGTGAGCTGCGGCGAATCCGCAAGGAATTCCAGGGCAGACCCACCCCCATTTCCCATCTGGAGCGGCTCAGCGCCAGCCTTGGCAATGTACAGCTGTACGCCAAGCGGGAGGATTTGAACCATACCGGCGCCCACAAGCTGAACCACTGCATGGGCGAAGCTCTCCTGGCCAAGTACATGGGCAAGAAAAAGGTAATTGCCGAGACCGGCGCCGGCCAGCACGGCGTGGCTCTGGCCACCGCCGCTGCCTATTTCGGTCTGGAATGTGACATTTACATGGGCAGCGTGGATATCAAAAAGCAGGCCCCCAATGTGGCCCGGATGAAGATTCTGGGCGCCCGGGTGGTGGAAGTCACCGAGGGTCTTGCCACCTTAAAGGAAGCCGTTGACGCCGCCTTTGCCGCTTACAGCCAGGAGTACAAGGACGCCATTTACTGCATCGGCTCTGTTTTGGGTCCCCACCCCTTCCCTATGATGGTCCGGGATTTCCAGAGCGTGGTGGGCATTGAGGCCCGGGAGGAGTTTACTTCCATGACCGGCGAGCTGCCCGACGCGGTGGTTGCCTGCGTGGGCGGCGGCTCCAATGCGGCCGGTATGTTCTCCGGCTTTTTGAATGACCCGGTGGAGATTTACGGCGTTGAGCCCTTGGGCAGAGGCCCCAAGCTGGGCGACCATGCCGCCAGCCTGAAGTACGGCACCGAGGGTATCATGCATGGCTTCAACAGCATCATGCTGAAAGACGAAAACGGCGAGCCCGCACCGGTTTACAGCGTTGCCAGCGGTCTGGATTACCCCTCCTCCGGTCCGGAGCACGCCTTCTGGCACGATTTGGGTCGGGTTCACTACGATGTGATAGGTGATGACGACACCATCGCCGCTTTCTATGCCCTGTCCCGTCTGGAGGGCATCATTCCCGCCATTGAAAGCGCCCATGCCGTGGCTTACGCCATGCAGCTGGCAAAGAAAATGGGCCGGGGCTCGATCCTCATCAATCTGTCCGGCCGTGGCGACAAGGATATGGACTACATCATCGAAAAATACGGCATTCCCGATGAATCATAACCAACGGCCCCCTCTGACGAGGGGGCTGGCTTTTGCGCAGCAAAAGACTGGGGGGATAGAATGTTTTTTTCTCTCCCACCGTCAAAAATCAGAGATTTTTGCCACCTCTCTCATCAGAGGGAGGCTTTTTGCTGCAAACCAAAACGCCCTCCCGATGGGAGGGCCTTTTCTTTATGATTTTCCTTTGCGCCAGAATACCCACCATTCTGCAAGC
>JAZNMX010000023.1:0-16036 GCA_045579965.1 Faecousia sp.
CCGCTGGTTTTTACTGTATAAGAATATCGCCGAAGCAGCTTGCCTCCCCTGTGTAAGGGGAGGTGGGCAAAATCTTTGATTTTGCTCGGAGGGGTTGTACTCGTAGTGACAATCCCTCAGTCACGCTGACCGCGTGACAGCTCCCTTTACACAAGGGAGCCTTCGGTGCATACCGCCGGCATGGCCGGTTGTTATGATTGCTTTGCATCGGCCAGGGTTCTGCCTAAATCGTAGTAGAACAGGTTATCCCGGGTGGGCTGCAGGCCGTACAGAACGCCCCGCTGAGAGTAAACGGCATACTGCTGGAACAGCAGGGGACACAGCTGACCTTCCTCCATAATCGTTTTGTGGAGGGTGTAGTAGTTGCCCTGGTTTGCCAGTGCCAGCTGACACATGGCGTTGATAGCCTCGTCCGACAGGCCGCCGAATTTTAAACTGCCGTTGCTGGCGAAAAAGGAGGTCAAGTCCATATTGGCGGAGAGGGTGGTTTCTCCCAGATACAGATCGTATTTGCCCCAGCGCAGGGTTTCCTCGTACTTGTCCCGACCCACCTTGGAAACGGTAACGGTTAAACCGCAGCTTTCCAGCATCTGGGCGATGGCGGTGCCAACCCGAAGGCGCACGGGCTCATCCAGCAAAAGCAGGGTGATCTCCTTGCTTTCTGCGGTGGTGGCAGAAACTGCATCGGTAAAGACCTGGGGATTGTAGCCGAATTTCTCCGATAATGTCTTATTGTAGTAAGGGCTGCCGGGGGAGGCGGGCAGAGTTGCCGCCTTGGCAAAGCCCCGGTAGAACTGGTTTACCAGCAAATCTCTGTCGATGACGTGGGTCAGCGCAGCCTGCACAGCCGGATCGGCAAAGAGCTTGCTCTTGGAATTGCACACCAGATACAGGAATTTTCCGCTTTCGCAGACCCAAAGCTCATGATCCTTTCGGAAATCCACATAGTCAAGTTTTCCCGGGTCGGTGCATACCAGGCTGGTGCCGTCGCGTTCAAAGCTGTCCCGGATTTGTACGGTGGATTCTGCCGGTACCAAGGTGATAAAATCCGCGGTTACCGGCAAGGTGGCGCTGCACCACCAGCCCGGCTGCCGCCGGAGCCATTTGCCCTGGGGGGAGCTGTCCAGCAGAAAAGGACCGGTGCCCAGGGGATAGGAGCTTTCCACCTCGGTGGCTTTTACAATGGGAATGTCCAGCAAAATGGGCAGATTGTCCATGGGGGTTTTCAGGGTGATGACCAGGGCATCCTCTTCCGGGGTAATGGAGGAAACATGCTGCAGCCGGGCGCCGTAGAAGGGGCTCTTCTGGGCGGCGGTTAAGCTGGCAGCCACATCTTGGACGGTAAGGGGTGTGCCGTCGGAAAAATAGGCGGACGCCAGGGTAAACCGATAGGTTTTCATATCCTGGGAAAGGGTATAGCTCTGGCAGAGCATCGGCACTGCCTCATACCGGTCGTTTACAGCAAACAGACCCTGGTACAGCAGGGAAAACAGCACCCGGTTGGTGTAATCCGTGGACTGGAAGGGGTTTAAGGTCCGGGCGGGGTAGTATACCAGAGAGACCGCCGGCACTTCGTCCTCCTTGGGCCGGGTGGGCGGTGTGGTCTCATTTTCTCCCGCCAGTGCGCCGCCGGTGGGAACATAAGGCTTTTTTTCTTCTGTACAGCCGGCAAGTAAGGAGAAAACCATGCCCACCAGCAGGAGCAGAACCAATATTCGTTTCATGGGCATTTTCTCCTAAATACTCAGCTTTCCCGTCCTGCGGCGATGTCCTTATCCCGGCAGCACTTTTTATACTTTTTGCCGCTGCCGCAGGGGCAGGGGTCATTGGGGCCGACTTTCTTGTCCTTGTTGCGGATGGGCTGGGCTTTCACGGTTTTATCACCGGAGGTGGAGACCTCCTTGGCCACCTTGACCCGCTTTACCTCCTGCCGGGGCGTGGGCATAAACCGCAGAAGCCGGCGCACGGTTTCCTCCCGAATGGCGGTAACCATGGCCTGGAACATCTGGTAGCCCTCTTCCTTGTAGGCAACCACCGGGTCGTGCTGGCCGTAGGCCCGCAGACCGATGCCCTGCTTCAGTTCGTCCATGGCATCGATGTTGTCCATCCAGTATTCGTCCACCACCCGGAGCATGATAATACGCTCGATTTCCCGCATATCCAGCGGCGCTCCCTCAAGGGTTACCGCAGTAGCCAGGGCGGCTTCTTTCCTGGCGTAGAAGTCGGCAGTGTGGTCATAAAGGGCATCGGTGAGGGTGTCGGCTGTCAGCTTTTCCGGGGGCGTAAAGCTGCCCTTGGGGAAGAAGCTGCCGTCAAACTGGGCAAGCACTGCAGCCAGTGATTCCTCGGTCACCTGACCGCCGTAGGTGCTTAAGGTGTCGAAAACGGTGGATTCCACGGTATCCCGGAGCATATTCAAAACGGTGTCCCGCAGGTCTTCTCCATCCAGCACCTTTTGCCGCTGGGCGTAAATCACCTCACGCTGGGTGTTCATGACATTGTCGTATTCCAGAACGCTCTTTCTGGCCCGGAAATGGCGGCCTTCTACGCTGCGCTGGGCATTTTCCACCGCACCGGAGAGCATTTTGGCATCAATGGGCGTATTTTCGTCCAGACCCAGGGTGTCCATCATGGCCATCACCCGGTCGGAGGAGAACAGACGCATCAAATCGTCCTGCAGGCTGAGGTAGAACCGGCTTTCGCCCGGGTCGCCCTGCCGGCCGGCACGGCCCCGAAGCTGATTGTCAATCCGGCGGGATTCGTGCCGCTCGGTGCCGATGATATACAGACCGCCTGCGGCCTTGACCTGCTCGGCTTCCTGGGCGATTTCCGCCTTGTAGCTTTCCAGAAGCTGGCGGTATTTTGCCCGGACTTCCAGAATGGCGCTGTCGCTGGTTTCACCGTAGGCATCGGCTTCAATTACCAGCTCCTCCGGGGTCTGCAGGCGACGAAGCTCGTTCTTTGCCATGAATTCGGCGTTGCCGCCCAGCATAATATCTGTACCACGGCCTGCCATGTTGGTAGCGATGGTAACAGCCCCCAGCTTGCCCGCCTGGGCAACAATCTGGGCTTCCTGCTCGTGGTACTTGGCGTTGAGGACGTTGTGGGGGATGCCCTCCCGCTTTAAAAGCTTACTGAGCACTTCGCTCTTTTCAATGGAAATGGTACCCACCAGCACCGGCTGACCCTTGGCGTGACAGGCCTTGACCTGCTCCACAATGGCCCGGAATTTGCCCGCCTCGGTTTTGTATACCACATCGGAGTTGTCCACCCGGGCGACGGGCTTGTTGGTGGGGATTTCCACCACGTCCAGCTGGTAGATGGTGGCGAATTCCTCCTGCTCCGTCAGCGCCGTACCGGTCATGCCGGAAAGCTTGTGGTACAGCCGGAAGAAATTCTGGAAGGTGATGGTGGCGAGAGTTTTGCTCTCCCCGGCAACATCTACCCGCTCCTTGGCCTCGATGGCCTGGTGCAGGCCTTCGTTATACCGTCTGCCGTACATCAGACGGCCGGTGAATTCGTCTACGATGATAATCTGACCGTCTTTGACCACATAGTCGATGTCCTTTTTCATCAGACCCCGGGCCTTCATGGCCTGGTTGATGTGGTGGGAAAGGGTGGTGTTTTCCTGGTCGGCAAGGTTTTCTACGCCAAAGAATTTTTCTGCCTTGGCGATGCCCTTTGCGGTGAGGGAAACGGTGCGGCTCTTTTCGTCTACAAAGTAGTCGCAGTCGTAGTCGTCCTGGACTTCCTTCTCGTCGGTTTTGGCGAATACCTGCTTGCGCAAAGAGGATACAAACTGGTCTGCCATGGCGTAAAGGGGAGAGGAATCTTCGCCCTTGCCGGAGATAATCAAGGGCGTTCTTGCCTCGTCAATCAGGATGGAGTCCACCTCGTCCACGATGGCAAAGGCGTGTCCCCGCTGAACCAGCTCGGACTGGTAGATGGCCATATTGTCCCGGAGGTAGTCAAAGCCCAGCTCGTTATTGGTGCAGTAGGTGATGTCCGCGGCATAGCTTTCCCGGCGCTGGGCGGGGGTCATGGAGGGGATAATCAGTCCCACGGAAAGGCCCATATACCGGTATACCTTGCCCATCCACTCGGAGTCCCGCTTGGCCAGGTATTCGTTGACGGTAACCACATGGACACCCCGACCCGTCAGGGCATTGAGGTAGCAGGGCAGAATGGCCACCAGGGTTTTGCCCTCGCCGGTTTTCATTTCCGCAATCCGGCCCTGATGCAGAATAATACCGCCGATGATCTGAACGGGGTAGGGCTTCATGCCCAGCACCCGCCATGCCGCTTCCCGAATGGCGGCAAAGGCCTCCACCAGCAAATCGTCCAGACTTTCGCCCCGGGCGTAGCGGGCCTTCAACTGCGCGGTTTTTCCCTTCAGTTCTTCCTCGGAAAGGGCGGCATACTCCGTTTCCAGAGCCAAAACGGCATCCACCAGCGGCTGAATTTTTTTCAGTTCCCGCTGAGAACGGGTGCCGAACAGTTTGGTAATCAGTCCCATAGAATTCTCCTCATGCATGGTATACGGGGCGATTTTTCTGCCCCTTTGGTACAGTTTCATTCATTATAACACAAAAATAAGAAAAAGAATAGCGGAATTGTAAATTTCCTATTGACAAGGAAAAAGATGGGTGTTATGCTAAGTGTACTAGTACAGTTGGTACAGTCAAGGAGGGATGTCCATGATTCATCTGGACTATCGGGATGCCCGGCCGATTTACAGCCAAATCTGCGACGGATTTCGGGATTTGATTCGCCGGGGAATTCTGGGGACGGGGGAAAAGCTACCCTCGGTGCGGGAGCTGGCAACCCAGCTGACCATCAATCCCAACACCATTCAGCGGGCCTACCGGGAGCTGGAAATGCAGGGATGGGTGGCGTCCGTGCCGGGCAAGGGCTGCTTTGTCTGCGGTGCACCGCTTGGACAGCCGGACCCCAGAGAGGAACTTCTGCAGGAATTTGACAATATCAGCCGCCGGCTTATGGAGCTGGGGATTGACCCAGCTGTGTTACAAAGCCGGCTGGAGCAGGGAGGGAAATAACCATGCTGGAAATGAAGGACGTAACCAAAACCTTTGGTACTTTTTACGCCTTGGATCACCTGTCCATGACCGTCCCCAAGGGGGCAGTTTACGGTCTGGTGGGCCCCAACGGCGCGGGAAAGACCACCGCCATTCGCCATTTGACCGGCGTTTACCGCCCGGACAGTGGCGAGGTGCTCATGGAGGGTCAGCCCATCTATGAAAATGTGGCGATGAAAGCCAAAATGGGCTATATTCCCGACGATATTTTCTATTTCCCCTCCGCAACCTTAGAGGATATGCGCAAGTATTACGCCGGGCTCTATCCCCAGTTTGACAACGATTTATTTAACCGGCTGTATGAGGTATTTCAGCTGCCGAAGAAGGGACAAATCCGCCGGTTTTCCAAGGGCATGCAAAAGCAGGCGGCGTTTCATCTGACCATTTGCACCCGGCCCAGCGTGCTGATTCTGGACGAGCCGGTGGACGGCTTGGATCCGGTGATGCGCCGGCAGGTGTGGAATCTGATTTTAAGCGATGTTGCCCAGCGGGAAACCACGGTGCTGATTTCCTCCCACAACCTGCGGGAATTGGAAGACATCTGCGACCATGTGGGTATTATGGACCACGGCAAAATGCTCTTGGAGCGGAGCCTGGCGGATATGCAGGGCAGCACCGTAAAGCTGCAGCTGGTGGGGGATGCGCCCCCGGATTTGCAGATTCTTCACGAAACCAACTCCGGCCGCCTGCGGACACTGGTGGTGCGGGGAGATGCCCAGACTGTGGGAGAAAAGGTGCAGGCGGTAAATCCTGCCTATTTCGACATTTTGCCCCTGTCGTTGGAAGAAATCTTTATTTACGAGCTGGGAGGTGTGGATTATGAAGTTAAGAACATCGTTCTGTAACCTGACAGCCCTGAAAAAGGACATCACCCGTTTTGCGCCGTTTTGGGCGGTTTATCTCATCGGCGGGTTGCTGGTGATGCTGACCATTACGGGCAGCCTTTTGAAGGCCGGAAACGGCGGTGAAGCCGCCCGCACCCTGGCGTCCATTATGGGGCCTTTCAGCATTATCAATATGCTTTATGCCGGCTTGGTTGCCCAGCTGCTGTTTGGTGATTTGTATCAGACTAGGCTTTGCAATGCCCTTCATGCCATGCCCCTGCGCCGGGAGCAGTGGTTTGCCTGCCACACATTGGCGGGTCTGGCATTCTCCATCGTTCCCCATCTGATTGTTCTGCCGCTGCTGATGATGCGGTTACAGAGCTTTTGGTATGTGGGGCTGATTTGGCTGCTGAGCATGACGCTGCAGTATCTGTTCTTCTTCGGCCTGGCGGCATTTTGCAGCTTCTGCGTGGGCAATCGACTGGCCCAGGTTGCGGTGTACGCGATTCTCAACTTCGGCGCAATCATCGCCTATTGGTTCTGCGTTACGGTTTACCAGCCTTTGATGTACGGCGTGCAAATCAACATTGATCCCTTCCGGGTTTTCTGCCCAGTGGTTAAGATGTGCGCCAGCGGCAATATGGTCATCATTAGCCGGGATCGTATGGAGTTGACAGATTTGGGCCAGCGCTGGGTCTATACCTTTGAAGGCTGGGGCAGCGGCTGGGGATATCTGGCTGTTTGCGCTGTGCTGGGCGTGGCGCTGCTGGTCGGCGCGCTGCTGCTGTACCGCCGCCGCGCCTTGGAAAAGGCGGGAGATTTTATCGCGGTAAAGCCCCTTGTGCCGGTATTTTCCGTGGTGTTCACCCTGTGCGTGGGCGCGGTTTGCGCCATGTTCGGCGAGCTGTTTTCCACCGGTTATCTGGTGACTTTCCTGGGTGCGGGCCTGGTCATCGGCTACTTTGTGGGGCAGATGCTCCTCCAGCGGACAGCCAAGGTATTTAAGCCCATGGCGTTTGTTCGGCTGGGAATTTTGCTGGCGGCGATGGTCCTTTCCGTTCTGCTGGTGAAATGGGATGCCTTCGGTATTGTCCGTTGGATTCCCGACCCGGAGGATATCGAGTCCATCTCCTTGAACTGGGACGGTGTGAAGGTAGAGGACGAGGAGGACTTCCCTCTGGTTCTGGAGATACATCGGCTGGCAGTGAAGGAAGGCGAAGTGCCTCAGGCCAATGAGCGTACCTACCTGCCCATCACCTATACCCTGAAAAACGGCCGGCAGGTCAGCCGGAGCTACACGGTGCGCATCCGGTCCGATGCCTACCAAGCCTTGAAAATGGTCTACAGCCGACTGGGCGCTGTGCTGGGAGAAAAGGCAGCTAAGGATTGGGAGCAGTATCTGGAAAATGCGGATGACGTTCGGATAGAAGGTACGGAGCTGGACGCGGCCACCGCAAGGCAGGTTTTAGAGGCGGTGAAAAAAGACTGCGAAGCCGGTAATATGGCTCAGCGGAACGCATTTCACCGGGGAGAACCGGCATTCTATCTGGAAATTCAAACCGTCGATGACCAGGGAATCCGGTATTACCACAATGTTGCGGTCTACAGCGATGCCGGCCATACCATGGCGGCGCTGAAGGAGTACCGGACAGACATCAGTAAGCTGCTGGGCTTGAATTGCAGCTGGGAGGATTTTCTCAAGCGGCTGATTTGTATTCAGTGGAACGGCGGATTGGCCATTGAGGACCCCGAGGAGATGGCATCCTTGATGGAAGCGGTGAAGAAAGACTGCGCCGAAGGAAAGCTGGATCCCGAGGACGGCAGGAACAAAAAGGGCACGCTCTACATCGTGTGGGGCGACGAAATGGGAGTCAAGTCCGATGCCCGGGACATCGCTTTTTACTATAACTGCAACGATATCCTCGATTGGCTGTGGGAGCACTACCCTGAGGAAATGGGAGCAGGTGTTTGAAGTGTTCTGAGTGCGGGGAGCAAAGGCTCCCCTGTGTAAGGGGAGCTGTCATTTTGCCCCACATGGGCAAAATGACTGAGGGGTTGTTAAGGAAAACACATCCTCTTGAGAAAGCACAACACACAGCTTATCTACAAAACAATCCCTCCGTCTTGCCTTCGGCAAGCCACCTCCCTTTACACAAGGGAGGCAATGCCCCCACGGGAAATTCCCGTGGGGGCATTGCCTTATGGCGGATTTTGTGATAGATTATGGGGTGAAAAAACACACAGGAGCTTACTATGCGGATTTTATTCAACAGCCGGGATACCCAATTCAAAAACCCCTTCGGCACATTGCTGCCGGGGCAAAACTGCAGCCTTTGTATCCACATCCCTTCCGATGTGGGAGCAAAAAAAGTGGTTTGCATTCTGGAGCGGTGCGACGGGGGCGAACAGCAGGAGGCAGAGCTGCAGTTTTCCCATCAGCTGGGGGTCTACCACCATTTCTGCGGCAGCTTTTCCATAAAAGAGCCCGGGCTGTATTTTTACTATTTCCGCATTCACAAGGAAAACGGCTCTTTCCGCCTTTTCAAGCAGGGGGAGGATACCAATATGGAGGCAGGCGACCGGTGGCAGGTCAGCTGTGTGCCGGATTACGCCGTGCCGGATTGGGCCCAGGGGGGCGTGATGTATCAGGTGTTCCCTGACCGATTCCACAAGAGCGGGGATTGTGACCTCGCCGGAAAACTGCAGCCCTACACCCTCCATGAAAACTGGGACGAGGAAGTGGTATGGCAGCCGGATTCTCAGGGGAAAGTCCTCAACAACGATTTTTACGGCGGCAATTTCCGGGGCATTAGGGAAAAGCTGCCCTATTTGGCATCTCTGGGCACCACGGTTTTGTACCTAAACCCCATCAGCAAGAGCTTTTCCAGCCACCGTTACGATACCGGTGACTATCTCGTGCCCGACCCCATGCTGGGCACAATGGAGGATTTCCGGGCGCTGTGCGATGCCGCCCATGAACTGGGCATCCGGGTGATTCTGGACGGGGTGTACTCCCACACCGGGGACAACAGCCGGTACTTCAACCGCCAAAAAACCTTTGGCGAGGGGGGCGCGTACTGGGACGAAAATTCGGAATTTCGCAGCTGGTATCGGTTCAAAGAAGACGGCAGCTACGATTCCTGGTGGGGCTTTGATACCTTGCCTACGGTGAATAAATTAGACCCCGGCTTTGTGGATTACATCATCACCGGGGAGGATAGCGTAATTGCCCACTGGCTGAAGGCCGGCTGCGACGGTTTCCGCCTGGATGTGGCAGATGAGCTGCCCAATGAATTTCTGGTGCTGCTGAAAAATAAGCTGCGTCAGCTTCGCCCCGACGCCCTTTTGCTGGGCGAAGTATGGGAGGATGCCTCCAACAAGGTGGCCTACGGGGAGTATCGCCGGTACTTTGTGGACGGAGAACTGGACAGCGTGATGAACTACCCCTTCCGCAATGCCATTTTGGCATTCCTAAGAGGAGAGGACGATGGCCGGAATCTGCGGGAAACGGTGCTGACCCTGGCGGAAAACTATCCTGCTGATGTGCTTCACGCCAGCATGAGCCTGCTCAGCACCCACGACAGCCCCCGAATCCTCACTGCCCTTATGGGCTACGGAGAGGGAAGCCGGGAAGAACTGGCGGCCCAACATTTGTCGCCGGAGCAGTATCAATGCGCCCGGGAGCGGCTGTTTGTTGCATCGTTTTTGCAGTATATGCTGCCGGGAATGCCCAGCATTTACTACGGCGACGAGGCGGGCATGGAGGGGGGGAAGGACCCCTTCAACCGCCGCACCTACCCCTGGGGCAGGGAAGATACGCTCCTGGTGGAGCATTACCGCCGCTTAGGTCAGCTGCGCAAAGAGCAGGAGAGCCTGCGCCGGGGCGATATCCGGTTTTTCCAGGCCGGCGGTGGCCGGGTGGGCTTCTGCCGCAGCTTTGGCGGGAAAACCTTGCGGATTTATGTAAACCTATCTGGGGACAATTGGGATGTGCCTGCCGACAAGCGCTTACTGGGGCATAAGTGCTGTGCTGTCGCCCCGGACTGGGTGACGCTGGAGAAAATGGGCTTCTGCGTAACGGAGGATTGACATGGAGGAAGAATATTTTCTGTCCGGCTATTGCCGGCAGGTGGATAGCGGTCGGACGGTGACCGTGGAAACCGACGGCAGTAAGATTGTGCATATCGGTTGTAGTTATGTAAACTGCCCATATGCTCAGCAATGTACCATTGGTAAGCAGATTGGGGAGATTGAAAAGGCTTCTCCTTGAGGAGAAACTGGAACCGAAGGTGACTGATGAGGTGGCACTGCACAGCGGCATGATTGCCGTTTACACCTCATCCGGCAAAAATCAAAGATTTTTGCCACCTTCCCCTCAAGGGGAAGGCTTTTTGGAGGACCGTGTATTCTCAAACGAAAAAGCCGCTGCCCGGGTGGGCAGCGGCTGTATGTTTTTTTCAAGCTCTCAATTACAGCAGAGTGGAGAAGTGCTTGATGGTGCGGACCATCTGAGAAACATAGGAGTTCTCGTTGTCGTACCAGGAAACAACCTGAACCTGGGTCTTGCCGTCGGGCAGCTTGTTGACCATGGTCTGGGTAGCATCGAACAGAGAACCGAAACGCATGCCGATGATGTCGGAGGAAACGATCTCGTCTTCGGTGTAGCCGTAGGACTCGGTGGTAGCAGCCTTCATGGCGGCGTTGATCTCAGCAACGGAAACATCCTTGGCAACAACAGCATTCAGAATGGTGGTGGAGCCGGTGGGAGTGGGGAACCGCTGTGCAGCGCCGATCAGCTTGCCGTTCAGCTCGGGGATAACCAGGCCGATGGCCTTGGCAGCGCCGGTGGAGTTGGGAACGATGTTGATAGCACCGGCTCTGGAGCGGCGCAGGTCGCCCTTTCTCTGGGGACCGTCCAGAATCATCTGGTCGCCGGTGTAGGCGTGAATGGTGCACATAATGCCAGCCTCGATGTTAGCCAGCTCGTGCAGAGCCTTGGCCATGGGAGCCAGGCAGTTGGTGGTGCAGGAAGCAGCGGAGATGATGTGATCGTCCTTGGTCAGGGTCTCGTGGTTGACGTTGTAGACGATGGTGGGCAGGTCGTTGCCTGCGGGAGCGGAGATAACAACCTTCTTGGCGCCGGCGTCGATGTGAGCCTGAGCCTTGGCCTTGGAAGTGTAGAAACCGGTGCACTCCAGAACAACGTCTACACCCAGCTCGCCCCAGGGCAGCTCGGCAGCATTGGCCTTGGCGTAGATGGTGATCTTCTTGCCGTCGACAACGATGTTGTCCTCGCCAGCCTCGACAACATGGCCCTGGGCAGCGTAGTTACCCTGAGTGGAGTCGTACTTCAGCAGGTGAGCCAGCATCTTGGGGGAGGTCAGGTCGTTGATGGCAACAACTTCGTAGCCCTCAGCACCGAACATCTGACGGAAAGCCAGACGGCCGATACGGCCAAAACCGTTAATAGCAACTTTTACAGACATGGTATATTCCTCCATTTTTTATTGCTGCGCGGTGGCAGCATAATAGACTTTTCCATACAGGGAAATTTCCCCATACGGCTTCATTATACAACAATAAAAAGCTGTTGTAAAGTGGCTGATTTGTAAAAATCATCGGTTTTTACCAATAAAAATTGGAATATATCAACAAATCCCGGTTTGTCAGGTTGTTTTCGTTTGTGCGTGTAGGGCGGGGGCCTGCTCCCGCCGCCGAAATCTCAATGTTACGAACGGGGGGGGCAAGCCCCCGCCCTACGTTCCAATGATTGATGCTGAGCGATAAGCCGCGATTTACACTTCCCGGAAGAAGGCTTCGATCTGCTGCCGGGTGGCGTGGAAGGTGCCCTGGAAGGCGTCCGGCTTGCCACCACCCCGTCCGTTCAGCGCCTGGGCGGCTTGTGTTCCCAATTCCCTCACCTGGGTAGTTCTGCTGACCAGGCAAAGCTGGTAGCCGGCACCGTCATTGCCGGAAGCGACGATGGCTATGCCGCTACAGACCTGAGCGATCCGGTCTGCCAGGTCCCGAACGGCACCGCCGGAGAGAGCGTCTTCAAAATGCAGCACATTTTCCCTGCCCCGATAACCGGAGGCAATGCTGTCAAATACCTGTTTCTGCAGCTCGGCAGCCCGGAGCTTTTCCGCGCCCAGGACATCCTGAAGTTTCCGCACTGCCTGGGCGGTTTCCGGCATTTTGGCGGACAGAAGCTGGGAGACTTGGCGGTTCTGGTCAAATACATCCCGGATATAGCGGTATGCCCGCTGACCGCAGACCATTTCCAGCCGGACACCGCCGTGGAATTTGGTACAGGAGAGGATCTTGATCAGACCCACCTCGCCGGTGCGTGCCACATGGACGCCGCAGCAGGCGCAGGTGTCGCCACCGGGAATATCCACGATCCGCACAGGCCAGGGAAGCGCCCGCTTGGTGCGGTACTGCACATGGGGCAGCGCTTCCTGGGAGGGGTAGTAGCAGTTTACCGGCAGGTCCGCCCACACCAGGGCGTTTGCCTGTTCCTCCAGCTCTGCCAGGGCATCGGCAGGGATGGGGCCGTCAAAATCCACCTCCATCACCTGAGCGCCCACATGGAAGCCGGAATTGTGATAGCCGAAGCGGTCATGGATCAGCCCGGAGAGGAAATGCTCGCCGGTGTGCTGCTGCATCAGGTCGAACCGCCGCTGCCAATCGATGATGCCGGTGACTGCAGAGCCTACAGCCAAAGGCTTGTGGCAAAGGTGGACTACAGAGCCGCCCTGCTCCCGCACATCGGTGACCCGGGCATCGTCCAGCATACCGGTGTCGCAGGCCTGTCCGCCGCCTTCCGGGTAGAAGGCGGTTTGATCCAATATAACAAGGTATCCCTTCTCTGTTTCCACGCAGCTTTGCACCCGGGCGGTAAACTGCCGCAGATGACAGTCTTCGTAATATAGCTTTCGAGTTTCCATACTTCCTCCAAAAATTACGGTTTACGGGCGTGTTGCCCGATAAACAATGCTAAATGAATGTGTTGCCAAAGGCGGCTGCTTGAAATCACTTTCGAAGAAAACACAATCATTCGGCATTCAGCATTTAGAATTCAGCATTATTTCCTTTTGTCGGTCTTATGACCGGCAAAAGGAAATTTGTTCTATTGTAGCACACATTGGAAAACCTTGCAATCACTGCCCCATTTTTGTCGAGCAATTTCCCGGCATTTCCTTTCCTCTTTCGTGGTTTTTTATAATTTCCCGGCAGTAAAATGAAAAAACCAATACAAAGGAGGTAATCATATGCAATGCCAAAAGCTTAGGACCTACATGGAGACGGGACGGGTCATTTTTCTGCCTGCCCGGTCTATTCAGCCCAATCCTGCCCAGCCACGAAAGGTGTTCCGGGAGGAGGCACTGCAGGAACTGTGTGAGAGCATACGCCGTCACGGAATTTTGCAGCCGTTGTCTGTCCGCCGGGTGGGGGCGGGCTACGAGCTGATCGCAGGAGAACGGCGGCTGCGTGCCGGGATCATGGCGGGACTGACGGAGATCCCTTGCATCGTCATGAATATGAACGATCAGGAGTCGGGCATGGTGGCGCTGGTGGAGAACCTGCAGCGGCAGGATCTGGATTTTATTGAGGAGGCCCGGGGTATCAGCCTGCTGATGGACCGCTGGTCCATGAGCCAGGAGCAGACAGCCCGGGTGCTGGGGAAAAGCCAAAGCGCCATCGCCAATAAGCTGCGGCTTCTGCGTCATTCGGCGCCGGTTTTGGAGGCGCTGCGCCAGGCGGAGCTGACCGAGCGCCATGCCCGGGCGCTGCTGAAGCTTGGATCGGAGACGGAAAAGCTGCAGGCCATCGCCTATATTGCCCGAAACGGCCTGAGTGTGGCGCGGACCGAGCAATATATCGATGACCTGCTGCATGACCGGGTGCCGAAAACGCCCCGGACAGATATTCAACAATTTCTGAAAAATGTGACCCAGACCCTCTCCCGCATCCAAAAATGCGGTATCCCGGCGATCTCCGAGCGGAGGGAAACAGACAGCCAGATCGTTCTGACCATTACGATCCCGAAATAGTCTTTGCCAGCTCTACATAGTGGGCGGCATCCTGCTTTTGCGCCGCCATCTGCTCCGGGGTCAGGGTCTTGACGATCTTAGCGGGACTGCCCAGCAGCACAGAGCCTGCCGGCGCCACGGTTTTGCCGGTGACCAGCGCCCCGGCGCCTACCAAACAGCCCTCCCCCAGCACCGCGCCGGTGAGAACGATAGCACCCATGCCGATCAGACTGCCGTCACCGACGGTGCAGCCGTGGAGGATCGCGCCGTGACCTACGGTACAGTCACAGCCAACGGTGGTTTTTTCGTGGAGGATGCAGCCGTCCTGGATATTGGTGCGGTCACCAACGGTGATCTTACCGCTGTCACCCCGCAGCACCGCGTTGTGCCAAACAGACACATCCTCGCCCAATTCCACATCGCCGATGACTACCGCTCCGGCAGCAAGATAATACCTTTTTTTCATAGCAGTACTTCCTGTATTCAAACTTCCGTTTTTTTGTTTGATGACCAATAAACTGGAATAATGCTGAATTCTAAATGCTGAATGCTGAATTGTGGTATTTTCTTCGAAAATAATTTTATATAGTCGCCTTGGCGACACATTCATTTAGCATTTAGCATTATGCATTTAGCATTGTTTATCGGACGATAGCCTGATAAAAGGCAATCTATGAGACAGATAGCTTTTCTGCCAATATCATGACCACCTGGGCGCAGCGCATGGCGGCCTGTGCCTCAAAGGTGGGGTAATCCATCTGGGCAGAGTCGTCGGCTTTGTCGGAAATAGCCCGCAGGATCACAAAGGGAACGCCGTTGCGAAAGGCGGTCTGGGCGATGGCAGCGCCCTCCATTTCGGTGCAAAGGGCATCGGTGCGGCGGATGATCTGCTCCTTCAGGGCCTTATCCGCCACAAACAGATCGCCGCTGGCGATCCGTCCCTGCCGGACATGGCCGGGATTTACCTGCTGGGCAGCCTCCGTAGCGAGCCGGACCAAAAGTCCGTCTGCCGGGAAGCTCAGGGGCATACCCGGGATCATGCACATGGGATAGCCGAAATGGCTGCAGTCAAAATCATGGTGCATCACATCCAGGCTTACCACCTGATCGCCGATATCCAATTGGGCGCACAGGGAACCGGCAATGCCGGTGTTGACGATGTGGGTAACGCCGAAGCAGTCACACAGCACCTGGGCGCCGATGGCGGCGTTGACCTTGCCGATGCCGCAGCGGACCAGTACCACAGGCAGTCCGCAGAGAACACCCTCCCAGTACTCGGTACCGGCCTTTTCTGTTACAGTCAGGCTGTCCATGCGGGATTTCAGAGTTTCGATCTCCACATCCATGGCGCCGATAATTCCAAGCTTTTTCATACAGTTTTCCCTTTCATAGCAGTTGCGCGCTGTCAGCGGAACGCCGGAGGCGGTGTTCCCTACACGGGGTAGACAAGACGGCTGTCGTCGATGTTTTCCAAAAGCTCAGCGTAGCGCTTGCCCCAGTAATTTGCCATAGGCAGGTTCATATCCAGGTAGTTGCCGCAATCCCTGGCGCTGGCGCCGGGTACTTCGCCCCGGAAATCCCGGATGAAGGCAAAGCAGTCCTTTACCAGGGGCAAAACCTGACGGGAAGAAAGATCGCCGGACAGCAGCAGGTAAAAGCCGGTACGGCAGCCCATGGGACCGAAATACAGGACCTGGTCCTTCCAGTGCGGCTCATTGCGAAGGTAGGTGGCAGCCAAATGCTCAATGGTATGCATCTCCGCGGTGTTCATGACCGGTTCTTCATTGGGAGATGTGAGCCGCAGGTCAAAGGTGGTGACAGTAGCGCTGCCTACATGGTCCTTGCGGGATACGTACAGCCCCGGCTGCAGCCGGATATGGTCAATGGTGAAGCTTGTGATCTTTTCCATAAGCGCCTCCTGAAGTTTCTGTTACTATGATACCCCAACTTCTTTATAATTGCAAGATAAAAGCCGTCCGAGACCTGAACTGCCCCAGTTTGTACGGACAGTACAAAAAAGCCCCTATGTAGGTAATATTAAGTTTTAAGCGGAGTGGCGTAGCGTTAGCGGCGCCACTCCAGT
>JAZNMX010000024.1:0-11168 GCA_045579965.1 Faecousia sp.
CCCTCTTCGACGAGGAGCTGCGTAACGACGTTGTGGTCACCTGTACTGTGTTGGCCAACGACTACGAGAATCCCGTGGAAGTGGTGGCATCTCTGGGTGCTTCCATCTCCATCGCCACTTCCGACGTTCCCTGGAACGGCCCTGTGGCAACCACCAATGTTGCCCACATCGGCGACCGTTATGTCATTAACCCCTCTGCTGACGAGCGTGAGGCCTGCGACTGCTTCGTGTGCATCGCTTCCACCTTCGAGAAGGTGGTCATGATCGAGACCGAGGCCAACGAGGCTCCCGAGGCTGTGGTGCTGGAGTCCATCCGCATCGCCCACGAGACCAACATGGAGATTGTCAAGTTCATCAACTCCATCGTTGCCGAAATCGGCAAGCCCAAGTTCACTTTCGAGAAGGCTGCCGTGAACCACGAGCTGCTGGACGACCTGATCGAGTACGGTCTGGGCCAGATTGAGTATGCTCTGGACACCGACGACAAGAATGTCCGCGAGGAGCGGCTGACCGCTGCCCGTCTGGACTTCCAGGAGAAGTTCGGTGAGAAGTACGAGGACTTTGAGACCCATATCGAGGTCTGTCTGTACAAGATGCAGAAGAAGGTTGTCAAGAAGTGGCTGCTGTCCGGCAAGCGCGTGGACGGCCGTGGCATGGATGACATCCGGGCCCTGGCTGCCGAGGTTGGCGTTCTGCCCAGAGTCCACGGCAGTGGTCTGTTCACCCGTGGCCAGACCCAGGTTCTGTCCATCTGCACCCTGAACACTCTGTCTGCTGCTCAGAAGCTGGACACCATCTACAACGAGGAAACCAAGCGGTATATCCACCACTACAATTTCCCCGCTTTCTCCACCGGTGAGGCCCGTGCCGCCCGTTCCACCTCCCGCCGTGAAATCGGTCACGGTGCGCTGGCAGAAAAGGCACTGCTGCCTGTGATTCCCTCCGTAGAGGAGTTCCCCTATTCCATCCGTGTGGTATCCGAGGTGCTCAGCTCCAACGGTTCCACCTCTCAGGGCTCTATCTGCGGCTCTACTCTGGCGCTGATGGACGCCGGCGTGCCCATCCGCCGTCCCGTTGCCGGCATTTCCTGCGGTCTGATTTCCGACCAGGAGACCGGCGAGTGGAGAACCTTCACCGACATTCAGGGTGTTGAGGACTTCCACGGCGAAATGGACTTCAAGGTTGCCGGTACCACCGAGGGCGTTACCGCCATCCAGATGGACCTGAAGAACAAGGGCCTGACCATGGAAATCATTGCAGACGCTCTGGAGCGCTGCCGTGTTGCCCGTCTGGAGATCCTCAATGAGATTATGATTCCCTGCATCCCCGAGCCCCGTGCCGAGGTCAGCGAGTTTGCTCCCAAGATGATCAGCCTGAAGATTCCTGTTGACAAGATTCGGGAAGTCATCGGCTCCGGCGGCAAGACCATTCAGAAGATCTGCGCCGACACCGGTGCCAAGGTGGATATCGAGGACGACGGCTCCGTATTCATCTCCGCTGTGGACAGCGCTGCTGCCTACGCCGCCAAGAAGATGGTGGACGATATCTGCTTCGTGCCTGAGGTGGGCAAGCTGTACTACGGCAAGGTTGTCCGCATCCTGCCCATCGGCGCTTTCGTGGAAATTGCGCCCGGCCATGACGGCATGGTTCACATCTCCAAGCTGGAGAACCGCCGTGTGGAGAAGGTGGAAGATGTGCTGAACCTGGGAGATATGACCTGGGTGAAGTTCATGGGCTTCGACGAGAAGGGCCGCGCCAACTTCAGCCGCAAGGACGCACTGAAGGAAATGGAAGAGAACCAGTAAAACAACACAAACCCCCGGGGATTCCTCCCCGGGGGTTTTCCTTGTATAAAAAGCGCCGGTACTGCGATGGCAATGTCTTACCGAAAAGCAAGCCCCGAAAGTCGGAACACTTTCGGGGCTGGATATGAATGGGAGAGGGGTTCATAGGGGAGAGCGACTTTTCCGGAGCTCGCCCCTATGCCGGCTTCTTTGGTTACTTTCTTGCCGGAGCAAGAAAGTAACAGCAAAAAGATTTATTCCCCGTAACCCATGGGGTTGTTCTTCTGCCAGTTCCAGGAGTCCTGGCACATATCGTTCAGAGTCTTTTCTGCCTTCCAGCCCAGAACCTCGGCGCTCTTGGTGGGGTCGGCGTAGCAGGTGCCGATGTCGCCGGGGCGGCGGCCTACGATTTCGTAGGGAACGGGAACCCGGTTCACGTCAATAAAGCTGTGGACCATGTCCAGCACACTGTAGCCGGTGCCGGTACCCAGGTTGAATACCTCGCAGCCGGTGTGGGCGGTTACATACTTCACTGCCGCCACATGGCCCTTGGCCAGGTCTACCACATGAATGTAGTCCCGAACGCCGGTGCCGTCGGGGGTGTCGTAGTCGTTGCCGAAAACATTCAGCTTTTCCCGGCGGCCCACAGCCACCTGGGTGATGTAGGGCATCAGATTGTTGGGGATACCCCGGGGGTCTTCGCCGATTCTGCCGCTCTTATGGGCGCCGATGGGGTTGAAGTAGCGCAGCAGGACAACACTCCAGTTCTTGTCGGCGTTGGCCATGCCGGAGAGAATCTGCTCGGTCATGTACTTGGTCCAGCCGTAGGGGTTGGTGCAGGAACCGGTGCGGGAGGTTTCCTTCAGGGGCATTTCGTTGTCCGCGGTGTAAACAGTGGCAGAGGAGGAGAAGATAATATTCTGCATACCAACCTCTTCCATAACCTTGGTGGGCACCAGAGTGGAATTCAGGTTGTTATCGTAATACTTCCAGGGGATGGACACGCTTTCGCCCACCGCCTTCAAGCCGGCAAAATGGATGACACAGTCAATTTTGTGGGCAGCGAAAATCTTCCGCAGCAGCGCTTCGTCCCGGACATCGCCCTCGTAGAAGGTCAGGTCCTTGCCGGTGATTTCCCGGACCCGGTCCAGGGATTTGGGGCTGGAGTTGGAAAGATTGTCGATGACAATGACGCCGTAGCCCAGTTCCAGCAGCTCCACGCAGGTGTGGGAGCCGATATAGCCGGCACCGCCGGTGACCAAAACATTCATAGCATTACCCTCGTTTCGTTTAGAATCTACGCCTATTGTAACGCATTTGGCGGAAAATTTCAAGGACTGCGCTTATACATTTTGGTTTAATACTTGCTATTTTTCATGAATATAGGTATAATGTATTTGGGATTTTATGCCCTGAGGGGATTTTGCCCCGAATTTTGGAAAAATGATTCTTCGGAGGGAGCTCCTTGGATTACAAAAAGAAAATTCTGCTGCTGACCACCGGCGGTACCATTGCCTCCGTCCCCTGCGGGGAGGGATTGGTGCCCCAGCGCTCCGAGGTGATGGAGCGGGAAATTGACCAGCTGCGGACCTATTACGATATTGCGGTGGAGGATGTGCTGTGTCTGGATTCCTCCAATATCCGCCCTGCCCAGTGGCAGGAGATTGCCGCCCGGATTTATGAGCGCCGGAAGGATTTTGACGGAATCGTGGTTTCCCATGGCACCGATACCATGGCTTATACCGCCTCTGCCGTTACCTTCATGCTGCCGGGAATTGACCTTCCGGTGGTGTTTACCGGCTCTCAGCTGCCCCTGCGGGACATGCTTTCCGACGGGCCGGACAACCTGCGCACGGCCTTTGCCATGGCAGCATCCGGTCGGCGGGGCGTATTTCTGGCCTTTGACCGGAAGATTATGCTGGGCTGCCGGGCGGTAAAGGTCCGGGCCTCCGGCTTTTCCGCCTTTGAGAGCATCAATGCCCGGTATGCCGGCACGGTGAGCAATCGGGGTCTGACCCTGGACGAGCGGGTGCTGCTTAAGGAAACCGGAGAACCGGGGCTGAAGACCGGGATCAGTGAAAATGTATTCTTGCTGAAGCTGACACCGGGTATGAACCCTGCCATTTTCGATATGCTCTGCGCCATGGGCTGCAAGGGCATTGTGATGGAGGCCTTCGGCCTGGGGGGCATGGATGTGCTGAGCCGGAATCTCAGGGGCATCCGCCGGGCCATCGAGGATGGCATTAGTATCGTCGTTACCACCCAATGCCTGTATGACAGCGCCAATCTGGGGGTCTATCAGGTGGGAAATCAGCTCCTTTCCGAGGGGGTCATCCAGGGTCGGGATATGACCTCGGAGGCCGCCATGACCAAGCTGATGTGGGCAATCGGCCAGGGGATGAACCCCAACGAGATTGCCCGGCTGTTTGAGACCAATCTGGCAGGAGAGGTCACACTGTAAGGAGGAATTTATGGAAAAAATCTATGTCACCGGCCACCGAAACCCGGATACCGATTCCATTGTTGCCGCTATGGCCTATGCCGCTCTGCGCAACGCCACCGGCCACCGGGAATATGAAGCCGCCTGTCTGGGACGGGTTTCCGACGAAACCCAGATTGTGCTGGACCGGTTCGGATTCCAGCCCCCGCAGCGCCTTCACAGTATGCATACCCAGGTCCGGGATCTGGATTTTGATAAGCCGCCGGTATTCAGCGGCTCCGTTACCATGGACAGAGCATGGTCCGTTCTGGAAAAGTCCGGCACCGTCAAAGCCATTCCCGTTGCCAACGAGGACGGTACACTTTACGGCATGCTCTCCCGGGAAGATGTGGCGGATTACAACATGAGCCTGGTTTCCCAGGGCCGACTGGACCGGATTCCGCTGTTTAATCTGCTCAGCGTTCTGGAGGGCAAGGTGATTAACGAAGCCGGAGAAAACACCGATGTGATTTCCGGTTCGGTGGCCATTGCGCTGCCCCAAAGCCGGGAGAATCTTTCTTTGTATACCCCGGATTCTGTGGTCATTTGCGGCAACCAGCCGGAGATGATTCGTAAGGCGCTGGAGGCAAATGTCAGCTGTCTGATTCTGTGTCAGGCAGAGGCTGACGAGGCTCTTCGCACCTTCCCCACAAAAACCTGCATCATATCTACCCCCAACGATGCCTATCGGGCGATCCGTCTGATTTTCCAGTCCAACCCCATCGGCAGAATCTGCCGCACCGAAAATCTGGTGTGCTTCCATCTGGAGGACCGGGTGGACGAGGTTCGGGAACAGATGCTCCGGCACAGAGATTCCAGCTACCCCATTCTGGACGAGAATGAGCGGGTTGTGGGCGTTTTGACCCGGTACCATTTGCTCCGCCCCCGGAGAAAGCAGGTGGTTCTGGTGGACCACAATGAGGCCTCCCAGTCCGTTCCCGGTCTGGAGGAGGCGGAGATTCTGGAAATCATCGACCACCACCGGCTGGCGGATATCCAGACCGCAAATCCCATTTATGTGCGCAACGAGCCGGTAGGCTCTACCAATACCATCATCGCCAGCATGTTCCAGGACAAGGGCCTGATGCCCTCGGAAAAAATGGCGGGCATGATGGCGGCGGCCATTATTTCCGATACGGTTATGTTCAAATCCCCCACCTGCACGGAGCGGGATATCCGTACCGCCGAGCGAATGGCCCGGATTGCCAATGTTTCCCTGGAGGAGCTGGGCAAGGAAATCTTCTCTGCCTCTATGGGCAACCGCTCTGCGGAGGAGCTGCTTCACAGCGATTACAAGGAGTTCCACATTGCCGGTCACAATCTGGCGGTGGCCCAGATTACCTGCGTGGACAGCCCCAAGATGCTGGAGCGGAAGGAAGAATTCCTGACCCTGATGCAGAAAATCGCCAGGGAAAAGGAATTCTCCATGGTGATTTTGATGCTCACCGATGTACTGCGGGAAGGCACGCAGCTGATTTTTGTGGGCGAGGATGACACGATTCATCAGGCATTTAATGTAATCCCCAAGGAAAACACCGTGTTCCTGCCCGGCGTCATGAGCCGGAAAAAACAGGTGATTCCTATGCTGTCGGCATTGTGGGGCTAAAAAGAGATTGTTTCGGAGGAAGCCATGGGCTTTGAAAGCTTGCTGGGAAATGACCGGCTGAAGGAAAACGTAAGCCGCAGCATACAAAACGGGCACATTTCCCATTTTTATCTGATTTGCGGACCGGAAGGCTCCGGTCGGCATACTCTGGCGCGGCTTTTGGCGGCGGCGATTTTGTGCCAAAACGAAAAAAAGCCCTGCTGCAGCTGCAAGGCCTGCCGAAAGGTGCTGGAAGGCAGCCATCCGGATTTCATTACCGTGGACGACCCCGAAAAGAAAACCGTAACTGTGGATTTGGTCCGGCAGGCCCGGGCGGATATCTACATTCAGCCCAATGAATCCGACTATAAGATTTACCTGTTCCCCCGGGCCCAGGATATGGGAATCCCCGGGCAGAATGCCCTTTTGAAGGTGCTGGAGGAGCCCCCTGCCTACGGCGTATTTTTGCTGCTGACGGACAATCCCGAACGCTTGCTGCCCACCATTCGCTCCCGCTGCACCCTTTTGCAGCTGCAGCCCCTAAGTGAGAATGTTCTGAAAGAGAAGCTGACAGCAGAATTTCCCGATGCCCCGGAGCAGGATATTCAGGCTGCGGTGGCGGACTGCGGCGGCTTTTTGGGGCAGGCGAAGGCACTCCTGGGGGAGGGCAGTGGCCTTTCTTCCCAGACGGTAGACTTTGCTGCGGCCTACGCCGCCGGGGACAGTCTGGGACTTACCCGGGTGCTGGTGGGCATGGAAAAGACCAAGCGGGATGCCCTCATTCCGCTGCTGAACCAGTGGCTGAAGCTGTTGGAAAATGCCCTTGCCTGCCGGTGCGGCGGCAGCGGCAATACCCAGCATGCCCGGAATATTGCCGCCAGGCGGCAGCCCCGGGAGCTGATGCAGGGGGTTTCTGCCCTGCAAAAGGCCATAGAATATGCACAAGGAAATGTTTCCCCTGCCGCCATCTGCGGATGGCTGGCCTGGGAGTTAAGATAAGGAGAACACCATGAACGAAACCAACAACCAATCTGCCGTGGCGGTGGTGGATATCCAGTTCCGCCCCGGTCAGAAGGTATACTTTTTCAGCCCCAACGGCTTACCCCTGAAGCAGGGCGACCATGTGATTATCGACACCGCCCGGGGCCCGGAATTCGGCATTTGCGCCAGCGGTATCCATACCATTTCCCATTCCGAGGTGGTATCCCCTCTGCGCAATGTGCTGCGGCTGGCAACCGCCCAGGACGAAAGGACCATGGAGGAAAACCGGATTACCGAGAAAAAGGCCTATGAGGTCTGCCTGCAGAAAATTCAGGAGCATCAGCTGGATATGCAGCTGGTCAGCGCCGAGTGCGCCTTTGACGGCAGTAAGATTCTGTTTTTCTTCACCGCCGACGAGCGGGTGGACTTCCGGGAGCTGGTGAAGAATCTGGCATCCACCTTCCATACCCGGATTGAGCTGCGGCAAATCGGCGTTCGGGACAAGGCAAAGATGGTGGGCGGTCTGGGCATCTGCGGCAGACCCTTCTGCTGCGCTAGTTTCCTGGATGATTTCCAGCCGGTATCCATCAAAATGGCAAAGACCCAGAATCTCAGCCTGAATCCCACCAAAATTTCCGGCACCTGCGGAAGACTGATGTGCTGCCTGAAATACGAGCAGGATGCCTACGAGGATTTGATAAAGAGTGCGCCCAAGGCGGAGTCCTTTGTGGATACCCCCGACGGACGGGGCACGATTATTGAGGTAGATTTGCTCCGCCAGCGGGTGAAGGTGCGCATGGAGGACCAGCCGGAGACGGTGAATGCCTATGCCAATACGGATATTGCGGTGCTGCGCAGCGGCAAGGCAAAGAAAAACGATCCCCCCATTCCGGCGGATCTGGCTCCCATTTCCGGCGTGGTGCGCCGGACACCTAAGGAACAGCCCAAGGAAGAATTCCCTGCCTTTGAGCCGGTGAAGCTGCACCGTTGGCAGGAGGAAGAACCCAAGACAGAGGTCACTGCGGAAGTGCCGGAAGAGAAGCCGGAGGAGACTCGCAAAAATAACCGCCGCCGTCACAACCGCAGAGGCAAGCCCCAGAATCGGGAGGAAAAGCCCCAGAACACCGTGGCCGCGCAGCCGGCTGAGGGGGAAAAGAGGAAGCCCAATTTCCGTCGCCACAACCGCCACCGCAGACCCAAGCAAAACAAGCCGGAGGAATAAAAAGAATACGGGGACGCTGCATTCAGCAGCGTCCCCGTTTTGCATTGTAAAATCAGAAAGCAATCAAATCCATGGGTTCGATGGGACGGGCCATCTGCTCACTGACATAGATGGTACCCTTGGTCAGCTGGAAGATGGAGGCAGGAACTTCCTTGCACACCGGTCCGTAAATCTGCAGACGGGAAATCATCCGCTCCCAGGAGCTGTAGCCGCCTACGAAGCCCAGGTCATGGCGCTCCAGGTGGTCACGGGCGTGCATAACATCCCGGGGACCGATGGATACGGAGTACCGGGGAGTATGATACATGTCGCCGCTGCGGCCGGTGGAGTTCTGGGCGATGGTCAGAGGATGGTTGTCCACAAAGCCGGCAGGCAGAGTCAGGAACTCTTCCAGAGAATCGGCAGCGAACTTCTTGGTATGAGGGTCGATGAAGGCGGTATGGCCGATCCAGCCGGTGGCGGAAATCAGCAGGTCTGCGCCGCCGTCGCCGGCCTCGTCAATGAGGTCGGAGTAGTAGGAGAAGTTTTCGTTGGTGTAGTAGTGCATCTGCTTCAGCGGGGGACGCAGATCCTCCCGGAAGGAAAGGTAGAATTCCCGGAGGAAGTGACCGCCCAGAGAAGCATTGTAGGAAATGGGCGCTACGTTGCCGTCTTCGTCGGCATACTCGTCCATACAGAAGGCGTGGATGTTCCGGGCAGAGATGTTGAAGGTGTTACACATCTGGGCAGCAGCGGTATAGACCGCGTACCAGGAGTTGGGGAAGACGATAACGGTCTTCTTGTCTTCTACGTCGGAGCGGTAAATCCAGTTAAACAGCTCAGCGGTAATGGCGCTGCAGGGATGGGGAACTACCCGGACGGAGTATCCGTTCTCGTTGGTAATTTCCATTTCTTCCCGCTTGATGTTACGGCAGTACTCCAGAACGGCTTTGTCCTGAGTGGGCAGCCATGCAGGGGGATTAAAATCAAATAACGAACGGTTCATAATCAGCCCTCCTCCTTTTTGCGAATTTCTTCGATGGTGTCAATCAGCCAGAAGTTATCCGGCTTGACAACGCCGTTGGAAGCGACAGCCTGGGTGGTGTAGCAAATGCCGGGCAGAGTCCGAAGCATGGCAGCCGGGTTGTTGGGAGCGATGGGTCCGAACAGCATCAGCTTCAGGGGGAACTTCTGCAGGGAGGGGCTGCCGCCGCAGGCGGACAGATACTCCAAAGATACCCGGAGCTTGGCAGCGGCCAAGTCCTTGGGGCCGACGGTAACGGCACAGGGAGGAACATTGCCGATGTCACCGGAGCAGCCGAACATACCCCGCAGGGAGTCCATGGCGTGCAGCTCCAGCATGGGAGTGACATAACGGCTGCCCATGGAAAGGAACTCTTCCATGGTCTTGGCGGGGAAGGTGGTAAAGTCGATGGCACCGATGCCGCCGGACCAGCACAGAGTGGTGTAGGCTACATCCGCGCCGCCCAGAGCGGCCAGCTCATCGGAGTAGGTTTCGGTGTTTTCCTTGGTCCAGAAGTGGATATTCTCCATGGGCATCCGCAGATGCTCCTCCAGGCGCTGATAGAAATAGCGCATGAAGTGACCGCTGCGGCTGTAGGGGCTCTGCCAGGGGGCGACATCGCCCTTTTCGTTGGCATACTCATACAGGAAGAATACGTGGACATTCCGGCAGCTGACCTGGAATTTGTTCAGATTCTCCGTAACGCTGATGAACACGGCGTTTTCCGGGGAGGGGAGAATGATGACCAGGGGCTTGTCCTCAATGTCGGACATCCGGATGCGCTGGAACAGGTCGGTGGCGAAGTAGTTATGTACGTCGAAAACCACACGGAATTCAAAGTCCGGGTTCTCATAGATTTTGCCCTGATGCTCCATCATGTCCATGGAGTTGATGCGTTCGACTTCCGCTCTGTCCTGCAGGGGCAGCCATTCCGCGGGGGCAAAGGTAAATGCTTTGGGCGTTGCCATGAAAATACCTCCTTGTTTTTTGATTCTAAAACTAGTATAATACATGCCAGAGAAGATTTCTTGCACTTTTGCATTTTCTTTTTGCAATTTTACAACAAAACTATGGGGGTGGTTTTATGAATTACGAGCCCTATCGACTATCCCGGGTGGTCAGTATTTATGCCATTGTTTCGGCGGACCATGTCAAGGGAGTCTATTCCCATTCTGAGGTCCACCGCCATCGCCGGGCCTGGGAGCTTTGCTGCTGCATGGCGGGGGAGGTTTTTGTCCGGCAGGACGGAGATTTGCTGAAACTTAATGCCGGGGATTGCCTGCTGACGCCACCGGGCGTTGCCCACGATATTTGTGTTCTGCGGTCGGATTCGGAATGCATGGCGCTGTCCTTTACCTGTACCGATTCTTATCTGTCGGCGCTGCGGGGGCAGGTGCTTTCCACAGACCGGTGGCAGCAGCGGGTGCAGGATATTCAGCGGGAGCTGCGCAGCGCCTTCCGGCAGGAAAAAGAAACCCTGCGGATGATGCGCTTTGTGCCCAGCGCCACCTCCCTGCCAGGGTCGGAGCAGCTGATTTGCTGCTATCTGGAGGAAATGCTTATTGAAATGCTCCGGTCTGTATTGAAGAAAGAGGAAAAATCCAACCTGGACCTGGAAACCGCCATGCAGCAATACCTGGCG
Source organism: Faecousia sp. (assembly GCA_045579965.1). Taxonomy (GTDB): domain Bacteria; phylum Bacillota; class Clostridia; order Oscillospirales; family Oscillospiraceae; genus Faecousia. Next base: position 10,697 of record JAZNMX010000024.1, read on the forward strand.
GCCCAGATCACCGCCTATATCCGGGGGAATCTTTCCGAGAATCTGTCGGTGGAAACCATTTCCCGGCGGTTTCATTACAGCCGCAACCGGCTGGGGCTGCTTTACAAGGCGGTTACGGGGAATTCTCTTGGGCAGGCCATCAGCATGGAGCGAATCGCCAGAGCCAGGGAGTTGCTGGCGGAGGGGGAAAAGAGCGTTACGGAAATTTCCGGGGAGCTGGGATTTTCCTCTGTTCAGTATTTTTCCCGGAAGTTTACCAAGGAGGTGGGCATTGCCCCTTCCCAATACGGCGAATTTATCCGGCAGGATTAAAAAACCAGCGGACGACCGTCCGCTGGTTTTTACTGTATAAGAATATCGCCGAAGCAGCTTGCCTCCCCTGTGTAAGGGGAGGTGGGCAAAATCTTTGATTTTGCTCGGAGGGGTTGTACTCGTAGTGACAATCCCTCAGTCACGCTGACCGCGTGACAGC